>JAFGDU010000153.1 GCA_016931915.1 Actinomycetota bacterium
TCGGGGGAGATGCTGTGCACCTGGGCACGCGATTACGGAGTCATCGGCACCGGCATCGATATGAGCCAGCTATTCACTGAGCAAGCGAAACTCCGCGCTGAAGAACTCGGTGTCGCCGATCAAGTCCAGTTCATCCATGGCGATGCCGCCGGCTACGTCTCTGACGAAAAGGCGGATGTGGCAGCCTGCCTCGGTGCCACGTGGATTGCTGGGGGAGTCGTCGGCACCATCGAGCTTCTGGCGCAGAGCCTCCGCACTGGAGGGATCATCCTCATCGGCGAGCCCTACTGGCGGCAGCTACCGCCGACGGAAGATGTCGCCAAGGGGTGTCTTGCCGGCTCAATCTCCGACTTTCTCATGCTTCCAGAACTTATCGCTTCTTTCGACCATCTCAACTACGACGTCGTGGAAATGGTTCTGGCAGACCAAGACAGCTGGGACAGATATGAGGCGACTAAGTGGCTCACTATGCGCCGATGGCTTGAAGCCAATCCCGACGACGAGTTCGCGAAAGACGTTCGAGCCAAACTGACCTCGGAACCCCAGCGCTATGCCGCTTACACGCGTGAATACCTGGGCTGGGGTGTTTTCGCGCTGATGATGCGGTGATGAGGGGATTACCAGGTGACACAAAAAGTGGGAGAAATCCAGTCTCGAGAGAACAGTGCACCATGTCAGGAGAGGGTACTACTATCGACATCACAAAGTGGGGCGCTTTCGACGTTGCTCCGTGATCCCAATATGTGTGATGACCTTTTCAGCAAATAATGAAACGGAAATGCTGCCTGTGGTTAAAGAAGTTACCTGATGATTGCTTGTTGCTCTACTTGGAAAGCAGGAATTATTTCTTCCGCGGTCATGCAATTAATCCTGGCTCTAACTTCGTACACTACGGGGAGACAGCAAACCTAGAAGGAACAATACGCTCCGCTTATGCTCACACTGCATGATCTCTCATGCTGAAACTGTGCGCTGGAATGCAAGGCGATCCCATGCCAGAATATGGAGAGGAGGGCGATGGCCATTTCCCTTCCGATTGATAATTGACTTGAGCCGAAGGATATCTCGACCCATAAAGCCTAAGGGGGCCGCCAAATCAATGAACCAGCTTTCGCGCAGAGAACAGAAGAAGATCGATAACCGTAACGCGATATTCGAAGCGGCGGAGGAGCTCTTCTCAGCTCGGGGGTTCCAGGGCACCACCCTGGAGGCAATATCAGAGATGACAGGGCTATCCAAGGGAACCGTATACCTCTACTTCAAGAGCAAGGAAGAGCTCTACCTCATGGTCTGCATAAAGGGCCTCGAGGGTTTTAGGGGAGAGCTGGCGAAGAACGTCAAGAAAAAGAAGAGCCTGGAAGGGAAGATAAAGGCTATTTACCTCACCTTCATAGAATATTCCATGCGCGTGCCCATGGTTTTCCGCGTGGTGCAGGATCTTTTCGTGGAGAGATTCAGGCAGAACATCTCCGAGAAGACGCTCAACGATATTATTGCGGCCATCATGGAGTTTCTGAACTACGGAAGCGGCTTCGTGCAGGAGGGGATCGATGCCGGCGTCTTCCGCAAGGACCTCGATCCCTATGCATTCAGCATCCTATGCTGGAGGATAGCAGCAGGCCTGATCGAGCTTGCGCTCCTTAAAGATCCCAAGATCGTTGAGCATGACAGCCTGGAACATATGTTCGATATGTCCATCGACCTTCTCCTGCAGGGCGCGAAGTCGGATTAGAGACGGAAATGGAACCGCACCCCCGCAGATTCTTTTACCCACAGGCAGCTCTGCCGACCCCCGGCAAAAAGGGGATTGACGAATTATGAACGCGTTCATTATTATAAATCTGGATTTCTCATCATAGTACCTCAGAAGCACAGGCGCTCATTGCCTGATGTGCAATAAGAGAGCGCCAACCTCATATTAACCTCGTAAAAAGAGAAAACCCTGTGGGTGAAGGTGAAAAGGGTGTTAGCGGCTTGATCGATACAAGACGCTCCATGAGGATAAGGGCCATCGGGCGGCTTCATTGAGAAGAAAGGGGCAGCAAGTCATGAAGGCTGACAGGATATCCAGATTGCAGAATTCTCTTTCGTTTGCTTTCTACACCCTTACCATCTTCGTCGAAGACCATTTCAGTTTCATGATACCCATCTCCTTCAATCGATCTACGGACGATCTGAAAAAGAACCCTGCCAAGTTGATCGACAGCATCAAGGACAGCCTTTCCATAGGTGAAGTCGAATCCTTCGATACTTACTCCGTAATTCGTGAAGAACGCGGCAAGGACCAGTTCATCACCGGGTTGAAGTTGACTTATCTGGATGGAGACAGCAGCTCCAGGACGGAAGACATAATCGTCAAGTTCCTCTCCCTGAAAAACGAGCCCCTGGTGCTCAATGCGTTGAAATCAGCCCTCTACAGCGGGCTTAACCGCGAGGTGGAATTCTACAAGAGTCTGTCAGAGAAGATCCCTCTCGTAACCGCCGGCTGTCTTTATACCCATTCAATCCCGGCACTGTACAGGGCAGTGATAGTCATGGAGTCGCTGCACCCGGACCACCGCGTGGACGACTATATAGGGTGCACCGCAGAACAGACGAAGGCCGTCCTTAGCAACATAGCGAAGATGCATGCCAAGTTCTGGGGCAGGGTTTTCGAGGACCCCTCTTTGGACTGGATCCCCGACCAGCATGCGGTGGGTTACCTGTGGTTCCTGGATTACATAACGAAGAAAGAGGCGGTGTGCAAGCAACTGTGGGCAGCGCTTTATAAGTACTTCACAGGTCATCCGCTGACCGTAGGACACGGGGACTGCCGGCCGGGAAATATAATGTGGTATGACGATGGATCGATAGCCCTGGTCGACTGGCAATTCGCCAACGCCAGCCTCGGGACCTGGGATGCATCGTATTGTATTGTCATGTCCACCGACGTGGAGATCCGACGGAAACATGAAGAGGAAATGATGAATTATTACTACGACAACCTGTCCGCCTCATATAATGAATACCACTCGGAGGAGCTCCCCTACTCGAGGGCGCAGTGCCTGGAGGACCATCACCTGCTGAAACTAGTCCTGGCGCTGTACGGATGGGGAGCCCTGGTCACGCATATGTTCGACAGATACGGCAACGACCCCCGGGATGTTAGAGCCTGGGCGGACAGAATAACAGCAGCAGTAACGGACCTTGACTCGGACTTCGTATCAAGCAAGCTCAACATTCCTGCCTCCGTTATGGATGATTTCAAGAAGATCATGTCTGATGCACGTGATATGACCAAGGAAAGATTTGTTGAAAGTGGACAATGATCCATCGTGGTCCATGGATCCAAATCCTATCTTCGAAAAAAACGCCGTCTAATGGGCTCCTGAAAAGTGGCCAGAAGCAGCCCGAGATGTCAGCAGGCTTATGATTGGCAAGTTGACGACAAACCTGCTGGAATCGTGGTTTTCCCTTTCAGGCTATACATACTGGTTCAAACCTCGTCCACTACGGGGAGGACGCAAACCAGGTTACCGCTTCGTCGAAAGAAGGCCTGGGAGTCGGGGGCGGCCATTCGGTGGCGTATCCGATGCTGCAACCATCAAAGGCGAACTCGCCGGGTATCACCCCGATCAGCTTACAGAAATCCTCGTTGTGGGCGAGATTTGCGATAAGCGATATGAGGCGGAAACCAAGGCCCAGGGCAGTCGCCTTGAGCCACATGTTCTCCAGCACGTGCGCAAGTGACTGCTTTTCCGCGGGAGGGAAGCCCGCCCTCTCAGCGATCACAATAAAGTAAGGCGCTTCTGTGATCGGGAGTTTTCCTGAAGAGACCACAATCTCCATGCGTTTCACGAACGGCCCCGCTTTCTCTGCAAATGCAGGATCTGTCTCGCATTGCTGCTTGAAGCCAGCCGCCACGGCCTTCATGTGCTCGACGGCCAGTTCCGCAACCTTCTCAATGCTCTCTCCGCCGCGCTCGAAGACAAAGAAACGGCGGAACAGCTTCACCCCTTCCAGCGCGGCGGCGGCATATGGAGCCAGCAGGCCCGCCTCGATGACCTGTTCGATCTGCTGGCGTGGAGGCACCTCTTCTGTAAACGACCTGATCGACCGGCGCATCTGTATTACCTTGTCGAGCCGTTCGTTCGTCTCCCGATCCATTCCCTCTATCGCCATGGCAACCTCCTCCGTTTATCAGTCCTGCCATTCCTTGAGCAACGGTTCTCATATACATCTCCCGACTACACTAATTCTAATCATCAACCTTCGCGATACGCAGGACCCTTTTAAACATCAACTCGAAGATCCTGCGCACGAGTCCGGGGCTTAAACGCTGCAGTATCCAGAAGAGTTTTGTCACCGGGGATATCAGAATAATCGCCTTGTTCTTCTCGACGCCATCCAAGATGAAACGCGCGCATTTTTGCGGGGGCATAGCCGCGGGCAGCATGTCGATTATGCTGTCTCTATCCATCTCGACTGTCTTGGTTGTCAGGTAGAGGGGCGTCTTCACCATTCCCTGACATACCACGCTGACCTTCACCCCATGCAGTGAACCCTCTATACGCAATGCGTTGGAAAGCCCCACTACGCCGTACTTACTAGCCACATAGGGAACCTGTCCGGCAACGGGCATCAAACCCGCAAAGGAGGAGATATTGACGATGTGCCCGCATCCCTGCCTTACCATGATCGGATACGCGGCGGCGGTACCGTTAACCACGCCGTAGAGGTTCAGGTCTATGACCCCCCGCCAATCATCATAGGAAAGGTTTTGAGTCTCCCCCATGATGCAGGTGCCCGCGTTGTTGAAAATATAATCCAGCCGGCCTTTTTCCGCTGCGGTCTCCTCCACCAATGCCTTGACTGCCGCAAAGTCGGTGACATCGCATATCGCCGTTGTAGCTTCGTGGCCGGTGTCGGTTATCGATTGTAGGGTTTCATCGAGCATCACGGCATCGATGTCGGCCAGGATCACCTTCGCTCCCCTTCGCGCCAGCTCCAGGGCAAGCTCCCGCCCTATCCCCGAAGCAGCGCCGGTAACGATGGCTATCCTGCCTGTAAAGATCTCCATGGCAGTGCAACCCCGATTTCTCCCAGCCGGGATCTACCTTTCTACCTCCAGATGTCACTCATCACCATATAACTCTGATATTTCCGCAACATGCCCTGCTGGTGGCATTATTCTAACACTCTGCAACATTACTCATTAAACTCTCGGGCTGCATGAAATACTGCCGGAATCGCAATTTCTTTGCTCAGGCTTCATTTCCTGGTTCCAACTTCGTCCACTACGGGGGGCCAGTAGAATAAGCGAAGCCGTAAGCCTCCGCTTCTCCCCGGGCCTAAGCAATGCCCAGTTCAGTAACCCTTTACGTCATCGATCCTCCCGGCGGCAACTGCAACATGGCAGTAGTTGAGATACTCCGTACCCATTAGCGGTTGCAGTGATCGTGACCCCTCCTGGATCATGACGATATATCGACCGGCTCTTGCTTCCCCGGCGTTTTAAGGTGAGAATTGAGCATGTTTAAAAGCTAGGGAGGTCTTTTATGAAGGCAAAACTGCCCAAGAAACTGTGGCTCATGCTGGTAGCTATCTACGCCACCTTGCGGATATCCTTACTCAACATCTACAAGGTCTACCTCGGGAGCGGATATGACCGTGCTTACGGCGACAGGATATTTCGCTGGTACGCCAACACCTTATGCGATTCGGTGAGGATGCGCCGCACCGTCAACGACCCCTACAACCTGAAGCTGGAGCCGGGCAAACCCTACATGGTGATGTGCAACCACCGTAGCCTTTACGACATCCCCGTGTCGGTGGCCAGCCTCCCCGGCAGCTTGCGCTTCCTCACCAAGCAGGCACTCCGCCGCGTGCCCATCTGGGGCAAGGCGCTGGATTGCGGGGAGTTCGTGTTCATCGACCGGTCCGACCTGGAGAAGGCCAAGCAGTCGCTGGCCGAGGCTCGGAAGGTAATGAAGAGCGGCGTATTGTTATGGGTGGCTGCCGAGGGCACCCGCTCCGCTGAGGGTAAGCTCGGGCCTTTCAAGAAGGGCGGGTTCATCACCGCCATTGAGGCGGGAGCCACCATCATCCCGGTGGGGATACAGGGCACGGAGAAGGTGATGCCCCCGCGGAAATGGGATTTCTACCTCGACCAGGAGGTTTCCTTCAGTATCGGCGCGACCGTCGACGCTTCCGTCTACACCCTGGAGCAGAGGGACGAACTCATCGAGGTGGTACGGGCCTCCATCGCCGAGCTCACCGGTGAGACCGCATGATTGAATTGGGGTCTAATCACTGCCTACTTCACAGAACGTTTTCCAGAGACAACGAGCCAGACAGAAGTCGGGGGGTACCTTTCCCCTGATGAGGCACAAATATGCTCCCCCCGACCCTATCGGCTCATCTCGGCTATCCAATCGATGATAGTGTCCAGGGCCAACCGGGTATTGCCCGCATTGCAATGGTTCTCCGCTTCCTCTCTCTCGGTGAAGAGCCTGAAGGTCAGTGACTTGACGTTTACGAGGCTGTCTATCACTTCCTTGTAGAAGCCGCTAGGGATAAAATGGTCCCTGGTCGAGCCGAGTAGGAGGAAATCCTGGGTAATGAGTTCGGCAATGTTCAACATCTGGTACTTATCCGCCGTTGCCAGATAGTCGTAGGGTGAATCCACCCCGAAGACATACATGCCGTGTTTGATCCCCCATTCCGCCATGGTGTCCCTGGCCATCTCTCTCTCCGATGACAGGTTTATCGGGAGCTTCAACCTCAAGCGCAGAGCGACTTCCGCCAGCAGCCGCAGAATGCGAGGACGGGTAGATAAGACGACTTCCTGGAAGTTGGGCATGACTCCCCACGCCACCACCCTCTCTATCCTGGGCTCGAACGCTGCGGCACGAGGGGCGAGCATCCCTCCCAGCGAGAGCCCCACTATGGTGACGCCTTCAAGGCCAAAGTGATCGAGGATAGATTTTACCGGCCTCTCCCATTCATAGGTCATGGGAATGCCGTATTTCTTAAGCACCTCGCCCTGTCCGGGCCCATCGAAGAGATAGACGTTATAACCCCTCTGCCGTAAATACAGGATCGCTCCGAGAAACTCCTCGATACAGGAATCGAAACCTCCGTGCAGCAATATGGTGCCGGCGCTCCTGTTATCTTCTGGCCTGGCTACCCAGACGGGGAGGTATCCCTGCCCATAAGGTACGCTCTCCCTGCTTATGAGCCCGTCCTCGAATACGTGGGAGTAATGCTCGTAGAAGAGGCCGTTGGCTTTCTCTCCTGTCCGTCTCTTCTTCTCGATATCATCGTAGATGAAGAACTCGGCCCCGCGGAAATAGGCCATGGCCTGCTGCGTGCGCCCCTCACTCAGCGCCTTTTCTCCCAGAGCGAGGAATGTGGATACCCACGATCCCAGGTCCGTTATCTTCTGCGCGACGGCTTTAACCTCCTCCAGGTCGGCACCGCTCCACATCACCAACCTGTTCATCTGGAAGTTGAAGTTCGCATCCGGGTGAAGCTCAAAGGTGCCCTTCCTGAAGAGCAGTTTCTCGTCCATGTCCATTGTCCTCCTCAAATAAATCCCGACGTTTCAGTATCCGCAGGCATCGCATGTGCCCGGCAATCCCAAAGAACATCGCTCCGATTAAGCTGCATCAGCTACGGCAATGCCAATATTTTAGCATCCCCTCAATAATCGAATTCGGGTTCAGAATAATGAATCATCTGCTTCAGCGATAAACATCTCAACGTCATTCTGACATGCTAAAATGAGAGCCAGCGTAAGGAGTCGATTTATGGAAAACAAAGCGGGGCAATCGCAGGATGATGTTCTCGATGAGATAGTCCGCCGCCTCATTGAGGCATATCAACCTGAGCGTATAATTCTCTTTGGATCCATAGCCAGGGGGGATGCCGGGCCTGATAGCGACTATGATCTGTTGGTTATCGTTCCGGATAATGCTCCTCTAGAGCGTCGACGTAGTCGCTTAGCTTATGAAAGGCTGTGGGGTACTGGCGCAGCGGCAGATGTACTGGTCTGGACTAAGAATTATTTCGAGAGTCGTTTACATCTCAAGGCATCGCTGTCTGCCACCATCGCGGAGGAGGGAAAAATCCTGTATGCCGCATGATCCTGTCAGGGTTGAAGAGGCCAAGGGATGGCTAGTGAAGGCGGAAGTCGATCTGAGAGCGGCAGAACATGAGCGCATCGCGGATCCGCCGATCACGCCGGACATCGTTTTTCACGCTCAGCAACTTGTCGAAAAATCGCTGAAGGGCTTCTTGTCCTGGAGTGATACCCCTTTTCGGAAGACCCATAATCTTGTGGAACTGGGAGAGCAATGCTCCAAACTGGATGGCACTCTGGAAGTCTTGCTTCAAAGGGCAGCAGTCCTAACTGAGTATGCATGGAAGTTTCGCTATCCTGGTGAACCCGAAGAGCCGACAGCACTAGAGGCAGATGAAGCTTTAGCGCTTGCCAAACAGGTCTATAAAGCGATCCTAGATCGTCTCCCCGAAGAAGTTAGGCCTTAGTTTTGGTTTCTGAAGGTTCGAATTCCCCCGCCGGCTACATATCCAGGTTCTTGGTCAAATATGGGAAAATATGTATTGGAATGGAGCGGCTTCACGCATGAAGAGCGATTGCATTGATTTCTACTACTTCACCGGTACCGGCAACACGCTCCTCGTCGTTGAGAAGATGGCGGAGATATTCAAGGAGGGCGGCAAGACCGTCAACCTGTTCCGGATAGAGAAGTCGGACCCTTGCGAGGCCGATACCTCGCACGTCATCGGCATCGCTTTCCCGGTAGCAGTTCAGTCGACGTTCAGATTCGTATGGGACTTCGTCCGCTCTCTACCGGATGCAAAAGGCAGCGAAGTCTTCATGGTCGATACTATGATGATGTTCTCCGGCGCCGTCGTGGGACCCATGAGAAAGGTCTTGCGCGCCAAGGGCTATACCACCATCGGCGCCAGGGAGATAAAGATGCCGAACAGCTGGTATCCGTCCTGCCTGGACGAGGCAAAGAACAGGAACAGGGCCTCCCGCGGGCTCGAGGAGGCGGAGGATTATGCCGTGGACTTGCTCGACGGCAAAGCCAGGTGGCGCCGCGTGCCTGCCCTCTCCGGCGCTTTCTACTGGATGGTTTCACGCCCCAGAATATGGTCCGGCATGGCAGGGGCGGCGAGGAATTACCGTGTTGACCCCGAGGCGTGCATACAGTGCGGCATCTGTGCTGAACTATGCCCCGTAGGTAATATCACCTCCGGAGGCATCCCGACCTTTGGTGACAAGTGCCAGCAATGCATGAGATGTCTTGCCTTCTGCCCCCCGGAAGCCATCACACGAGAGGGAAAGGACTACGAGTTATACCGTGCAGTCAAGGTTCAGAAGATCCTTCGCCGCGATGTACGAACGAGTGGAAAAACGAGTGCCGCCTCCGCATATGAAAAAAAGCAACCACGACCGTAGCGTTGAAGTAGCTGCCCCGGGAGAACTCTTCCACGCGGGGCTACTTTCGGTGCTTCGCCATCGAGGTTTCGCTGTATTCATTGCCGGAGCCTCATTGGGTACCGTCGGCAACTGGATCCAGACAGGTGCACTCACATGGTATGTAAGCGAGAACACCGGTTCCAACGCGCTGGTGGGAACGACAAACCTGATGGCTTGCCTTCCCGTGATCCTGCTGGTACTCTTTGCCGGCGCACTGGCCGATCGCGTGAACCGCAAGAAACTCATCCTCGTCAACCAGGTTTGCATGATGCTTGGCGCACTTGCCCTCGCCGTATCCACCAGTTTCGGATGGCCCACGATCGGCGTCATATTCGCGATCGTAATGGTAACCGGAATCGCCACGGCACTGAACACTCCCGCCTGGCAGGCGGTTATCCCGGACCTTCTTCCGAAGGAGGACGTGCTACACGGGGTGACCTTGAACAACCTGCTCAAACGCATCGCGCGCTTTCTTGGCCTTTTCCTGGGAGGACTGATCCTCAGCACCTGGTCTGCTTCAGCTGCATTCTATTTCAATGCCGCGAGTTATATATTCGTTATCGCGGCCGTTTCGCTGGTCAAAGCGGGAGCGGCTCCCGCACACCAGCCCTCGAAGAAAACGCTGGCCTACCTCGCAAGTCATGTCGCCGAAGGCTGGAGGTATATTCGCCGCTTCAAATGGGCGACCAATTCGCTATTGATCCTGGGGGCTATATGCCTGTTCGGGGCCTCGACCACCGTGCTGCTCCCTTCGCTAACCACAGATGTTCTGAATAGATCCGCAAGCGCATACAGCTGGCTGTGGAGTTCCGCGGCGTTGGGATCGTTCGTCGGAGTGGTAGCATTGACCATCCTTGCACGCCGTTACCGGGCGAAGGCGTTATTGAAGATATCGAGCGCGTTCTTCGGCCCCCTCCTTATAGGAGTCTCTATCTCGAGGTCGTACCCCGTGACGATCATCCTCATGGTAGGGCTGGGCGGAAGCTTCCTGATGTTGAACTCGACCGTCGTAGCAGTGCTTGACACTCATACGGACCCTGAAATGAGAGGGATGGTACTGGGTTTCTATTCCCTCGCGCAGACGGCGGGATTCTCGATAGGAGGCCAGCTGGTCGGATTGTTCGCTGATACGATATCCACCCCGTGGGCCTTCCTCATCTGCGGCTCGATCTGCACCCTGGTCGCACTGGTGTTTATCCTATTCCCCCGGCACACCGTGGATTCCCTGTCCATCCAGGGGGTCGGGTCTCGATAATCGAGTTTCTTGCCATATTATGGTTGCTAATTCGATATTCGAGACCTGACCTCGTAAGTGATAGGATATGGGAAAACCAGCAAGGAGGGCTGTCATGGATTTTCAAACGCTCTTGTATGAGGTCAAAGACGATTATTCCGTCATCACCCTGAACCGGCCCGAAAGAAAGAACGCTATCTCCCTCGAACTTACCGAGGAGCTGGGCCAGGCCATCGACGATGCGGTCGCCGATGCTAACCTCCGCTTTGTCGTTCTGACCGGCGCTAGCGGTATGTTCTCCTCGGGAGCGGATTTCAGCGATCCGGTCAAAGCGATCACCATGATCAGGCAGGAGCTGGACGTCGCATCGGGCACATCCGTTGCCATCAAACTCATCCAATGTCCCAAGCCGGTCATCGCCGCGGTAAACGGCTACGCCCTGGGTCATGGAGCCGAGCTCGCCCTGATGTGCGATATGATCGTCGCCGCCGAAGAGGCCGAGTTCGGCTTTATCGGCCCCATCAGGGGGGTTACCTGCCCGTATGCCATGATCCGGCTGGCGGATGAGGTGGGGCGGGCCAAGGCCAAGGAGCTCGTCATGACCTGCGAGCGTATACCCGCCCGCGAAGCCCTGCGCATCGGCCTGGTCAACCAGGTGGTGCCGTTGAAAGACCTGATGGGCGCTGTGGATGTCATGTTGGAGAAAATGCGCAAGGCAGCCCCCCTGGCGGTCAAATTCACCAAGGAAGCCATTAACCGGGGCCTGGGCGGCTACGAATTCAGCGCCGAGAAATTCGAGGAGATCATCACCAGTAAGGACGCCGTTGAAGGAGCCATGTCCTTTATGGAAAAACGCGAACCGAAGTGGAGCGGCGAATAGGATATCCCCTGGTTCAAACTTCGTCAACTACGGGGAGGCAGCAAACCAAGCGTGAGCTTATGCTCCGCTTTAATATTCTTATGAATGCAATTGTACGATCGACTGTTCATCAGGCACTTGCTTTAAACGTCCTGAGCCCTTACGTGCTAACGAGGATTGGCCTTGATAAACTCGTTTATTCGTCGGGCAACTTCCGCGCCCTGGTCTTCCTGGATGAAGTGACTCGCCTCAGGGAGTCGTACATGCGGTTGCCCTGCGGCACCTGGAATGTTGTCTATCAGATTATCCTGGGTTTCCTTCGATCCGAGATTGCCCGGATCGTTGCTCGCCCAGATGGTCAGGAAGGGCTTTTCGTATGTGGTCAAGCCTTTCCATGCTTTGCCGTTGACTCCTGAAAGATCATTAACCAGCGACGGGAAGACGCGCGGTCCCGCCATGTAAATCCGGCTGGGGAACGGAGCATCATAAGCGGCTTCCACTTCTGGCGGTACTTCGAAGTAAGTCAAGGCCTCGACCACTTCAGCGGGGTGAAACGACTCGGCGGTCATGGAGTAAACCATCCAATCCGCGAAAGATGTTTCCGGGTCGCCGGGGATCAAGCGGTTGCCCTCTTCATCGTAGAAAGGAGGCTGCTGCGGTGGAATAGCGGAAAATGGCGAAACTAATTCGGTATTGATCTCTTCTGGGTTTTCGACCGGTGGATAAGGCTCAAATCCATAAGGAACAAGTGGAAGGGTGCCGTCGCTGACAACGATGCGGTCAAACCATTCAGGGTTCTCCCCAGCGACGTGAAGCCCTATCAGGCTACCCCAATCCTGACAGTATAAAGTGATGTGTTCGAGATCCAGATATCTTATGAACTTCTCAAGCCGGCTGATGTGCCCTGTATAGCTGTAATACTCGATATCTATCGGCTTGTCCGACCTTCCCATACCAATGTGATCCATGGCGATCACCCGGTGGCCGCCTTCCACGAGCACCGGGATCATCTTGCGATACAGGTATGACCAACTCGGCTCGCCATGCAGCAGAAGTATAGGGTCGGCATCGGCGGAACCCTCATCCACGTAACCCTGAAGAAGGCCGTCTATCTCCACATACCTCGCCTCGTAAGGAAAGTCGGTGAGGTCTTCGAAACAAGCATCGGGAGTACGTACAAACTGGACGCCATCTGCGGTCGTCATGATCTCCGGTTCGGTAATAGACCCAAGGCTCGTGTCATCATGGTTCATCGCCCCTTCATTTCCAGAACTCTCATCTCCATTACCGCAGCCGATGGTCATCGACACGCACAGAACAAGGGCGAGGATAATCATCAGCAATAATCTGTTAAGGGCTTTGGTTCTCACAAATACGGCTCTCCTCCCGTCTCCTGCTTACAGGCCTTACCTCAATCCTGATCTGAGTTCACTGAAAAATGGTTGATCGATATATCCCGTATGTGCCTCCCGACATGATTATTCTATCATCCAACTTTTCCACATCACTCCCGTCACACGAAGTCCCGATGCTACAATATGACCGATGGGAAGGGTTCTCGGCCGCATGGCATGCGCAAGATGTATCACCAGCAGGAGGTCGGCGTCTTGATAGGGTCCACCAGGATATTCTATTTCGTCGCAGCGACGTCTCTGATCGCCGGGATCGTGGTCATGTTCGCATACGATCTGGGCACGGGTGCCCTTATTACCGTTATCGATCTGGCGATACTGGGATTCATCTACTTTTTCTTTTTCAAGTCCATGATGAAAAGCGAACGGCTGATGGAAACAGGGAAGCCAGCCCGTGCCAGGATCGTCACTGCCAGGTACACAGGTACGGTCGTCAACGACATATATAAGCAGTACGATTTCACCCTCGAGGTCTTTCCCGACGAGGGCGAGCCCTACGAGGCCAAGACCAGGGGCCTGGTGCCTATAGAGGAGACCGCCTCCTTTCAGCCCGGAACGATGATCCCGGTGATGGTGGATCCGGCCAACCCCAGTGAAGTGGCGATCGGCGGCAACGAGGATGGCGAGCTGGGCAACCTCGCCACCACCACTCCCAAGGATGAACAGGAAAGGCAGATCGCGGAGATGCTCAAGAACAACGAGAAGCTGATGGACGAGATACTGGCAGAGGGCATGGAAGCGCAAGCGGTCATCCTCAAGGCTTTCGAGTTGGGCATAAACATAACTGATACCGGCCCCGTCATGCAGTTCTTGCTGGAAGTGAAACCCGAGGGGGGAAACGCCTTCCAGGCCGTGACCATGGGGGTGATCGCGGAGGTCTCGGTCCCCAAGTTCCAGGCCGGCAAGACCGTCAAGGTGAAATATGACCCCGACGACATCTCCCGGGTGGCTTTATTTCATTCCTGAAAAGAGGAGGTCAATGGATGGCCGATCAATGGTTCAGCGAGTCCGAGAGGGTGGAGATGGCCATCCCGGTCATCAAGCGCATCAAGACGGCTATCAGGAAGGGTGACACGGCCCGTGCCATAGCCCTGTGTGAGGACCTGAGAACGGAGCGCGTCCTTTTGCATGACTTCTTCACCGATTGCCTCGCCGCCATATTCACCTGGACGGGCGAAAACCTGGGCGAGGATAGGATCCCCGACATGTTCACCTACTGCTTCGAGAACAGCTCCAAGCGCCCCGTCTTCGACCTCATGGGCATAGAGATAGAGCGGGGGCTGATGGCGGAACTGCTGGTGCGTGGCTGGGTGGCACACAGCTGCGGCGGTGCGGGGGAGCACCCCGGTGCCTTCAGTGTGGAGGAGGACGACGAAAAATTCACCTTTATCATGGACCCCTGCGGTAGCGGGGGGCGGCTGCTGCGCAAGAGGAGCTACGGACCCCCCCTTGACTTCGCCTTGACCTCAGAGGCTTATCCCTGGTCATTCAACCGCGCGGGCTTCCCTTACTACTGCACGCATTGCGCCTTTATAAACGAGTCCATGCCTCTGAGGTATAACGGGTTTCCGAGCTGGCCCCTCGATCCACCCGCCCGTCCCGGGGACGCCTGCCGCTGGTACATATACAAGGACAAGCGGGCCATCCCCGAGAGGTTCTACGAACGCTACGGGGTCAAAAAGGAAACGGGAGCGGCGCCCGCAGCCGCGGGTGGAGAGCGCTGGTTCACCCCCCAGCAGATAGCGGATACGGTGCGTCCCACCTACATCCGCATCCATGAGAGGCTGGAGAGGGGCGACACCAAAGAGGCCTTGCGTATAATCCGGGAGATGGCGGGGGACTTCGTGTTCCTGCACAGCCAGATCGTGAACATGCTCGTCTCCATATTCGACTTCATCTCCCGGCGGGCGGGAGAAGAAAAACTGGGCGACGCGCTCTCCTTTCTGTACGAAAAAAGCGTTCGCAGACAGATCGCAACCTCCCTTGAGGGTATGGACCGTCGCGAGGCCTTGCGTTTCATCATCCACAACTTCTTCCTCGCCGACCTCTGCGGGGGCGGGAATTACCCCCGGGGAAAATTCGGCGTCAGCGAGGATGCAGGCGGGGTGACCATCATCCTCGATCCCTGCGGAAGCGGGGGAAAGCTCATCCGTCACAACGCCTACCAGCCCCTCAACCCATTGAAAAAAGCCATGGAGAAGATGGAGGTCGCATCCATGCGCCTGGCGACGAAGCTGCCCCTGCCGCTGAGCCTGCAGAAGTCCTCCATACCCTTCACCCTCGACTACTTCTGCGAGACGCGCAGGCCCGCTGGCATGGGGACCACCACGCGCGCCTACGACTGGTCGGGGAACCGCACCGGGATGCCCTACTACTGCTGCCTTTGCACCTCTTTCATGCAGGAAGCCGGCGCGGATTGGCTACAGGTATATCCTCCGGAGGGGCGCAGGGATCCCTGCGTCTGGCGCGCCGCCAAATAGGGTCAGGTCTCGCATATCGAGTTTCTTGCCATATTATGGTATATTATTCGATATGCGAGACCTGACCCCTTTCGAGCCCATGAGCCGACTCCATCAACTCGATTAGCCTGGCGCTGAAACGGGCCGCCGGAGCGCCGTCTATGATGTCGTGATCGAACATCAGCGTGAGGTCGAGCATCTCGCGAGGCTGGATCTCGTCTCCATCCCCGACATAACGAGGCTTGCGGGATATACCGCCCACGGCGACGGCAAGGGGGTGCACGTTGGGGATAGGAAGAGGCCAGCCGCCCGACTTTCCAAACATCCCGACCGCGGTGACGCCGATGGTGCCCATCATCTCGTGCTTTCTCAAGGGATCCCTGAAAAATATCCGCATCCCGAGACAGCGCAGAGGAGCCGGCGACCAGACCGCGAGTTTCGCAATCCTCGCCGCCTCCTTGTCGGCGATAACCAGGTCCTCTCCTATGTCTCCTTCCTTTACGTCCTTGATTTCACGGCTGATTTCCATGACGCTCTTCGTTCCGCAGTCTTTGACTACATAGGGGAGGGGGATCGGCTCTCCAGCGAGCTCCCTCTCGACCATGGTCGCGATATTCACGGTCTCGAACACGTACGCGTTCCGGCCCTTTCTGTACGCGTTCACCTCGGGAAATTCCTTCACCGCGGACGCCAGGCACTTCATCAGCCAGCCGGTGAAGGATATGTGGGTGCCACTACCCTTGGCTTCCTTGATCGCCAGCCTGGCTGCGGTGACGTCGATTTCCAGGAACCCCTTGACGTAGTGGGCCCTTACGCCCCTTTTCATCGTCTCGATCGCCAGCACACGAGTCGCCGGTAGCCTGGTTTTCCGATATGCTTTGGTCAAGTCTCTCTCCTGCGCCTAAGCTGAAACCGCTCTTCCATTCTATAATCGTGATGCCACGATTTTAGCATCTCTTAATCGCTTTGAGGTGATGAGTAGGACTGATTATCGGGCAGGTAGACAGCCCCGGTTATAAAGGCTGCCGATCTAAACGGATAATTCACAGGTACATATCAGGAATCGTGATTTCTCTACCGAAACCAACATCCTGGTTTCAGTTTTCGTCCACTCCGTGGAGCCAGAATACCAGGTAAATGCATATATGCCTAGCCGTATCTCGGGTGATAAAATATCGGCATTGAGAGGTATATAGGTGAGATGACGAACGAGAACAGCCGCAGAACGCTCATGGGAATCGGACCTAAAACCCTGCTGGTCAACATGGTCTTTTCGTTGCCGGTGATACTATTTACCTTCCTGACACATCCTAAACACGTGATTCGTTCACCCTGGAAGATACCGTTCAGGATCATGGGGGCGATACTGATCTCCATCGGGCTGACCTTTCATCTCATCTCGACAAAGACCATGCTGAAGGCCTACAAGAATAACGAATTGGTAACGACCGGTGCCTACGGCGTCTGCCGGCATCCCATGTACAGCGCTGAGATTATAGCAATACTTCCCGGCATCGTTCTGTTCTTCGGGATGCCTCTATTGTTGGCAATTCCAACAATCATATATTTGACGTTCAGGTTCATGATGATGAAACGCGAGGAAAAGCCTCTGTGCGAGATCTTCGGAGACGAATATCTCGAATACCGCGCCGAGGTGAATGCGATCTTTCCCACCATATCCCGCATAGCGTTTCTAACCAAGGATGCTCCTTGGTGTGCAAGAAACCAACCGCGTAATATCTTTAATTCTTCCGCCGGGTGATACATTTGTGACACAGGGAGGCGAGGAGGGGAAGAAATCATGGCGCAGGAAAAAGACACCCGGCATGCTGAAATCCGCCTGGCAGGTCTCGAGGAAATACAAGAAAGAAGCGCGTTTGTGATCTTTTCCTTCCCGGCTTTGGACATACCCACCCCGTGCCCGGCTTCCTTCAAATCTTCATAGACCGTCCGGGCCGTCTTCTCGTTATTGCCATACTTGCTGTAACAGATAACGTATCCCCTCATTACCCATCTCCGGCCAGGAACTTACCACAGGGACCTTTCCAATCGCTTGCCGCTCTTATGAACCTGCATATCCATGTTCTCCGATGTACTCAATGGAGTTTTGATACCTGGGCGGCGACTATCAGCCGTGGAGGTTCATAGTCATCCGGGACAAAGACATCCTCGAAGAGATAGAGAGAGACGCCCGCATGATGTGCAAGATGCCCAAGGCGCTACTCGACCTGGATAGCAGCCCCCTCGGCCCTGTCTCAAGGTTTATCGCGAAAACGGCCATCTGGCTGCAGCCGAACCTGTTGCATCCATGTCCCTATGAGATGATACTGCAGATCGCCGAGGGCAAGTTTATGCTCTTTCACGGCGCGCCTATGGTGATTCTCCTGCTCATAGACAAACGTTGTGTGGGTAAACCCCTGGTGGATATCGGGGCCTGCGGAGAAAACATGATCCTCGCGGCCCACAGCCACGGGTTGGGCTCCTGCTGGGTGGGTTTCGTGGAGCCGTTCAAGCGGACCCCGAAGTGGAGGAGGCGCCTCGATATAGAACGCCCCTACGATCTGTGCGAGGGAATCGCGCTCGGCTACCCGGTCGGGAACCCGGACGGGATGGTGCCCAGGCAGATCCACGAGATCAAATGGTTCGAGAACGGCACCATGAAGGTCATGACCTGAGGAGGGAAATCTGGTTTCTGTAGTCTCCTTACCATATTATGGAATATTATTCGATATGCGAGACCTGACCCCCTTACTTGCGTTCTGCTCCTATCATCACGAAGGCCACCGCGCAGGGCTCGGAGCCGCGGTTTCTCCATGCGTGACGGGTGCCGTTCTGCACAACGCAGTCTCCAGGCTCGAGATGAACCTCTGCACCATCATCCAGCTCCAGATCGATCTCCCCGGAGATAACTATCCCGTAATCTATAGTGTCCGTGGTGTGCATTCCGGGGTTGTCCGGCTCCATCGCTTCAGCAATGCCCGGCGCTCCCTTCGCGAACTTCTCCAGCACCGTTGCGACATCAGCGCCTTTCTGCAGCGCTTCGATGAGTTCCTTCTCCGGATAGTACCAACAGACACGGAACCGGGTACCTTCGAGTCCCGGTATAAGTGAAGATATCTCGGTCGTTATGTCGCCCTCTTTATTCGGGATAGATGCAATATCCTCCGTCGCCCAAACCTCCGTCATCCTGAAGCTGGGCAATTCATCTATGGTGCAGGAGCGCGGGGGTTCCCCATCGCTTACGAAAACCGACTTCCCCTCATCCGTCAGACCCGTGACTACCCTTCGCATTTCTTACCCCTTTCGCGTTCTCAGACCCGGCATCGGATTTCGGATCGGAAACGATCTTTACACTGTAGCCTACCCCTTAACAGGAAATGCAAAACTGCGAACTGCTTAAGGTGACCGGTGGCAACGTGATCTATAAAGGGAGCCCTGGTGCCGATGCATCAACACCGTGAGATCATGTCGGCGACTACCGCGGCCGTTTTCGCAGCCTTGTTGGTGCCTGACCAGCCAGGCGCCTTTACTCCCTCACCTACGTTGTAGAGGTTCTTTATAGATGTCTCCTGGGGCATATCGTAGCCGGGCCATGCGCGGCCGCCGGGGAAGTCGCTGTCCACGTCGTGCACCCCCATGTGCAATATCTCGCCGTGCTTCTTGAAACCCGGGAATTGCTCCTCCAGATCCCTCTGGCACTGGATCCTCTCCCATTCCACCTCCATGGGGACGAGGGAATTGAGCGGGTAGCCGCAATAATAGGACAGGTGCTTTCCCGCTGGAGCCAGAGCGGGACAGAGCAGGGCGACGTCTCCGGCGCATACCAGGCGGCGGGCTCCCGAGATGATCATGAAGTGGGCGCTCTTGGGCAGCAGGGGCTCGTCGCTCGCCACCAGCACGAGCATGGCCGGACCCGCCCGTAACTTCATCCTCATCTCCCGCAG
Organism: Actinomycetota bacterium; assembly: GCA_016931915.1. Lineage (GTDB taxonomy): Bacteria > Actinomycetota > Geothermincolia > Geothermincolales > RBG-13-55-18 > SURF-21. Next base: position 19,399 of record JAFGDU010000153.1, read on the forward strand.
ATACTTCCGACCGAAATTGTCGCTTCCGGCAAGGTCCACCGTTCTCCTGGGACCCGTATCGCTGATCACCACATTGCTGCTGATGATCTCATCCCTGCCTTCCCGCTCCACCACGATCCCCCGCACTTCCCCCTTTTCCACCATGATGCGCTTCACGGGGCTGCTCAGCCAGGCATCGCCGTTGGCCCTGATGGCCTCCACCAGACCCTCGACGAGTTCCACGTTTCCCCGCGGCGCTACGCCCGCGTCGATGAGGGCGCCCAGTCCCGCCATGTAGGAGAAGAACTCGTCTGCCGGCAATTCCCATGCGTGGCAGACGAGCACGGCGACGATTATGGTATCGAATATCTTGTGCAGGACCTCGTCGTCCGTGTATTGCATGAGCCACTCCCGGAAATCCAGCTTTGCCCCTTTCGCGAAGGGGTTCTTGATCTCCCGGCCCAAAGCTTGCTGGATCTTCTTCTTCCCGATCTCGGCGGCCATGCTTCCCCCGAGCCTTGCCAGTCTGCCGCGGGATATCTCCAGGTCGCTGACGACCCTGAGGAGGGTAAGGGGGTTGTTCAACTTCATCTGGTAATCCTTGCCTTCTATCCTGCAGTGCAGGGTCCTGGGGAGGTTGACCACATCGAAACCGGCGCCCACTTCCTTATAGATATTCTCCAGCGGTCCGTCCCTGTGCAGCAGGATCGCCCCGGTGGGAAGCTTGTAGCCGTCCTTTTCCACCGTGGACATGCGTCCGCCCCAGCGGTCCAGGCTCTCCACCAGAAGGGTGCGGTATCCCCTCCTGGCCAGCAACGCCCCCGCGCACAATCCCCCGATCCCCGAGCCGATAACCGCAACGTCATAATCGCGTTCCATTACACCTTCCCCCTAAACACCTGCCCATCATTCGGCCACAGCACGTCTCCTAGATTATGAGCTGATCCCTCGCCAGAACATCAGCTATATCCGCGAGCCCCAACGCCTCGAGCTGCGATTTCCTCTGCAGCCCGGAGGCAGCATCCCACCCTCTGAGTTCGTAATATTCGTCCTTCATCCTCTCGAACTCCCCTTTGTCCACCACCTCGCCCAGCCTGGATATCGGCTCGCCGTCTTTCCCCGGCACCAGGCACCCGGGGTTGAAATGATCGGACTGCAAGGGCTGCGTATAGAAGATGTCGGGCAGGTTGTCGCTCTCCCTCCCGCCGAGGCCTTCTCTGGCATGAATACCTCGCTGGAGGTTGAAGACCTTCTCGCCGATCTCGCATAATCCCTCTTCGTCTACATCTCTGCCGGTCACCGCCGAAAAAACCTTGCTGGCGACGGCGGGGTCGCCCACGTGATCGTCCGAGTTATCTACGAGCATCATGGGCCAGGCGAAATTGCACAGGATCATACATTCCTGGGCATACTGGCGGTCCTGTATCTTCTTGACGGCCAGGGCTTTGCCATCGTAAGTCGAGAAATCCGCTGCTTCCTCGCTGCCCCAGAACCTCCTGGCCATGGCGCGGATGACATCTCCGGAGGCATATGTGCCCTCCAGCTTGTAGGTCCACAGCAGCCAGGACAGTACAGGGTTGAATATCTCGTGCAGCTGCTGGATGGGTTGCCTGGGCTCCATGGCGTAAAGGAGGCTGTTGGTAATATACATCCTGGGGTCGTATGCGGTATCCTGGCCGGCCCTGATGGTAAGGCCGCCCAGTATCTCCCTTGCCCCTCCCCCCACCTCACCGGCAGCATAGATGCTTCCGCGAGCCAGTGTATCCCCGAAGCCCTCCCGAGATGCGATCGTCTTCACCAGTGTCTCGATGAACCCGAGGCTGCCAACTTCCGAGAGGGGCAGGCCCGTCTCCTCGTCGCTGAGGATGCCCTCCTGAAAACAGCTCGTAAGCCAGTTGATCATCACTTCCAGGGAGTTGGTGTCCAGCCCATAGTCATCGCACAGCCTGTTGGCAGTAAAGGCGACTTCGTCCCATTCCGTCGCGGTCAGCACCTTGCCCCGCGGTTGAGCGAAATCCTGCGGCGGCCGTGACTGGTAGAAGACTCCCGACTGGCACATGACCTTTCCGCTCTTGCCGCTGCTGGCCTTGTAGACGCTTCTCAAGCAGCCGACCGCGCAGCCGTAACAGACGAAGGGTCTGGCATCGGGGCTCATGACCATGGTTACCGGAGATCCAACGCCGATTTCGCGTATGTATCTCTTCAGTTCCTGCAGGCGGTCCGGATCGGCAACGGCCAGCTTTTGTTTTCCCCTCACCGCTATGGCCTTGATCTTTTTTGTTCCCATGACAGCCCCGAAGCCGCTCGAACCGCTTGAATCATCGTCCGCCAGCAGGCTGGAGAAGATGACCCCATTCTCCCCTGCGATACCGGTGGCCACAACGCTTACGTTATTCCCAAGCTCTCCCTTGATGATCTTTCTGACCTGGGCGGCGCCCTTCCCCCACAGGTGGGACGCATCCTTCAGCTCCGCCTTGCCTTCATCTATGAGTAGATAGACGGGCGCCTCCGCCTTACCCTGGACGACAATGCCGTCATAGCCCGCGAATTTGAGTTTCGCGCCCCATCTTCCCCCCAGGTTGGAATAGCAGAATACCTCGGGGTTGGTGGCCGGGGACTTGCCGCATACCTGCCACCTGGAACCGGCCAATCCCGCGACTCCTGCCAGGGGGCCGGTGATGAAGATGAGGCGGTTCTCCGCATCAAAGGCTCCGGCGCCGGGTGACACCTCGTCCCAGTATATCCTGGCCGCGATTCCACGCCCTCCGACATAGTCATCGCAGTAGTCGTAAGTCGAAAGGTCGCTCGTGCTCCCGGACGATAGGTCTACCCTCAGGATCCTTCCTGCATACCCGTCCCCTTCACCCATCTTCATCCCCCCTGTAAGATGGTCTTGGACACGGTTCCCAGCACCATCGTAATAAGATAAGCATGAGTATGGCCGTGCTGGAATCAACACTTATTCTCTGACGAATAGTCATCTTTGTAAAGGCATGCTGTCCCTGAGCTTTATCTCCATATATAGGATTTATCTGCTCGGTTCATGTAATTGTAGGCGTCACCTGTGAATGATGTTTGCCCCACCAAGCATATAAACAACGCCACCAAACCAGAAGACAATGCTCTCGCTCGTGGGATGATACTATCATAGTATCGGGAACGGACTCGTTAGGCAGGTGGGTGGATCATGAAAGGAAGCGGCAGCGGCATTGCCTCCTGGATGCTAAAGAGTTATGCGGATATGATAGGCGGATTCTATCCGCGCCGGAAGGAGGCCCGAAGCCTTGTTGATACGCTTCCCGAATTACCGGTTGAAGTTACAGTACCCGATTCGGGCGCCATATACGGCTGGATCGAGGGGCTCTGCTCCACTCCCCACCGCCGCCCCGGTACGCAAGAAGGACACCGGGGAGAGGACTTCGTGATCGACAGGTTCGAAGAGTTCGGATTGGAGGATATTACCAGGGAACCTATTGACATCACCGTCTGGGACGCCCGCAACTGGGGGCTCAGCGTATGGGACGGGGAAAGGAAGACGGACATCCCCTCTTTTCGGGTGCAGAACACCGGCTTTACCGGCGAGCACGGCGTCACCGCCCCCCTGGTCTACGTCGGCAAGGCATGGCTTCCCGGCGCTTTAAAGCGCGCCGATGTCAGGGGAAAGATAGTGGTGGCGGACGTACCTTTCCCGACCCTGCCCGCCGGTTTGCTGCTCAAGCTGTTGGGAGGAGGGTACGGCTTATCGGATCCCGCTAAGCGCATTTCACTGGGCACCAGGATGAAGCTTATATTCGTGCCCGGCAATTTCCCGGGCCAGTTCCTCAACATCGATATCGACGATACGCATATCCCCCTGGGGGACATGCGACTTCCCTGGGATGTATATTGGAGGGCTCATCAGCAGGGAGCCAGGGGTGTCGTGCTCATCCTCTCCAACATGCCCACGAATTCCAATACCCATTTCGGTCCCTACGATGCCTGCATGAAACCTATTCCCGCCCTCTGGGTGGGCAAGTACGACGGAGAGGAACTGCGTTCTCTGGCAAAGAGTGGAGCCAAGGCAACCCTGATCCTGGAAGGGGAGGAAAGGCCGGGCGTCACACATAATATCTGGGGCACACTGCCGGGGAGATCAGAGGAGATGATAATCCTGCACAGCCATCACGACGCGCCCTTCCAAGGCGCTACCGAAGACGGATGTGGTGTAGGACAGATCCTGGCCCAGGCGCGGGCATGGTCGCAGGTGCCAGAACGAGACCGTCCCAAGACCCTCATGTTCCTCTGTGCTGCCGCCCATTTCTACGGCCCGGCCCTGGGAGTCTACGAGTTCGTGAAGAGGCACAAGCACGACTTTCTGGCCAGGACCGACGTGGTGATATGCCTGGAACACCTGGGGGCGAAACAGATGATCGAAAAAGACAGGGAGTTCGTTCCCTGCGGTGAGCAGGCCATCACCTGGGTTATGACCTCCTCCAACAAATACGTGATCGCCGCAATCATGAAGGCCCTCAAGGAGCAGCGGCTGAAGCAGACGGTGGCGATTCCCTACAACCTGATTGCACCGGTTCCGACGACCGATGCTTTTCCCTACCCCTTCGGCGACGTCCAGTTTCTGAGCTGGATAGCACAGCCCTATTACCTCCTGAACGCGGAGGACACCCTGGACAAGATCGAGGTTGCAGAGCTGGGTCCCATCGCGGAATCCGTAACGGAATTGGTCAAGACGTTTATGGCCCTGGACAGCTGCAAGATAGGGGCAGCGGTTCCTTGAAGAACGTCTCTGGATTTTGGGGCCGCATCCTCGCCACCCCCTATGCATTGATACCTGGTGCCTTTACACGGATACCTGGAAGACGCATGTATCGTCCGCGTCCGGCCTCAGCTCGAAGTGCCGTATCTCGAGGTCGGGGGCGATCTTCCTGAAATAGATCTCGTGGGTCTTGGTGCAACCGTGTATACAGGATACCTTGGCCGGCTTGCCCTCCGGGGCCAGGTAATCTCCGTAGTCCAGCTGCAGCAGTGAATTCCAGTTGGGACAGGTGGTATATTGCCATTTCAAGGAGTTGGGGGTCTCCTCCAGGTATTCGGGAACGTAGCCGTTTATCTTTGTGAGTTCCTTATGGACCTGTTTGATCTGCTCGATGGCCGTACCCTCGGGCTCGATCAACTGCATGAGAAGGTCGATCGCGGGCGGAAGCATGTCCTCCCACATCTCCAGCTCCAGCTCGATGATGGTCTCCGGCCCTACCCGCTTGTACGCGAACCACGACCAGCCGTTGGAAAGATTGTAGAGCGTACTGAGCCGTATGAAGTTGACCATCTCCTCAGATAGTTCCTGCATGTTAGCACCCCCCTGCATGTCCTGCCCGGTCGGTTCGGGCCTTGCGGTATCTCCACGAAAAGACTATCACTTGTATTGGAAATGTAAAGCGAGCTGGGGCAGGATCACTTCGGATATCGGCCTGTAAAGGAGGAGCAGATGGGTATCGCGGGCGAGGTCGCGCGTTGGATGGTGGAACTGGAGTGGGAGGACATCCCCGAACGTATTATCGCCAAGGCCAAGCTGCAGCTGCTCAACGTGCTGGCATCCCTGCACGCAGGCTATCACACCGAGGAAGGCCGGGCGGTGCTGCGCTCCCTGGCCGGCAGCTCGGGTCCGGTGCGTGCCGTACCTTCCGGGCAGAGCATGCATCACCTCGACGCACTCTGCGCCGACGCCTGCCTCTCCATGGTCCTCGACTACGATGACTACCTCTTCCTGGGACATACCGGCCATTCCGCGGTGAACGTCCCCCTGGTGCTGGGAGAGATGCTCTCGAGCTCCCCCCGAGAACTCCTCGCCGCACAGATCATCGCCAACGAGGTGGCGGGGCGGATGGGAGCGGCGGTAGCGCTGGGGCCGCGCAACGGCCAGATGTGGAGCTATATCCACCACGCCGGCGGTGCATGCGCCGCCGCCCGCCTGCTCGGACTCGACGCCGAGCGGGCGGAACAGGCGCTGGCCATCGCTCTCTACCAGCCCAACCTCGCCCTCTTTCCCGGCTTCATGGGCGGTCAGGCCAAGACGGCCACCGCGGCCTGGCCAGTGCTGACCGGCGTGCGTTCCGCCTTCCTGGCGCGCGAGGGCCTGCGGGGTGAGCCATCCATAATAGAGGGGCCCCGGGGCTTCCTCGCCGAGTTCGCCTTCGCCGGGGCTCCCTTCATGTTCACCGGCCTGGGACGTGCCTGGGTGACCGACACCATCGCCTTCAAGCCCTATCCAGGATGCGCTTATATCGATACCAGCGTCGATGCGCTGCTGCAGATCATGGGGCGCTACGAGAGTGAACGGGGGGAGCCGCTGTCCCCGCAGCGGGTGGAAGCGGTGGAGGTACGGGCGAGCGTACTCACCATGCGCATGAACGAGCTGTCCCGCGATTTCGAGGCCAGCGACCCGCTGGCCCCCATCAACATCAACTTCTCCATCCCCAAGAGCCTCGCCCTGGCCATCATGGACGGCGGTCTGAGCGGAAGCAGCCTCGCGGGCAAGCGCCTGCGGGCGGACGGTGCGCGCATCCTGGACCTGGCTCGCCGCATCGATCTGCGTCACGACTGGGAACTAACGGGCAAAGTGGTGGGTTCACTGGACGATGCCCTGGGGTTCGCGGACGTGCTCGACCAGTTCACGTTGCGCCAGCTGACGCGGACGGCCCTGTCACTGCGCGAGCATTTCTCCGCTCAGGGTTTCTCACTGCAGGACATGCGGGAACGCCGCGAGGCACTACCCACCCACCTGCGCCGCGACATCCTTAAAGTACTAGGTGGAAAGCTTATCCACCCCATGCGCGAGACGGTACCCGGTGGATACACCTACGACCTGGGCGGTGTGGACATGGACGCCCTGCGCCTGCCCTTTCCCGCGCTGGTCACCCTGCGCAGTACCGATGGGTTCCGGGATTCAGCGCAAGTGGATATCCCTTATGGCGCTCCGGGCAGTGACGATACGGATGAAGTAGTGCGGGAGAAGTTCCGCCGCGAGGCCTCCCGCTCTTTACCCGAGGACCGCATCGAGAAGGCGATCGCCCTCGTCGGCGACTTCGAGACCTCCGGACTCATGCCCTTGCTGGACGCGTGCTGCGTATAGGGCCAGGTCCCGACAGGCGAGGAACGTTCCGTTACTTGGTTTAAAAACCAACGTTAAACCATAAACGATGCGGGGATAACGTACCCTTTTGTGTGTAATTTCGGTCTTTGAAAAGTGACCATGGTTTCCTCATACTGTTTGTTGAGTTACCAGCAAAACAACCAGAAGGGAGCACCATGGCCAAGAAAGATTATACCGAGATTTGCACCATCGACGAAACCAAGGTCCGGGAATACCTGTACCAGCAGGTGAGGACGGCGCTAAAAGAGCTCTTCGAGGAGATCATGAACGCCGATGCCGAGGAGCTCATCTGCGCCTCCCGCTACGAGAGGACAGACGAGAGAAAGGACCAGCGCAACGGCAAGCGCAAGCGCACGGTGAAGACCCGGGTGGGAGAGATCGAGCTGGAGGTGCCCGGGCTCCGCACCCTGGGGTTCCAGACCAGGGTGATCGAGAGGTACCGCAGGATGGAGATCTCGCTGGAGGAGGCGCTCATCGAGATGTATCTGGCCGGCGTCTCCACCCGCAAGGTCTCAGACATCACCGAGGCGCTGTGCGATGTGACCGTCTCATCTACGGGCCAGTCACGCCTGAACAAGAAGGTGTACAAGATGCTGGAAGAATGGAGATCCAGGCCCCTTCCCCCCGTGCTGCCCTACCTGTGGCTGGACGGGGTGGTGATGAAGGTGCGGGTAGCCGGAAGGTACGAGAACATAAGCCTGCTTGCCGCCATCGGGGTCAACCCGGAGGGATACCGCGAGGTAGTGGGCATCGCCCCCGGCTTTCAGGAGGACCGCGGCTCCTGGGGCACATTCCTCAGATGGCTGAAAGACCGGGGCCTGGAATATGTGGGCCTGGTGGTATCGGATGCCCACTTCGGCCTGAGAGAGGCGCTCTCGGAGCACTATCCCCAGGCCGACTGGCAGCGCTGCATCGTCCACTTCTACCGCAACGTCTTAACCTACGTTCCCCGCCGCCTGCGGGAGGAGGTGGCCGCCTCTCTCAAGACCATCCACAACCAGGAGAGCGCGGATGAAGCCCGGGCCAAGGCCGAGAGGCTCATCGCGGCCAACCGGAAGCTTCTGCCGGAAGCGATGAAGGTCTTGTCAGGTGGCCTGGAGGAGACGCTCACCTTCTACGCATATCCCCGCCGGCACCGCCGTTTCATCCGTTCCAACAATCCGCTGGAGAGGCTCTTCCGTGAGGTGAGGCGGCGCTCGCGGGTGGTGGGGGTCTTCCCCGACATCGACTCCTGCCTCATGCTCGCCACCGCCAGGCTGCGCTGGACCGAAGAGAACCGTTGGGGGAAGAAGCGTTACATGGACATCGACTTGTTGTTGGAGGACCTTGTCGCCAAGTCAAAGGAGCTGAAGAAGGCTAAGAAATGAAAGCCAACGAGGGAACTGAGGAAATTACACACTATGTGTTGCACTAACCGATGCGGCCCGGTGCACATACCACCGGGCCGCTTTTTACTCACTTATCGTCTGTCCTGTGTGCCTGAAGCTTCCTGTTCTGCTCCGGATGCTTCCTGCCTTCTCAGGCTACTTGCTCCACGTCATCGACAACTGGGCTTTGCTGCTCTGTCTCCGCAATCGGCATTACTTTGCGGTAGAACCCGAACCATACGGCCAGGCCGACAGCATAGCCAACGGCAATTACCGCCAGGATAGCAAAGAACAGTGTGGTTAATGCGCTGGTATCTCCGGCAATCATTTCATGACCTCCTTGTGTTACCTCGATGCAGCTACGATAATTGCGGGAATGCTGGTGTAGTGTCCTCAGTGGCGTTGATGAATTGCTTCACCTCCTGTTAAATCTCGACGCACATCACTGATCACGCACGCATCACTACGCCACGTATTCACGTCGATACCCCGGTCCATATGCCCTGCAAATCTAGAGAAGCATATACATGAAGTATATTTGTATGTAATGCTAAACGTCGGTAAGCCTGGTGTCAATCCCTATGCGGGCGCCCGCGTGCATCGACCCCTCTCCAGAGTTAGAATATTGGCATCCGGCTGTGTATAGGGGAGACCTCACTGAAGCATACGATCTCTTTGGTGCGGCATTGCGTATTCGTCCAGGGAGGCCTGTAATCCCAGGAATGAAAAGGAGGGCATCATGCCTGCGGATTGGGACGTAATCGTGGTCGGGGCCGGGATCGGGGGGCTGTCAACCGCTTCCCTTCTGGCCAGGGAGGGCATGAAAGTGCTGGTGGTCGAGAAAGAGGACCGGGTAGGTGGGCGTGCCCTTTCGCTGCGCGGCGAGGAAGTGAGCGAAAGGGGGGCGGATTGGTACCGGGGCCTCCTGGGTGGTCAGTATTCCTACCTGGCGGATTGCGATCCGCCCCTGGAGGAGATGGCCGCGGGTGGGCTTCTCGACGGCTATATCCTGGACCTGGGATTTCACGGTGTGAGCGTGGCCGGAGAAGGGTATTTCGCCACCCTGCGAGACCTCATCGGCGGCTTCGGAAAACAGGCGGTGGCAATCAAGCCCTTCCCCGTCAGTTCCTGGATCGACGGACAGCTGGTGGAGGTGAACATCCCCGTTATAGGCGATATGAGCGTGGACAATAGATTGCAGGACGAGTTCGACAGGCTGGACGTTAATTTCCTGGACTTCTTCGGGGACCTGTCACGACTGACCTTCGACGGCCTGGCGGCACTGGGCGAGAGGACGATATACGACTACCTGTGCGAGATAGGCTTCGTCAAGACCGCGGATGAACTGGAGAAAATGGACAGCCTGTCCTTGAGCGACCACCTCGCGGACCTGGGGTTCACGGACAGCAAGCTGGTATGCGATTTCTTCCGCTGCCTCTGCACCCTGTTCACTACCATCAACAATCCCCACGAGATATCCATGGGCGATATACTCCGCTACGCCGACCAGGTGATAATCCCGGCCATCTCGAACGGGGTAAAGATCGACATCGGTGGATACATGCAGAACGGGGTCATGGAATGGCCCAAGGCCGTCGCGGGCAGGTTCGAGGAACTCGGCGGCGAGGTCCGCCTGGGAGCCCGGGTGACCGGGGTTGAGGTCGATGCCGGCCTGGTAAAAGGGGTGAGGGTTGACAGCGGTGACGGAGAGGAGCTGCTGCCCGCGTCACGCGTGGTGATGGGCCCGCCCATACAGGAGCTCTACCGCTACGTGCGGGAAGAAGACCTCGCAGGCGGTTTCATGCAAGGGGTCAGGTCCCTATACGGCTACGGAAGTCTGAGCCCCTACTTTGGCCTGAGGGAGCTGCCCATGCCCGAGGAGCACGCCGAGCGGCTCATACTTACGCCGTGCGTGGTCCCTAAAGAAGAAGGTTTCGACTGGGACGTTTACATGGCCTGGGGTATCCAATCATATATCGATCCCAGCTGCGCACCCGCGGGCAAACACCTCTTCACCGCTTACCTCCCCCTGACCGAGGAGGAATCACGCAACCGGGAACTCGTGGCGAAGGTCATCAAGGCGGTACCGGATTTTCTGGAATCCATCTACCCGGGGTTCAAGGACTGTATCGAGTGGTCGCTCTACCCCGCGTGCTGGAAGCTGGAGGGGGTGGCGAAGAGCGTCACCCAGGCCGGCAGTCTCAAGCCTGAGGTCAAGGCGCCGGGCGTCGAGGGGCTCTATTTTGCCGGCGACACCGCCAGGGGCTATGGCGTGGCCATGGACTGCGCATGTTCCAGCGGTATCATCTGCGCCTCGGAGATCACCGGTATCGAATACGGTATCTATTAAGTGTTTCATGGGGGGTGTCCGGCATGAAACCGATCCGGAAGATCCACGAGAGAGACACCATGACCTCGGAGGAACGCATAAGGGCCTGCATAAGGCTGCAGGAGCCCGACCGCGTGCCCGTGGCTCCACTGTTCTACTATTTCGTCGCCCACTACAACGGCATGACCTATACCGATCTCGCCAACCCCCGTAATTATTACCAAGGATTGGCGCGGGTATTCGACGACCTCGGCCCCTGGGACGCTAATTATTTCATCAACGCTTATGACCGGGAGGTGTTCGCCTTTATCATCCCCATGAAGATGCTGGAACCCGGCTACGAACTGCCCCCGGACGTCGTCAGGCAGTTCTTGGAAGAGGAGGTCATGAAAGAAGAGGACTACGAGTGGATACTGGAGGTCTGCAAGCGTTTCCGTAAGCTATCCTACCTGCGCTTCTTCGTGGAAAAGCTCATGCCCGGGATATGGGAAGACATACCTTACGGATGGAGGTCCTACGCCGCCACCCTCCCCATGCTCTTAAGAAACATCGCCATCCTGCGCAAAGAGTCCGTACTCTGGGAAAGGAAGGGAGTCACTCCCTTCTACTCGCTTCCCTTCGAGGCCGCTTTCGACGATTTCTCCCTTGCGCGTGGCTTGATCAACTTCTCCCGGGACCTCAAAAAAAGACCTCAGACGATCGCCGCGGCAGCCGAGGCCTTGACGGACTCCTACGCCTACCTGATCAAGAGGACCTGTATCCTCATGGGCATTAAGCGCGCGGAGGTATTCGTCCACCGCTCTTCCAACGATTTCATCTCCCCCAAGCAGTTCCGCGAGCTATCTCTTCCCTCCCTCAAGGCGCTGATAGAAAGGCTTGCCGAGGATGGGATACCCACCATCCTGCACTGCGACGGCTGCTGGGACCTCAACCTCGAGGAGTTGAGAAAGCTCCCCGCCGGATGCGCCGTCTTCCAGGGCGACGGGACCACGGACATCTTCAAGGTCAAGGAGGTCATCGGAGACCGCGTCTGCATCTACGGCGACGTTCCCGCCAACCTGCTCTCCCTCGGCTCCCCCTCCGAGGTCGACGAGTACTGCCACCGCCTCATCGAGGAGGTGGGGAAGGGCGGCGGCTTCATCCTGGGTTCCGGATGCGAGCTGGCCCCCAATGCCAAGCCTGAGAACGTCAAGGCGATGTGCAAGTCCGTGGTCAAGTACGGTTACTACGGGGTCAGGTGTCGATAATCGAGATATGATCCATTTTCTGGTTGAAAACTCGATATTCGATAGCAGACCCCACTAACTCGAGACTTAAACCCTAATCTTCCTAGCCCTGCAGGACCTTCTGGAGCGGCCTGACCAACTGTTTGGTGAAATCCCTGTAAACCCTGTTTCTCAGGGCAGGATTCTTCAGCGCCAGCGAAATAAAGAGATTCTGCGCCCTCAATCCCACATTCTTCTGCGGGAAATCATAAAGATGGTGCTCCTTGTAGAAATCGTTGTCATACTTGAAGAGAGACTTGTAATCATATACGCAATCTCTCATGACCTTATGTACTCCCACGCCCAGGAAAGTCCCCGGTACTGCGTATCGCTCATCAATGGCCCACACCAACTGGTCCGCATGGCTTCCGATCAGCTTGGTCACGTATGCTGAATCCTCGTATTCATCGGTGATAATGCCCGCGAGGCTTGCCCCCGAACACTCAGAAAAGGTAAGCAGCCACTGCCTGAGGTTGGGAACTTGCCTCAGAGGACCGGATATCAGGAACAATATCTGTCCTCCTTGGAAAGGTGGGCTGTGTTGGCTGAAGAACGCCCTGTCGAGAAACATCTTCCACCGCGAGGACAGAAACCTGTCTTTGATGGCGGCGGCATAGACAATCGCATCCGCTGGAAAGATCTTCTGTCTGTAGGTGTCCATAACCTCGTCTTTCTGGACACATATCGTATCGTATGCGCATCTATAACAACCGAGGCACCCACCCCGTATATCTATTTCGTTTAACTTGACCACCTCTACTTCGCTGGCAATCGATTTTGTAAATACGTCGATCATGTGATTCAGGTTGTAATCATGATCGTCTGCATCGCTGATCAGTACGATCTTTCGACCCCAGGTCTTGGGAACGTCCTCGATCTCTCCTGGAACATATTCGGGTTGTTTATACCTGAGCGGAAGAAATACGCTACACGTCGGTTTATCTTCAGCGATATATTTAAAGAAGCAGGCGGCAAACTTCACCAGCCTTTCCCTCTCCTCTGAATGCAGCAGATCGTGCATGTCCGCTGAATAGCCGTCTACGTATCTCATCCCCAGGTCTTCACAGATGGAGCGCAAGTAATCGTGAGCCGTATGATCGCTACAATGGACTGAGGTCGTCAATATAGCTGCATATTTGCCGGAGAAAGCCAACCCCACACCCCTCTCGTATATCAGCTCTATGAAACGTTTCATCTGGGAGGGGATCAAGAAATAGTAGACGGGTGTACACCAGACTACCCCATCTGAATTGCTCACTCCATCGACGATTTCCTCGAAGAGCCGCGTGTCTTTTTCTATTCTCTTTATCTCTTGGCCTACGTGAAAGACCTTATACTCGTTTTCTTTGCAGTTACTCTCTATATATTTCATATACTGCAAGGTAACGCTCATGTCCCCTTTCGGGCTTCCACTCAGGATCGTGATCTGCATGATTTCCCCCTTCCGATAAAGCTCCGTTACGTATATGGAGCCTGCATGTCCTTAGACGCCCTCACGTGCACATGGATATGGTCTATAAAGAAGGTATGGTGGTCACTCCCGGAGGAGGTGCCATACCTACCATGGCAAGCAGCTATGACCGGCATCGCGAGGTTCTGCATGCTCAGAAAATCCTTATAAAAGTGGACTTGCGTTCCGATTAAATAGCCTTCAGGGTCAGAGTATCACTATGTTAAATAATGTAAAGCAAACCAGGTCAAGGCAGGACGCTGAACGCGTAAATGCACAAACCGTGGTGTAGGCAGAGGAAACTAGCGGACGATGGTGTTCCTCAATACGCCGATCTTCTCGACCTCCAGCTCGACCACGTCACCCGGTTTGAGGAATTTTCCCATCTCCAACCCGCAGCCTTTGCCGCCCTGGGGGCCTGAACAGGTGCCGGAACCGAGGAACTCCCCGGGATGAAGGGTCTCCGACTGCGATATGTACCAGATGAGGTCCTCGAAGGACCAGAACATATCGGCGCTGGTGCCCCGCGACCACTCCTCCCCGTTCACCCTGGCCGTCATGGCCAGGTCGTAGGGGTCGCCGATCTCGTCCGGCGTGACCAGGCAGGGCCCCATGGCGTTGCCGGTATTGAAATCCTTGCCCTTGGTGGGGCCGAGGCGGCCTGCCTGTTCCTTCAGCTGGATATCACGAGCGGAGAAATCGTTGAAAACGGTGTATCCGCCCACGTAGGAGAGGGCCTGCTTCCTGGGGATATCGACCCCTTTCCTGCCGATGAAGATCCCGAACTCGAGCTCGTAGTCGAAGCGCTGCGTATAGGGGGGCATGCGCACCTCCGCGTCCGTGCCTACCACGGAGAAGCAGTTGCTCTTGTAATACAGGGGGCGCTCGTAGAAGGCTTTGTTCGCCAGGCAGGCGATGGACCATTTGCGCCCCAAGATCCTCTCGATCCACTCGTCCAGCGGTGCCAGCTTCTTCAGCCCGACCACGCGGACGACGTTGATGATGTGCTGCTCGAAGCAGAGGCAGTCGCGGATGGATCGCGGGTGCGGGACGGGGGCGAGAAGGGCCGCGGAGTCAAAGGGGATGATCGTCCCGGGCGGCGCCTGGCCCAATACGTACTCCACTATCTCATGAGCTTTCTCCCTGGCCTGGGACCCTCCCTCGAGGAAAGCGAGCATGCTGGTGAAATACGGGAAATCGGCGTTGTCCTTCGCGGACGCCCCCGCTTGCAGGGCAACGATATTCCTGTCCCCATCCGCAAGCGCCCCAATGCCTGCCTTTCCCTGCCCGTCGAGAACTGTGACCAGTCTCATGGTTCCTCCCTATAGCGTTCGCGTCGAGGCCGGAGGCGCGTCCGGCATTTCATAGGCCAGGAGTGCCTGCTTGGACAAGATGAGAAGTTTTTCCGCCGGCGTTACGTGCTTGGTTCTTCCCTGCAGGTGCAGATGCTTGTACATGATATGAGTGTTGGTCATGATGCGCTCGGGTGAATCCCACCGCGCCCACGCCCGGATCTTGAAATCATCGCCCAGCGCTATATCGTAGGCGGCATCCCTCGCGGAGATGCCGGCGCTGAAACGCTTTCCCACCTCGCGCTGGAGGAACTCCCAGTATTCCTTCAGCCGCAGGGCGGATTCCTTGCCGCCGACCGGGCCGTGTCCCGGCACCACGGTCTCGACATCCAAGTCCAGGATCATCTCCAGGGCGTCCAGCCAGTTCTCCACCGGACCGGCCCAGAGCACGGGGGTGCCCCCGGAGAAGATGATATCCCCGCAGAAGATGGTCTTCGCGTCAGGCACGTACACGAGGAGGTCGCCCAGGGTGTGGGCCGGACCCACCTCGATGAGGCGGACCTCGCGTCCGCCCACCTCGAGAGCCATCTCGCCCTCGAATGTACGCGTAGCGCCCGGGAATACGACCCCCTTGAAATCGTAGGGGGCCACCATGTTGTGGAAGTAGTTGCCGATCTTCTTTACCTTTCCGCTCCCGAATCTCTCGAGGAGCTCGCCGACCTTGCCCAGCATGGCCATGGCGGCTGCCTTCATCTCCCTGCCCTCCTCCTCGCAGGCGAGGGTCATAATCACCTCATCCTCGGCCAGGAGCTGGTTTCCCCAGATATGGTCGCCGTCAGCATGCGTGTTCACAAGGTATTTGATAGGGGCGTCCCGGGTGATGGGCTGCATCGCCTGCAGCATCTCGGCGGTGATGTTCAGGTCCCACAGCGTATCGACGAGAAGGGATTCGCCTTCGCCAACCACGAGCCCCGCGTTCGATTCACCCCAGGAACCGTTGGGCACCATCCAGGAATACACCCCGTTCCCCAGGTCGTACAGGCCCTCCTCATACTGTGGAATCTCGCCGAAGCGTGTGCGTTGACTCTCCGTTGCGTTGATAACATCCCATGCCGCCATACCAGCAACCCCCTGTTCTCGGTGCTCGTACCCCACCCATGTGTCGCGCAAGTGTTACTCGTCTATTCTATAGGCTGAAAAAGGTCTTTGCAGGCTCAGGCCGCCACGACACCGCTATCCCGGTTGGCGATTGAGGACGAGGAGAGCGCCGGCTTCGCAATCCACCGCTTGCGTGTTTCTTTGAGATCGTGAGGCTGCAGGTTTCCCGCTCGCACTTCACCACATGGAAACGGGCTAATCGACAAAGCTCACCCTGGACATTTCTTCCAGGCTGCCCAGGTCATTGGCCTTGATCCCCGACTGCGAGATGGTATACAGGACATCACCGATGTACAGGCTTCTCTCGACGAAGTCCACCGCTCCGTAGTAATAGTCGTGCGTGGGCTCCTGCGCATCTTCTACGTGCGTGATGCGTCCCCTCAAATCGAAGCCCCCGTCCAGGGACAGGTCGTAGACGTAGGCGCCCTGAAACGTGTACTCGCCATACTCGAACGGCGGCGTGCCGCCCGACGCCTTCTGCTCCGGTGTGAGCTCCGCGAGAAGGATGGGGAGGACCAGCAGTTCCCTTTCCCTGTCGAAGAGAAAGGCCTTGTGGTCGGAGAGCGCGTAAGAATCGGTGCCGCGGTCGCCTATCTCGACCTTGTACATCTCCCGCGGGTTGTACACGTCGGTCACGTCGAAGAGGGCGATCTTAATGCCCTGGAACCACGAGAAGTCCCCCTCGCCGGGATCAGCCTCTACGGCGTTTATGCCGACGCCGATGACATGGTCCTCGTCGTAGGGATGCAGGTAATCGGAGAAGCCCGGTATCTTCAATTCGCCCAGCACCCTGGGGTCCGCAGGGTTCGCGAGATCGATGACGAAGAAGGGGTCTATCTGCTCGAAGGTGACCAGGTAGGCGCGGTTGCCCATGAAGCGCGCGGAATATATGGTCTCGCCGGGGGCGAGCCCCTCCAGCCTGCCGGTGATGTTGAGGGAGGGGTCGAGGACGTAGACGTTGTTCGAGGGCTCGAAGCTACCGCTGCTATCGTACCCGGTCGTGGCTACCCGGAAATAGCCGTTGGCCTCATCCATGGAGAACTGGTTGAGCACCGTCCCCGGCACCTCGGAGGAGGCCATGTAGCCGACAGCGGCTCCGTCGAAACGGAACTTATAGATGAAAGTGGCGACCGTATCGCTGGAGCCGCTCTCCTCCTCGAGGAGGTATCGCCCGTAGTCGGTGGCGGTCACGTAGAGATGCTCGGACGAGGCGTAGGCGCACTCCGCGTTGCCGGCGATCTCCCTCTTTTCCACGGAACTGCCGCCGTCCTCCAGGGAGAGCGAGAGTATGGAGAGGAACGACGAACACGTCTCCGGCATGAAATATTCGACCTCGGACCAGTCGCAAGCGGGCTCGAGCGCACCGGGCTCTTCATCCCCGTGCGTGGTCCTGTAGAGGGGGATTATCTCCTCCGGCTCGGGATCTTCGTCCTCGTAGAAAACGTAATACGGCCAGCTCCCGAGAACGGCGTACACGTTGCCTTCTATCATGCGCGAAGCGAGGTAGGAGCCCTCGTGTTCTATGGTGTTCAACAGCTGGGGATCGTCCCGGTTGGATATGTCGTAGACCCTGACGAAGGAGAGCGATGCGCTCGGATAGTATTCCAGCTCATCCTGGGGAAGGTCTCCCCCACTCGCGTAACTGTATCCCATCACCGCGAGCCTGTCTCCGCGCACGAACAGCTCCGAGGGGGTGAGTTCGTCGCCGAGTTCGATGCGCGACAGGAGCCGCATGTCCTGCGGGGGGTAGGCCTTGACGATGCAGACGGAGTCTTCCGCTATGGTGTAGATGAACTCGCCGTCGCATTTCACCACATCCGCCTCGTCCACGCCCTCCACCTGCACGTTGGTAGTGGAATACTCGAGCGAATCAGAAGCCGTAGCTTCTAATCCCAGGCCGTTTCTCATGGAACCCTCTGCTGCGTCTTCCAACATGGGATAGCCGTATCCACCGCCGCGAAAAGCGGCTACGAACTCCTCGGACGACTCGAACCTGGGAAGCGGGACCTCGTCCAGCGCCCTGGATTCGAATGACGGGCAGCCGGATACGATCAGAGATATCCCGAATACCAGAACCAGGAAGAGAATCACCCTCATCTGTGCCTTCTGCATTATGCCCCCTTTACGGACTCGATACAGCACCTAGTAATATTTGACGGCGCGGAAGGCAGGATGTTCCTTCAGGCACCGGGGTCAGGCCTCGCCCCGTGCCTGGGGCAATACTGTCATCGCGAGCGCAAGCGCAGCGATCCCCTCCGGGCAGGTTTTGCCGTCATTGCGAGCGAAGCGAAGCAATCCCCTCCGGGCAGGTTTTGCTGTCATTGCGAGCGCAAGCGCAGCGATCCCCTCCGGGCAGGTTTTGCCGTCATTGCGAGCGAAGCGAAGCGATCCCCTCCGGGCAGGTTTTGCTGTCATTGCGAGCGAAGCGAAGCAATCCCCTATAGGAACAGGCCTGGTTGCAACTATCAGGGGATCGCCACGTCGTCGAGGACTCCTCCTCGCGATGACAGAAAAGACGACTCCTCGCAGAGAAAGACTCCTCCGCGCGATGACAGTATGCTTGCCTCCCAAGGGGATTGCTTCGTCGCCGTGCTCCTCGCAATGACACCTATTGAGAGCGACCCCGTCAAGGGATAGAGACTCCCTATGGCCTTATTCTTTCCGAAAAGGCCGACCACTCTGCTGTTTTCAAAGCAGGCAATATCTTTATGAACCTGAGAGGCATACCCGACTTTTCTTTCCGAATACGGTTTACGGGATCCACCTGTACCAGACACCTATCGGGGCTTTGGCCCTGGCGCTGCCCGAGGGAGGACCGTTTGGCCTCCCTGAGGTCGGAGCAGCGCATGCCGCAGAAAGTTATCGCTTACCCTGCCGGCCTCATGCAGTCATGTATAGACGAGGTCACATGTGCCGTCAGTCATAAAGGGAGCTACCGGCCGGGGCAGATAGACCTGTCAAGGTTCACAGCTACGAGAGAGGCGGGGCGGAGCCGTCAATCAGTAGCTGACGAGTTCTCCCCAGTCAAATGCCCGGCGTGTCCCCGTCCCGCCTCCAGTCCGATCATCTCCTTTTTGAACACCTCACCGTCTTTCAATATCTTGTACGCTGCCAGGTAGAGCTTGTGGGCCAGGAGGATGGCGTTCTTGCCTCCCCGCCTCGCGTCGCGGAACGAGGCCAGGTGCTCGTCGTGGCGCGCCGCCCCCATGGCTGCCTGGCAGAAAGCCCACTTGAGATAAGGGTTGCCCTGTTTTTCCGCTTTTTCCCTTCTTCTCCTTCTCCGCCGATTTGGAGGTGGATTGCACCAAGGCAATGGGCGGCGTAGTTCCTGGCCGCGGGGAAGCGGTGAGCCTCCCCCGTCTCGTAGTAGATGGTGAGCGCAAGCACGTAGCCTATCCCGGGGATGTGCATGAGCTCTCGGAAGCGGGGGTCGTCCACGCTGATCCCGGTGAGCCAGGACTCCATCCTCTCTATCTGGGAGGTGAGCAGGGCGATACGCTCCACGGTCATGGCAAGGTCCATCTTGACCTCGTCTGTCAGGGGGAGACCGTCCACCCCCGCAGCTATCGCCCTCTCGGTGCTGGCGCCGCCTGCCCTCACGTTGTAGCGGGACAAGGTGTTCTTAAGCGATGAGCGGAGCCTGCCCCGCTCCTTGACCAGGCGGATCCTCTGGCGCATGAGGTCCCTTGCGGGCCTTTTGTCCGCGGGGTAGATGTAGGCGCACGGAATCTCACCCAGGCGGAGGAGACGGGCTAAGCGGTGGGCGTCCCGCAGGTCCGATTTGAACTTGGAGCCGGTGATGAGGTGCAAGCCATAGGCATGGGCGAGCTTGGTCTTGTATCCGTGGCATCTGAGCCCATCCACCAACCAGTACCAGTTGAAGGTGGACTCCACTACGCAGGTCACCTCTCCCTCGAAGCGAGCGAGGAAAGCCAGTATCCTCTCGAGCTCGTTCTTCATGGTGGCCTGACCAACTTTCTCGCCCCTCTCGTCGATCACCACCAAGCTTGACTTCCTGGCGTGCAGATCGATCCCGCAGTAGAATTCCATTAGCGACCTCCTTTACTAGGATTTGGATATTGACACCCAAAGATTACCTAGGTTCGGGGGTCGCTCTCAATAATTATCAGTATTGGGGGTTACATCATCCACACACGCACCCATGGAGAGAGCCAGGCACGTTGAGATCGCCACGTCGCCTGTGACTCCTCCTCGCGATGACAGTCTTAGGGTCAGGCAGGAAAAAGCCCCCGCTAAGCGTTACGCATGCGGGGGCTCTCTCTCGATTGAATCGGGCCGGAGCTATAGCTCGAGCCCTATCATCGGCAAGGCCTCCTCCACGGTGAGGACCACTCTTATGGCGGTCTCATAGCCCGGGATATCGTAGAAATTGGTGATCAGCTTCACCAGGGCCTTGATGCCTTCGTCCTCATGTCCTGCCTCGACCTCGTAGATGCCGTAGGCGGTTATGCCCTTCCCGCCGTACTCGGTGTACATAGCCAGCCTGTTCAGGAAATCGGGCAAGGGGCTCTTCGCAACTTCGACGAACTTCTTCCCCGCCTGGGCGGCTGAACTCAAAGGATAAGTAGTCGTGGTCATGAGGTGCATTGCCGCTCCCCCTTCCGACATGATGGAAGCCAGCCTGCCGTTTGCGTTCAACGAGTTCTCACAAGCCTGGCTTCCGGCGAATACATCCATGAGCTCGTGTCAATGCGATGGTATGGGTTCCCCTCCGCCCTCGATTCCGGCGGACACACGTTTCCCGGCCTCCGGAGCCGACTTGGCGCGGTTGATCCTGCTCCAGACGAATAAACCTGTGAAGTAGACCGCGAGCAATACGCCCAGGGCCGTAAAAACCGCCGTGAGTACCCACGAATAATCACCGATGAGAACCATCTTTTGCACCTCCTCTCTCTTCTTCAGCTGGACCGGTCTTCCTCATCCCCACCAGGTCTGTGATCTGCGCCCGCTCGCCCCCCACATGCGATACCAGGCCGAATCCCCTCGACGCTCAATAATAGGCAGGCCGTATGCCCCTCGGCAGCCGGCTCTCCTTGGCGGGCTTGATGCCATAGGCCCCGCGCTTCACCAGGTAGCTGACCAGGTAACCGGTGGCTGTAAGCGCCAGGACCGAGAAGAATATGATGCAGAAAACGTACATGTAAGCCATAAGCACCAGTATCATCACGCACACCTCCTCGCTTCTTAATCCCGACCGCAGGCCCCGTAAGAGTCCTGCCTGTTAACTGCAACAGGTTAAGAATAGAGGGGCGCGATAACCCCAGAGCAAAGAATCAGTGAATAATCAGTAAATCCGGGGCCTTTTGCGCATATCCACGCCTTGATTTGCAGCTCGATCTTCTAATCGCCCGCGGCGCAGCCAGATGAGAACGGTGCGGGGGCACTGCCCCCGCACCGTCCTCGTGGAAGTGACTCGAGGTCCCGCGGCCCCGGGTCAGGGCCGCAGGTTCCGTATTAGGCATGGCCACTCCCAGGTATAACGCTTCCGGAACGCCTGCCGGTCGCAGCTTCGGCCCTGGGACCGCGCTCGCCGCTGTATGCCCCGCGCACGCCTTTTGCCTCGATCTCCTCGTGATTCTTGATGTACCAGGCGATGACCGCGACGAGATAACCCGAGATTATGAGACCAGAGGTAACGACCAGCAGAGTTATGAATCCTCCCATTGTGAACCCGATCACTTCAGACACCCCCTTTCATGCGATCTTTCCGCTTTATGAGACCGGCGTCGCAGCAATCCTCGCTCGAGCCGGCCCTTGTCGGGTTTTCCACAGACCTAAGATAAAGGAACGCTGTTTTTCTGGAGTTAAAAATAAATGAAAAACCGGCAAATCCTGGGGTTTTAAAGTCTCCTGGTAGAGAATCCCCCACATCCGGAGGCCTTGCAATAAAAGCTTGAGCACTCGATCTGCATCACTCCTGCTGCAAAGGGTGTCTTGTACGCGTACTGGCGTTACGACCTGCGGGATCGAAGCGCGTTCACCTGCGTCACCAGGGCAAAAAACGGCGGGTGTTCAATTGTCGCATCAACCCGTCAACCCTGCCTCAGCCGTTGATAGAGCTCGCTGGTCTGCGGGGAGGGGGAGACCTCGTAATTCTCCTGCAGGTAGCTGCAGCACCTGCGGTAGGATTCCTCGATGCCCGCGCGGTTGCCGCTCTGGCTGTTTATGGTCATCTGCTTGCGGTAAAGGTCCTCGCGCCCGGGGTCCCTGGCGATGGCCTCCTCCAGGCAGCCCACGGCCTCCTTGCTCTCCCCCCTCCTCAGGTACTCGGTGGCCAGTTCCTTCATGAGGTTCACGTAGTCGCTTTTGAGCGTCTCGCGCTCGGACTGGCACCAGTCCTCGTAGAGGTCCTCCACACAGAACTCACCCCGGTAGAGGGCGGCCGTCTCCGCAAGGATGCGGAAATAGAGGTCGAAGTCCCCGACCTCCCTGGCCTTGGCGGCCCGTGCCAGCCCCTCCCGGAAGAGCTCGCAGTCGGTCCAGCCCCCCTTCCCCAGCTCCAGGCGCAGGGAATCCCCCTTGGCCACGAGGTAGGAGGACTCCCCGCGGGCGGCCTCGGGCTCCAGCGTCTTCCTCACCGCCGTGAGAGCCGCGTTGAGGTTTTTCTGCGCGGAATCGATGTTGCTCTCGGGCCACAGCAGCTCCATGAGCACGTCGCGGGGGATGAAGCCCTTGTGCCTGTTCGCGGCGAGATACTTGAGGACGGTGCAGGCCTTCTTGCTCTTCCAGCCGCCGGCGGCGACGCTTTTCTCCCCGCGCACGATCTCAAAAGGGCCCAACATCCTGATAACCAGTGGATCGATCAGCTCCGGGGCCGCGCAAGCGAGGATTCCCTCCGCTCTCCTCACGACATCGTCATTACCACACCTCTCTAGCCTGTGCAGATGCGTTAGGGAGCCCACGCCGCCGATCCCGAACACCCTGTCCATCAGCTCGAGGTGTTTTCCTTGCGAGAAAAGGTCTGCGAAGAAGGAGAGGAGGCAGTCGAGATCCGAGAAACAGGGACGCAAGATGATATCTTCCCCAAACTCATCATAATAATCTTCCATGACTTCGGCGGCTTCGTCGTATCTGCCCATGGCAAGGTCCAGCGACAAGAGCACCGAGTATGCGTAGGAGCGGGCCATCCCCGTAGCGCTTTTTTCCAGAGCTTGCAGTATCCCCTCCGTTTTCGCCGCCGCCCTCTCCAACCCCATCCCAGGTGCGGAAACCGCGGTGCTGAGTATAGAGGCGATGTAGCGGCTGTCGCCGTATCTCTCGATCATACCCTCGCCTCTCTTCAGGTGTTTCAACGCCTCTTCTTTCATCCCCAGCAGCTCGTAGGCTTCTCCCAGGAACCACTCGGCGAACGAGACCTGTGCGATGTCCTCGTACTGCCCGCACATAGCCGCGGAAATGGACGCGTCCTCCAACGCCCTGTCGCGCTCCCCCAGGTAGGCCAGTGCCACCGCCCTCGAAGCGCGGTTGAAAAAGACCATGGGCGGAAGTCCGTGTTCCTCTCCCAGGGCAATGCCCCTATCGGCTGTTTCCCTCGCCTCTTCCATGCGGTCGAGATAAGCATAGGTGCGTGACAGGAGGGCGTAGGAGAAAGGGTGGGTGGCCGTCAGTCCGGTCTGGTCAAGAAACTTGTCTGCCGTCGCAAAGACCTCTACCGCCTTGTTGAGCCTGCCCTGCAGGAAGAGCGCCATGCCGCAGAAACCCATTGTCCTGCTGCCGAGTTCCGTCCCCTCGAACTCGGCTGCAAGCCGCATGGAGTCCTCCAAGAGCCGGCCTTCATCGCCGTCCTGCCCCGTGGTCGCCATGATCGTCCCTTCAACCGCCAGGAGTTCGCACCAGTAGCATGAGTCCGCAGGTATCACCTGCCTCGCCTTGGTTATCATCTCCAGCGCTTCGTCGATCCTTCCCACACTGAAGAAGGCTCCCGCAAGCCGCAGCAGCGATAACGCCTTTTCCTCCTCTTCGCCGCTCTCCTCGAACCCCCCGGCCGCAGAGAGAGCGGCGGCTACTACCCGGTCGTAATCCCCGAACCTCGACGCTATCTGGGCGCCGTTCAGCATGAGCATCGGGTGCCTGCGCATTACATCTTCCGGCAGGCGGAAGACCTTGTGGTAGAGGTAGGAAATACGGTTGGCCTGCATGAGCCGATCGATGATGCACTCGAATATCCCGGCGGCCTTGTTGTAATCCTGCGCCTCCATGTAGTGGTGAATCGCTTGCTCCTCGTCTCCGTGTTTCTCCCACAGGGCAGCCGCCCTGAGGTGCAGGTCCGCGATCTCGTCGGGCGGAAGGTCTTCACCGAGTTTCTCCAGCAGAAAGGCTCTGAGCCCGTTGTGGTAGCGGAACCAGTCTCCCCTGTCATCCAGGGGCATGGTGAAGAGACGCTCGTTCATCAAGTAGGAAAGCAGCCCCCGGGAATCGTCTATCCCCAGGAGTTCATCGCAGAAGGCCGGGCTCATGCGCGAGAGTATGGAGGTGCGGGTGACAAAATTCCTCAATGCCTGCGGCTGGCTCTCGTAGACGACCTTTGAGAGATAGTCGGACACCTCGGAGAGGGAGACGGACTCCCTGATGGTCTTGCTTATCGCCCCGTCGGCCTTGGCCTTGATGGCGAGATAGAAGAGAACCAGCCCGGTTATCCAACCCTCGGTGGATCCCGTCAGGATGTGGGCATCTTCCTCCCCGAGCTGCAGCCCGAATACATCCCGGAACAGAACCGAAGTCTCCCCGGGCGTGAAGCACAGATCGGCCTCGTGCAGTTCGAGCAGCTCTCTACCCGCCCTCAACCTTGCCAGGGCAAGGTTGAGGCTGGTGCGGCTCGCGATGATGAAGTGGAGGTTCGGCAGCATGTGCCCCAGGAGGAAGTCCATGCTCTCCGTGATAGCGGGACTGCCGTTGACGGTATGAAAATCGTCCAGCAGTATAAAGAGCTCCTCGCCTATGGTTTCGTCAAGTTCGGCTATGAGCGTGGACAGCATCGCCCGGCTATGCTCGTTGACGTTTACCACCGAGGCCATAAGCTCGAGGGTCTTGTGCCCGAACTCCGCGTGTATGTCTCTCAGCCCCACCACCAGGTACGAGAGGAACTCGCACAGGTCCGCATCGGAACGCTCGAGATGATACCAGACGAAAGGTCGCCCCAACCTGGAGAGGAACTCCGCTGCCAGGCTGCTCTTACCATAGCCGGCTCCCGCAACTATGCTCGTGAGTTTAGCGTATCTTGCCCCTTCCAGTTCCTTGAGCAGCCTTTCCCTGCTCACGATCTCGGGCAGCCTGGGGGGATAGAGCTTGGTCTTGAGTATCTGCGGCTTAACCCCCGTAACGGTACCCATGAGGAGCCCCCGAGCCTTCCACGGCTATCGTGCACGTGCAATAAATCGTATGCGCCTTCAGCCCCTCGCAGCCGTGACAGGAAAGGGCGGGGCGCATACCAATGTTTTCTGTGCAATGTTTAGACAGCCCTCAGCAAAATGCTAACAAATTGCCACAATTTGTAAAGCAAACCAATTATGGACATACGTCCGGAAATGGTTTCGATCCCCGGAAGGAAGAGTGTGCGGGCGGGTGCCTCGATTCCGCCTACGCTTTGACGATCTCGTGGAAGTTATCGTTGAAGACCTTATCGAAGCCCCTGCTCGACAGCGGCAGGGCTTCCGCCCAGCCCTTGATCAGCCCGTAATCGTAGTCTCCACCCGGGCTCTGCTGCCCGTAAGGGCCGTCGGTGCCGTACATGCACTTGTCCGCTCCCAGGAAATCCACGGCCTTTCTCACCAGGTCCTGGTTGAGGTAGGGGCTGGAGAGATCCACGTATACTCCCTCCCTTTCCCTGGCGTACGCCCACAACCTCTGGTAATAAGGGATGCCTGCATGCGCGTAGAGGACCTTCAATCCCGGGAACTTCTCGGGAAGCCTCTGGTAATCGCCACTGCCTTCCCTGCAGCCGAGGTGGATGAGGAGGGGGTAATCGTGGTCCCTGCACCAGGCGGCCACGCCGTCCAGGCTGCTGATGGGGTACCTGTGCCAGAAGGAGTGGGCCTTCACGCCGATCATGCCCGGGTGGGAGCTCCAGCGTTCGATCTCCTCCAGGGGGTCTCCCGGCGCCGCCGGGTTGACGAAGATCCATCCCACGAACCTGTCGGGATGTTTATCAATCGCGTCGGCTACCTGTTTGTTATCGGGTTTGTCGAAAATGCGGTATTTCTTGCCGAGGAGCAGGAAGTTCCCCTTCTTGTCCACGGTGGTCTCGTACAGGAGCTGCCCCAGGTTATTGAAGCGGAAGAGGGCGTAGCGGAGCAGGTCTCCCGCCGCGGTCTTCATCCTGTTGTCCAGGTAAAAGGGCTCGACCATGGTGGGTATGAGCGCGGCCTTGTCGATGCCGTGTTCGTCCATGCAGACCAGCATACGCTCGAGGCTCAATACGTCCGGATCGAAATGGATATGGCAGTCGACGATCATGATTACACCTCCCGCATTCGGTCCTGGTTTTCATTACGTATACAAAGGCTTTTCCGCTTAATTATGCGCCTTTTTACGAGCTTTGCGCAGCATCTCACCGCGGCGGCCTGCGCCGCCAAGGGGCAGCATCTACCATGCGGCTGCGCAGCCTGCGCCGCAGCGATACCGCCAGCCAGAGGTTGATGGCGGCGGAGACCACCGCCACGATCAAGGTCGGCCAGGAACGAAACCCCAGGGCCACGCCCAGGTGCATGGCGGCCCTCGCTTCCACGAAAGGGAAGCCCTTCCGCCTGGTCGGGCGCTCACGTCTTTCCGCCGCTTCCCTCCACTTGCCGCGCAAGTACATGGTATACATGAAGCCGCAAGCCCAGAGGACCAGGCCGGCGGGTGCAGCGATCCAGGGCGAGATGGGCATGCGCCAATGCGTGAGGTATGCGACCACCACGCTGGCCAGGATGGCTACGAACTCGGCGATGAATAGCGCCTGGAACCTCTTTCTGCCCCTGGTGTTCCCCGTCATGATCGTTTCTCATTCCCGGTACGGCTCTTCATCCACCTGCCCGGATTATCGGGGGGTCGTATTAAGAACCTGTTAATCGCAGGTAAGCATTCGTTTAATCGGTTGCACAAAGGGTCAGGGGATACTGTTGACCGTCTTCTCCCGCATAAAGCTTCCCAGCCTCTCTAGAGCTTTGTTGCTCTCGGAAACCAACGGGGTGAAGAACTGCCACACGTGGAACATTTCCTCCCACACGTCGAGTTCCACTTCCACGCCATCCTCCTCCGCCCGCTGCGCCAGTCTCCTCGCGTCGTCCAGCAGGATCTCCCGCGTGCCCGCCTGGATAAGCGTGGGCGGGAGGCCGCTCAGATCCGCGTAAATAGGCGAGGCCAGGGGATGCCTTGGATTCTCCTTCCCCAGATACATACGGGCTTCCCTGCGCAAGGCCCTGGCGCTGAGCATGGGATCCCTGCGCCCCACGGCCTGCACGCTTTTCCCCCTTACCTCCAGGTCCGTCCAGGGCGAGAGGAGTACGGCAGCCGCGGGCATGGGGTCTCCGGCGTCGCGCAGAGACAGCATGGCCGCCACCGCCAGACCGCCTCCCGCCGAATCCCCGGCCAGGACGATGTCGCCTGCCCTATAGCCGTGCGTGATCAGCCACTCGAACGCCTTGACCGCATCGACCACCGCCGCGGGGAAGGGGTTTTCGGGCGCCAGGCGGTACTCCAAGGCGAGCGCGCGGCAGGTCGCCTCCTTCGCTAACTGCGAGACCAGGGTGCGGTGGCTGGCGATGGATCCTGTTACGTATGCACCCCCATGCAGGTAGAGGATGGCGCGGCCGTCCCTCGCGCCCTGCGGGATCGCCCACTCGGCCCGCATGCCCGAGATGTCCAATGCCTCGTGGCGTACGCCCTTGATCTTCGTCGCCAGGCGGGGGACGACGCCGTCAAACCACCACCTCTGGTATGCGATGGAAGTGAAGGCCTCCATCTGGATGACGGCATTCAACCTGACCAGTAATACCGCGAATCGGTATCGGAGGCTCGGCATGTTACCACCTTCCTCGATATTTATTTGTCGGGATCATTCGGGTTTCCTCGTGGTCTTGAGTTCATGCGTTTCCCTTCTTCGCCTGGACCTTTCTTATATCCCGGTCCATCACGAAGTCCACGAGGAAGGGGGCGTATCTCTTCAGCCTGTAGATCATCTTCGCGCTTCCGGGGCCGATGAAGAACTTCCCCTTCTCCACGCCCTTGATCAGCACCTCCGCGACCTCCTCGGGCTGCATCAGTCCCGCGCCCTCGCTCACGGCCAATGTCTCCGGGGGCTTGTTGCGGTTCTCCACCTCGAAGCCGGGCGTGTCCGTGTCGGGGGGGCAGAGGATGGAGATACCGACCCCGCACGGCTTCAATTCGCTCTTCAAGGACTCGGTCAGGCCCATGAGCGCGAACTTGGAGGCGGCGTAATCTGTGTATCCGAAGACGCCCATGAACCCGAGGACGGAGCATACGTTCACGATGTACCCCTTGCGCTGTTTCAAGTGGGGCAGCAGGGCCTTGATGGTATTCCAGTTCCCGTAGAGGTGCAGCTTCATGGAAGCGTCCAGCTGCTCGTAGCCGATGTTCTCGAAGTAGTCGGGCAGGGCCCTCCCCGCCGAGTTGATGAGGATGTCGGGCGCACCGAATTCCTCCACCGCCTCGCCCATGACCTTCTCGACGTCGTCCGCCTTGCTGATGTCCAATTGCCTGAAGGCAAAGCGCTGGCGGTCGCTTTTTTTAGCGGCGTCGATCCTCTCGAGCGCTGCCTCGAGGCGCTCCCTGCCGCGGGCGAAGATGATGACGTTCGAGCCCCGCCGCGAGAGGATCTCCGCCGCGGCCAGCCCTATGCCGCTCGAGCCGCCCACGATATATACGTTCTTGCCGTCGAAATCCTTTATCTTCATCCCTGTCCTCCCCTCGAGGGCGCCCGCTCAAGCCAGTCCGTGGCGGGCCAGCCACATGACGAAGGGCTTGGCCAGGTCCCGGCGGTTCAACCACTTGAAAGTAAAGAGCAGGCTCGCGGGGGCGAGCCGCTTGTTTATCCACAGCACCTTGGCGAAGGGTTGGGGCACCACGTAGAATCGGTTCCTCTCGACTGCCCGCAGGATGCAGCTGGCGATGTCGGCGGCGCTCATCCTGGCCTGGGCGAAGGAGTTGAGATAGAACTGCGAGATGAATTCGCTCTCGATACTGGCCGTCTCCATGAGACGGGTATTGAGGCAGAGGGGGCAGGCGACCGTGACCCTTATGTCATGCGGCGAGAGCTCCATGGTCAGGGTTTCGGACAGGCCTATCACCGCCGCCTTGGTGGTATTGTAGGGGGCCTGCTCGAAGAGGGTGATCATCCCGGCCATGGAGGCCACGTTGACGATATGCCCGCCGCCCTGCTTCTTCATGTAGGGGACGAAAGCGCGGCACCCATAGACGACACCCATGAGATTGACGTCCACTATCCTGCGCCAGTCCTCCAGGATGACGTCCTCTATGCACCCCGCGACCATGATGCCGGCGTTGTTGACCAGCAGCCCCACCTTGCCCCAGGCAGCGAAGAAGTGATCGGCACAGGCCGCTACCTCTTCCGGGTTGCCGACGTCGCAGCGGAAGACCTCCCCCGTCCCCCCCGCCTTCTCCACCAGTTCCCTGGTCTCCCCGGCCGCCTCCATGTCGATGTCCACTATGCCCAGCTTCCAGCCGTCCCCGGCAAGCGCCAGACAGATCTCGCGGCCTATTCCCGTGGCAGCACCCGTCACCACGGCGGTCTTTTCGTATTCGAATCGCATCTTACCCCTCCCCTGGATCAATAGAGACGTATGCCCGGTCAGCCGATGCTTAGAGATTACAGCCGTTGTTCTCCTTTGACAAACCCGCGAGCGGGATTACCGGCCTTGCTGCAGCGCCTGAGGATAAGCGAGCAAGAAAAGGCCGGGGGTCCAGGCCCGTGCCTGGAATGGTGCCCCCGGCCTGAAGACTAGTCGCCCTGGCAGGCTCAGACCATGCCCCTCTTCGCCATCTGGTTTACAACCGGCCCATCGATATGCAGCTTGTGCAGGATCTTGAACTGCTTTATTACGCCATCCAGGGAGCTTTTGTTCATCAGTTTCTCGTACTTGCCCATGGGAAGGCCCCGGTCTCCGGCTACCCTCGCGACCAGGCCCATGTACGTAGGCGAAGGCGCCGGCATATCCTCCCTCGCGACCAGGGAGACCGCGTCCTCCGTGCACGTGGGCAGGCAGAGGCCGCACCCGATACACCTGGCCAGGTCGACCTCCATGACATCCTCTCTCTCCACGATGGCCTCCATCTGGCAGCGCTCGATGCAGGTCCCGCAGGCGTTGCATTTCTCGGGATCTATCCTGGCCTGGTACGAGGACTGCACGTGGTCGGCGGGGCGCTCGAGCATCTTCAACCCCCGCAGCCAGTGGCAGCAGCAGCCGCCGCAAAGGCACATCCCTATCGCCTCCTGGGTATTGACCGGCGCCACGACCATGGCTTTCTCCTCGGCCTCGTCTATTATCTTCAGCGCATCCTCCACGCTGATCCTGCGCCCGAAACCGTTGTCGATCCTGTATTGCGCGATGGTACCGAAGATCAGCTCGCTCTCTATGGGATGTTCGCAAGTCTTGCCCAGATGCGCGTTGAGCACGCGGCAGGGGCAGGGGGTCACCGAGATCACGTCCTGCTGCCTTATGATCTCCCTTATGTTGTCGTAGGTAGCCACGGCGGCAGTCACCTCTACCGCCTCGCTTACCGGCACCACCCGCATCTGCTTCTGCCGGGCGAAGTCCTCCAGGTATCCAGATTCCTCGAAGTATTCGAGTCCCAGTTTGGCTGTTTCCGGATCCATGCGGTGGGACATCAGGTTCTCGGAAAACCCGGTCATGAACTGCAGCGCCATGTACAGGTTCTCCTTCCCGGACTTCACCGGGAAGATGAGGCCGTCTCGCACCATGGTGTCGAGGATCCTCTTCGTCTCCGCCTCGCTCTTTCCGCAGCGTTTTGCGATAGCGGATGCCGGTTCGGGGGCCAGCCTCAAGTGGACCTCCACCTCCGCCTCCTCGGGCGTGAACATCCATTTGAGAGACTCGATGTCTTTTCCGCTCTCAGTGGACGGGTAACCTCCCGGGAGTCCGTCCAGGTATACGCGCAGTTTCTCGTAGATCTTCTCCGCTGCCACTTTTTCAACCATTCCGACCACCCCCCAGATCGATCCTGCAAGAAGGGATATATGTACACCTTTTGTGTCCCGAGAAGTAATCCGTGATTCGTGGAAGATAGCAGCCCCTGAGGTCGAGTCTAGCACTCATCCCGGCGGTGTAAAGCAGGCCAATAAAAGGCAATACTACCATTTATGTGCATGTTAACCGACCCGGGGACGCAGGCTGGGATCCCGGCCCGATCACCTCCATCCGGCATGATGGTAAGATATTGGCATCGTGATCACTTCTTACGAGGGGGGAGAGATGAAAGGTCCTCAAGGCATACTGGATACGGACCTCTACAAGTTGACCATGCAGCAGGCCGTCTGCCAGTTCTACCCGCGCGCAAAGGCACGCTACAGCTTCATCAACCGGGGCGAAACCCCCTTCCCCGCCGGTTTTGCCGCGGAGCTGTCCGAACACATTCAGGCCATGAAAGAACTGGCTCTTACCGCGGAGGAGAAGGCCTGGCTTGCCGGGAAGTGTACTTATTTCCACCCCGTTTACCTGGACCTTCTCGAGTCTTACCGCTTCGATCCCGGCGAGGTCAGCATAGAGCAGAAGGACGGCGAGCTGAACATCTCCGTCGAGGGCTACTGGTACACCACCATCCTGTGGGAGGTGCCCCTCATGGCCCTCGTCAGCGAGCTCTATTTCGAGCTGAGCGGTAAAAACAAGGATGCCTACCCGCAAGAGAAGATCCACGAGCTCAACCTGGAGAAGGCCCGCTTCTTCAAGGAGAACGGCATCCGCTTCGTCGACTTCGGCACCCGCAGGCGCTTCTCCTACGATAACCACCGCATGCTCATACCCGACCTCATGCAGGCTGGCGAATTCCTGCTGGGGACAAGTAACGTGCACCTGGCACACGTTTACGACCTCACGCCCGTCGGGACCCAGGCGCACGAATGGTTCCAGTTCCATTCCGCCAAGTACGGATTCCGGGTGGCCAATCAACTGGCGTTGGAGAGGTGGCTCGAGGTCTACAAGGGAGACCTGGGTATAGCGCTCACCGACACCTTCGGGACGGACAACTTCTTCCATGCCTTCGACACTTACTATGCCAAGGTCTTCGACGGCATCAGGCAGGATTCCGGGGACCCCTTCGAGTTCCTGGAGAGCGCCATTGCGCACTACGAAAGCCTGGGCATCGATCCCACGGGCAGGACCATCGTCTTCTCGGACTCCCTGAACCTGGAACTGGCCAGGTCCATCCACGAGGCGTGCGCGGGGCGGGTAAAGGACCTCTACGGCATCGGCACCTTCCTCACCAACGACGTGGGGGTCAAGCCCTTGAACATGGTCATCAAGATGGTGGAGTGCCAGCCCTTCAAGGACTCCGAGCGCTGGGTGGACGCCATCAAGATATCGGACGACTCCGGGAAGTACACCGGCGACATGGACACCATAGAGCTGGCCAGGCGCGTCCTGTTCATGGACGATTGAACGCCACAGGGGACTTCACGGCGGGTATCCAAACCACCCTTTTTCTGATAGCTTGGGAAAACGATATTTGGCCCGACTGAAGTGCATGAGCGATACGGGGTCTGGTGCAAAGCCACCCGAGGGAGGTATGCAATGGGCAGCGTGAAGGACTTAACCGTCCTGGAGGAAGCGCAGGGCAACGTGGCCGGACGGGGCCGGTTCGTCTACTCCGACCGTTACTCCGTCTTCGACTGGGGAGAGATGCCGGACCATATCACCGCAAAGGGCAAAGCCATATGCATGGCGTCCGCCTATTTCTTCGAGAGACTGGAGGAAAGGGGGATTAAGACGCACTACCTGGGGATAGTGGAGGACGGTGTCGCCAAGAAGACCGGTGAGCTGAGAGAGCCGGGGGACACCATGGAGGTCGCGCTGGTGAGGGTGATAGAGCCCACGGTGCGGGGAGACTCCTACGACTACTCTGTCTACGCCTCCGAGAAAGCCAACTTTCTCATCCCCCTGGAGATAATGTACCGCAACTCCCTGCCGGGAGGCTCATCGGTGTTCAAGCGTCTGCGGGAAGGCAGCATCAAGCCCGCCGACCTGGGACTGGACGGGATGCCCGAGCCCGGCCAGGTGCTCGCAAGGCCCATGCTCGACGTATCTACGAAGCTGGAGACCAGCGACAGGTACATCAGCTGGGAGGAAGCCCGCGAGACGTGCGGCATGGATGCGGGCGAGATGGAGGAGATGCAGAGGATAGTGCTGGCCATCAACGACATGATCAACGAGGAGACGAGCCGGCTCGGGCTCTTCAACGAGGACGGCAAGGTGGAGTTCGCCTTCGACGGGAACCGGGAGCTGATGCTGGTCGACGCCATGGGCACGCTTGACGAGTGCCGTTTCTCCTACAAAGGCCTTCCCGTAAGCAAGGAGATCGCCCGCGTATATTACCGGGGCACGGAGTGGCACCGGGACACCGAGGAGGCTAAAAAGAAAGCCGCGGTCGATTGGAAGCCCCTGGTTAAATCGTCTCCGGACCCCCTGCCTCCGGAACTGGCGCAGGCTATATCGCAGCTCTACCAGGCCTACGCGAACGAGCTGGCGGGACGCCAGTGGTTCGACGTCCCCCCACTGTCCGAAGTCCTGGGCGCCATCGAAGGCATCCTGGGCAAGTAGATACCCACCTCTAAAACGTGGGAGGGCGGCGGCATGAGCCACCGCCTCTCTTTGATTTCTATCCCGTAGATCAGGACTTCCTGCGTATCGACACCAGGCAAGCGGGGGCGCCGCGGGGAATACATGCGTCTATGGTCAGTTCGTAGCCGGCATGCCCGAACATGGCCCGGTCCATATCCATGGCCGCGTCGCAAACGCCCTGTTGGTCGGGGCGGCAGTAACCGTAAGGGCAAGCCGTGATTATAATCTCGAGCCGGTCTTCACCATGCTGGATCGTCTCGAGGTCGAAGTCCATCAGCGCGGTCATGCGCGCGAAATCCTGCTTGAACTCCGCCATGGTCTCGCACGGCCTCGGCCCCTGGGGCGTGTGATAGATGAGGAACCCCAAGGACCTGGTGATGCCCCTGACCAGGGACTCGCCGCTAAGCGGTATGCGAAAGAGCAGTTCATAGAAGCGACCCAGTCCGAGCATCAACCGCTTGCGAACGCTCATGGCTCTCTCCTCTTGCCTCCGTCCTCGACTACGCGAAAGAACGCTCCCGACCGTGCGCGGGATGTGTCCGCCACATCAATACATTTATAATACTCTGCAGGTGCTTAATTCACTAAGGGATAGGGAATAGGACGAGGAGATGGACTGGTTCCTGTGGATCATCGGATTCCTGATACTGCTGACCATCGCCGTCATCGTCCAGCGCAGGTTCAAAGGGGAGGCACGGCGGAGCGCGGCGGAGGAGGAACTGGACAGACTACGGGATAAGATCGCCTTAGCGGAGGAGAAACTGGCGTCCCTGACGGAGGGGGAGGATGCGTACTGGGATGCCAAGGAGGAGCTGAACGAGCTCAAGGCCGAGGAATGGCTCATCCTCACCGAGTGGGCCCTGATCAAAGCGAAGAAGGTCGAGGCTTACGAATGCCCCAAGTGCCTAGGCGAAGGGATAGACGAACGCTCGTATATCTGCGACTTCTGCAAGGGGGCCGGCATCATCAGGGCCGACCGCCTCTACACCAGGGGATGGAACGTCTGGGACGAGGACAACCGGCCTGAGGCCTGATCAGTATCCGGACACGCCCAGTTTACGCAGGTATTCTCGCGCTTCCTCGATCTCGGGATCGAGCTCGAGCGCCTTCTCCAGGTCCGGGACGGCCCTTGCCGCATCCCCCATCATGTAGTAGGTAATGCCCCTGTTCTTGTAAGCCCTGGAGTACTCCGGATCGAGCTCGATGGACCTGTCCAGGTCGGCCAGGGCCTCCTCGTACCTGACCATGAAAGCAAGGGCATAGCCGCGATGGCCGTAAGGGTTCGCGATTTCCGGGTCGAGCTCGATGGCCCTGTCGGCGGCGGCGATAGCCTCCTCGAAGCGGCCGAGATTGTTCAATGTATATGCCCTGTCGCTATAGCATTGCGCGCTGTCTGGATCCAGCTCTATGGCCTTATCATCATCGGCGAGGGCCTCCTCGAACCTATCCATCTCTTTATAAACGTGTGCCCTGGTTCCGTATACCTCCGCCGAACCCGGCTCGAGCTCTAACGCCTTGTTGCAGTCGGCGAGGGCCTCTTCATATCGTTTCATATCCACGTAGAGCAGAGACCGGTAAGCATACGCCCTTGTGAATCCAGGATCGAGTTCAATCGCCTTGTTGCAGTCAGCCACAGCATCTTCAAGCCTTTGCATATCGGAATAGATGAAAGCCCTCTGAACATAGGATATGGCATTCCCGGGAAAAACATCTATCGCCTTGTTGATATCCGAGAGTGCATCTTCATAGCTTTCAAGAAAATAATGGACCGTGCTTCTCATAAAGTAGACATCAGCAGTACTCAGACCGAGTTCCATGGCCTTATCGCAGTCTGCGATCGCCTCCTCGTACCGCTCCAGAGCCAGCAATATAGCAGCGCGCTCGAGATACAGCTGCGCTGTTGAGGAGCTTATCTCTATGGCCTTATTCATGTCATCCAGGGCTTCGTCGTACCTCTCCAGTTTAAGCTCTGCAGAGGCCAGCAATTCATAGGCACGGGCGTAGTCCTCCTCTTTCTCTATGGCTTTGTCGCAGTCGGCGATGGCCTCCTCGTACTGCCCGTTCAGGAAATGCTTCTGGGCCTGGTTGAGATATTCCACGGCGCTGATGTCTTTGCTATGTTTATACGCGATGATCGAGCCTATGGCGCCGGAGACACATCCGAAGGAGAGTATGGCGAGAAGCACCAGGGCCACGATCCTGCCGGCGCTCATGGGCTGCTTCTGCTGCTCACCAGGGGGAGGAGCGGGAGGGGCAGGGTGCTGATCGGAGATCTTCATGAAGCCGTCGGCGCCTATCTCCGGCTTGAGCACGGCCCCGCAGTAGTTGCAGTAATTCTCTCCCTCGACTACGGGCTTGCCGCATTCAGCACAATCCATGACCACCCCCGGTATCCAAAAATTCGCCTCCACGCCCCATACGATTATAAGA
This sequence comes from Actinomycetota bacterium, assembly GCA_016931915.1. Lineage (GTDB taxonomy): Bacteria > Actinomycetota > Geothermincolia > Geothermincolales > RBG-13-55-18 > SURF-21. The sequence continues at coordinate 55,644 of JAFGDU010000153.1, forward strand.
CAAAAAAGCTGACACGCGTTTCATCAGGCGGCACCCATGGCCGCAGCATCTTATTCACGCGCGGCAGCATCCAGTTTATCCAAGTACTCCTTCGCGTTGACCAGGTCGGAGTCGAGGTCGAGGGCTTTCTCCAGGTCGCTCCTTGCCTCTTCGTACCTTCCCATTTCGTACAGGGACATCCCGCGTAGCTCGTACGGCTTGGCGAACTCCGGCGCTGAGTCGATGGCAAGATCGCAGTACTCGACGGCTTTCCTGTAATCGCCCGCACGAAAAGAGGATTCCGCCCTGTTCCAGTAATCGACCGCATCCATGACCTCTTCCACCCTGTAGTAGACCGTGAACCCGTATGCGGTCATCATCGCCCCCAGACCCAGAACGGCGGCGAGCACGATCAGTGCGATCTTGCCTTTGCTCCATTTCTTGGCCTGAACCGGCTGCGTGACAGGATAGTAGTAGTACGGTTGTTGATACGGGATATACTCGGTCGGTGCTTCCTCGCTGAGCTTCCTGCCACAGTAATTACAGAAGCTCTGTCCCTCCTGCACGGGCTTGCCGCAGTAAGTGCAATCCATGGCCACCCCCGGTATCCGGTACTTGTATCCATGCCCCACATAATTATAAAACAAGGGGTCGTGCCATTGCCGTGTGTAGTTGGATCATGGCATCTGGTGCGCATCTCAACCGGATTATTGATTCAAGGCAATGGCATGTTTTCAAACCGGGATATGCCGCCTGTATCAATCGATAAACCCTTTTCTCCTCGCCTCATCCGAATCGGCAAAAAGGGCCATGCCGGTCCTCATCCTTCTGAAGCCGAAGCGTTCGTAGAAAACATCCTTGCCGGGATTGGCGTAGAGGAGGATATTGCAGCCACTCAGCTTCTTCAGAAGATTGTTTATTATGGTGCGGCCCAAGCCTTCTCCCTGGTAATCAGGGAGAACGGCGATATCGTAGATGGCAGCCTGTTTCACGCCGTCCGATATGGCCCGGCCAAACCCCACCATCGCGGAGCCATCGTAGACGAAGACGACCGCGCTGCTGTTCCTGAAGGCCTTCTCGTGGTCATCCGGGCTGCCGTACGCCATCCCGACCCTCTCGAGGATGCGCGGGATCTGTTCCCAATCTATACTCTCGCAATCCAGCTGCAGCCTTGTTTCCACGGTCACTCTCCTTCAGACGGCGAGCGCCTCTTTTCCCCGCAGCTTATTCATCAACGGGAGCGGTGTTCTCCAATTCATCCTTCAAGCTGGTGGTGAAGCGGGAGGCGGTCATGCCGTCTATGAAACGGTGGTCGTAGGCGATGGAGAGCTCCAGCACCGGAGCTACCGTCAGCAGGGCATCGTTCACCGCCACCGCCGCGTTCCTGATGGAACCGATGAAGACCATGCAGCTCTGGGGAGGGTTGATGATGGGGGTGCCCGTCTCCACGCCGTAGTAGCCCAGGTTGGAGACGGTGATGGTGCCCCCGGAGAGGTCCTCGCTGGTGAGCCGGTTCCCCTCCGCCCTCTCCTGCAGTCCCTTGATGTCGAGGGCTATCTCGGACACCGTCTTGCGGTCCGCGTTTCTCACCACGGGGACGACCAGGCCTTGCTCGGTGGCCATGGCTACGGAAACGTTGACGTCCTCGTAGACGATGACCGTGCCGTCCTGAAACGAGCTGTTCACCTCGGGGTTCTTAGCGGCGGCTGTGGCCACCGCCTTCACCGCCAGGTCGTTGACGGAGATGCCCTCCATCTTCTCCTTCGCCCGCAAGAGGTTCTCCGCGTTCACGGTGACCATCTGGGTGAACTGGGGGATGTTCTGCCAGCTGGAGAGCATGCGGGAGGCCATGGACCTCTGGAGCTGGTTCAGCTTGGCCTTCGCCTTGATCCTGGGACCCGAGGCAGCGGCGCGCACGTCCTTTTCCGTTACCACGCCGCCGGGGCCTGTACCGGCCACGGCAGCCAGGTCCACGCCAAGCTCCCCTGCCAGCCTTCTCACGCGGGGTGAAGCCTGCACCGCCTCCGTCCCTGGCAGTCTCTGCCCGTGCACCGTCTCCACGCGTACAGCCGGCGCCGGCGCCGCCTGCGTGAAGGCCGCTTGCTCCGCCCGCCCTTCACGCCAGCTCCGCAAGACCTCGTCGGGGTCTATCTCCTCGTCGGCCGCGGCGATTATCGCCAGGGGCTCTCCCACCCCGGCCTCGTCTTCCTCCTCCACCAGTATCTTGCGCAGCACCCCCGTATAGGGCGATTCCAGCTCTATGGCGGCCTTCTCGGATTCGATGACCAGCAGCAGCTCCCCCTGCTGTACCGCCTCCCCTTCCTTTTTTTCCCAGGAGACTACTATGGCGGAGGTCATGGTCACACCCAGGCGCGGCAGGGTCACGACGTCCATATATGCATTCCTCCCGTTACTCTCAGTACTGCATTACCTCGCGTACGGCGGCCATCACCTTCTCCTCGTCGGGCTTGTATTCCTGCTCCAGGAAGATGCTCTGGGGTATGGGCGTGTCCGCGCTGCCCACCCTCTTGATGGGTGCCGCCAGGTCGAAGAAGGCTTCCTCGACGATGATGGCGGCCAGCTCCGCCCCCGTGCCGCCCGTCTTGGGCTCCTCGTGCACGATGACCACCCTCCCCGTCTTGCGCACCGAGTCCAGGATGGCCTCCTTGTCCAGGGGCACGATGGTGCGCGGGTCCACCACCTCCGCCTCGATGCCCTCGCCCGCCAGCATATTTGCTGCGTTGAGGGCGGTGTGCACCTGCAGGGAGGTAGCGATGATGGTGACGTCCGAACCCTCCCGCTTGATGTCGGCGACCCCGAAGGGGACGGTATATTCGTCCTCCGGTACCTCGCCCGGCATGCCATAGAGCAGCTTGTGCTCGAAATAGAGCACCGGGTTGGGATCGCGTATGGCCGTCTTCAGCAGCCCCTTGGCGTCGTAGGCCGTCGAGGGTACCACCACGTACAGGCCCTGGGAATGGATGAATAAGGCCTGGGGGCTCTGGGAATGCTCCGGCCCCGCCCCAGCCAGCACGCCCACCGGCAGGCGGATGGTCACCGGTATCTCGAAGCAGCCCCCGTGCATCCAGTTCCACTTGCCCAGCTTGTTGTAGATCTCGTCGAAGGCGATGCCCACGAAGTCCGCGAAGCTGAACTCGGTGATGGGGGTGAGCCCCGCCAGGGCCATGCCCAGGGCAGCGCCGGCGATGGTCGCCTCGGCGATGGGGGTATCGAAGACCCGGTCGGGTCCGAACCTGTCCAGCAGCCCGGCGGTGGCCCCGAAGGCTCCCGACATGGTCGCTACGTCCTCCCCGAAATACACGCAGTTGGGGTCCCGCTCCATCTCCTCCAGGAGAGCCTCGTTTATGGCCTGCATGAGCGTGATGGTCTTCATCTACACCACCCCCTCGGCGAAGAGGCCCTCGTAGATACGGGTACATTCCGGCATGGGAGAGGCCTCGGCCTCCGCGATGGCATCCACTATCTCCTTCTCGACCACGGCGTCGACGGCTGTGAAATCATCCTCCGCCGCAGCGCCGGCGGCGATGAGCTTGGCCCTGTAGTTCTTGATGGGGTCGCGTTTTTCTATCCATTCCTCTACCAGTGCTTGACTCCTGTAGGTAGCGGCATCGCCCTCGAAGTGGCCGCGGTGCCGGAAGGTCTTTCCCTCTATGAATGAGGGGCCCCCGCCGGAGCGGGCGCGCTCGATAGCCTCTTTGGCCACCTCGTATACGAGCAGCACATCGTTGCCGTCGATGACGTAACCGGGGATGCCGTAGCCGTCGGCGCGGTCGGCGATGTTGTCCTTGAGTGCGTGGGCCTTGGTGTAATGGGTGGATATCCCGTACTCGTTGTTCTCGCAGTAAAAAACGATGGGCAGGTTGTACAGGCCCGCCCAGTTCATGCCGCCGTGGAAGGTCTCGCGCGCGGCGGTGCCGTCGCCGAAATAGCATACACACACCTGGTCGGTCTTCTTCACCTTCACCGCGTATCCCACCCCGGCGGCGATGACGAAGCACGCGCCCAGGGTACCGCTCTGGCCCAGCACCCCCTTCTCGGGGTAGGCGACGTGGACGATGCCGGCCCCCAGGCCGCAGGTGGTGCCGCAAAGCCTGCCCATGAAGTCTCCGTAGATCTTGTCCAGGGGCACGCCCTTGGCGATCATCTGGTTGCAGCCGCGGTGGTCGTATAGTATGTAATCTTCGTCGCGCAGGGACGCGCACGTGCCCGCTCCCGTGGCCTCCTGCCCCACGCCCGAATGGTAGAAGCCCGAGACCTTGCCCTCGTGCAGCAGCCGGATGAGGTTGAGGTCGAAGGTCCTCTGCCTTACCATCACCCGGTAGAGCCCCAGTAGGAAGTCCTTGTCGTACCTGGCAGGATCGATGTCCCGTTTCACTACCTCGGCCATGGCTCATCTCCTCCCCTTAAGAAAAACAACGGCTCATATTCTTTGCTTCGAGATTGCTTCGTCGCTTCGTTTCTCGCAATGACTGTCAGAGACTTCTAAAGGGTCGTCCATCCGCCATCCACCGGGATGATGGCCCCGGTTACATAGGACGACTCGTCGGAAGCGAGGAACAGCGCCACGCGGGCGATCTCCTCGGGTTCCGCCACCCGCTGCAGCGGTATGTTCTGGATGAGGTAGTCCTCCAGCATCTCCAGCATGGTGGTGATCATGGGAGTCCTCACCGCCCCAGGGCAGATGCAGTTGACACGGATGTCGGGCGCGTAGGTCATGGCCATGATACGGGTGAGGGAGACCACCCCGCCCTTGGCCGCAGTGTAGGCATCCGCCCCGGGCACGGCCACCAGCGCGTTGGACGAACCGGTGTTGATGATGGAGCCACCGCCGGCCTTTGCCATCTCCGGCTGGCAATACTTGGTACAGAAGAAGATGCTGTTGAGGTTGTTCTTTATCACCTCGTTCCAGTCGTGCTCGGGCGTATCCAGCAGTGTGGTCATGGTCAACGGCGAGGAGTAACCGTGGCTGGCGTTGTTGAATAAGACGTCAATCCTGCCGTATTCCTCCACCGCCCTGCGGACCATGGCGGCCACCTGTTCGTCCACGCCGAGGTCGGTCTCGACGTAGATCGCCTCTCCTCCCTGGTTCTTTATCTCATCCGCCGTCTCCTGTCCCACCGCTCGCCCGTAGACCCCCTGGTAATCGACTACCACCACCCTGGCGCCCTCCGCAGCGAAGAGCAGGGATGCCGCCCTGCCGATACCGCTGCCGCCGCCGGTGATCACCGCTACCTTGTCCTGCAGACGCATCATGCCACCACCTTTTCCGTCTACGGCTCGATCAAGACCTTGATGGCCTTATCGGGGTCCATCTGTACCCGGAAGGCCTCGTTTATGTCCTGTAGGGGGAAAATATGGGTGATAAGAGGCCGCGTCTTCACCTTGCCTTCGCTGATATACTCGAGCGCCTTGGGGTAGATGGCCCCCAGGCAGCCGATGATGCGGGGAGACTTGTGCACGATCTTGGTGGTGTTCACCACCTGGTCTCCCTCGGGCAACCCGACCAGCGCCACCGTGCCCGCCGAGCGCACGATCTCCAACGCCTGGGCGAAGGTATCCCTTCCCCCCGCGGCGTCCACCACGAGATCGGCCATGGCCCCCTCGCCGAAATGGTAGGGCCCGACGCCCAGTTCCTCCTTCATACGCTCCAGGACGTCCTCGTTGCTCGCGTCTATCACGGCATCGGCGCCCAACTCCCGTGCCATGCGCTGACGCAGGGGAGATATCTCGGAGACCACCACTTTTTCCACCGCTATCGCCTTCATCGCCTGCATCATCGCGTTGCCGATGAGGCCTGCCCCTATCACCGCCACCTTGTCGCCCTCCTTGACGCCGGTCATCTCCGCGGTGAAGGCGGCCACGCTCACGGGCTCCAGCGTCGCCGCTTCTTCGTCGCTCATATCCTCCGGGATGGCATGAAAGGTGAGCCCGGGAAGCACGTTCTCTATCTTCACGTACTCCGCGAAGGCGCCGGGCTTGCCGTATCCGGTGGAGTTCTTGAAGGCACTGGGGCAGTTGTTGAGGTTACCGGTCTGGCACCAGTAGCAGGTGCCGCAGACGCCGATGGTGAAACCCATGGCCCGCTGTCCGATCTCAACCCCGCCTACTGCGGAGCCCACCTCGACTACTTCCCCCACGAACTCGTGACCCATGATCTGCCCCGGTTCGACGTAGAAGCCAAGCTTGTAGCTGTGCAGGTCGGACCCGCAGATCCCGCAAGCCCGCACCTTGAGCAGCACGTCCATGGGACCTACCTCGGGCACGAGTACTTCCTGGATCTCCATTAGACCCGGTTCTCTGAATACCGCAGCCTTCATGCTTCCCACCATGCTCACCTCCATCCTGAAGCTACACCGCAAAACCACCGTATCGTCTAGTGCCGTATAGTCAAGTATCCACTCCGCCGTCCTTGATCTGATGGTGCTCAAGTGGATAATGTCTTGCGTTTACCAGCAGCCGGACTTACAGGAAAGCAACTCGCATGCCGGCCTCAATTATATCAATACCGCTGCGAAGCGGTCACAATAAGGGGTTGCATGCGGACATTCATTTCTTACAGCCCTACCGTCCCTTCGAGTACTGTATCCGACAGCAGTTGTTCCACCTCTTCCACCTCGATGCCGTCAGCGACTTCACCCAGGTTGATCACGGGGGCTATCCTGCTGCGCCCACCCGGCTTCAGCAACGCGTCCATGGTCTCCAGGTCGCACGCGACGAGGAGAGTGCCGTGGTGGAGCAGCCTGCCGCGCCGCCACGCCTGGGCCGAGCCGGATATCTTCCTCCCCGCGACGTAGACGTTGTTGGGCGGCACCCAATCCCAGGAAACCCCCAGCGACTCCAGCAGCGAGGTCACCGGGTAGGACAACGCCCGCATACTCTCACTTACGCCCCACGCGGGGAGGCTTTCCGCGTCCAGATAGAGCGAGTAGTTGATGTTGCCCAGGTCCTGGTACACGGCGCCACCCCCGCTTATACGCTTGAGCACCGGTATATCCATCTCCTCCGCTGTGCCGAGATGGACTTCGTCTCCAGGTTCGAGGAACCTCCCCAGCACCACGCAGCGGTCGTTCCTCCATACCCTCGCCCTGGCGGCCCCCGCCTCCCGAAGATAGGCGGCGTCACGCGCCAGGTTGAGCGCCGGCTCGAAGGTCCGTTCCTCTTCGATCAATGCGAGCTTCATTATCTCTCACGGTCGTCGGGGGATCAGGGTTCTGCGAAGCGGCATTCTTCTTCGGGCGAGCACCGCTCCGTCTTGAGCTCCAGGGCGGTGTGGATGACATCGTGTTCGGTTAACAGCATGCCCTTGATCTTCCGCAGGAGCTCCTGGTATTCGCTGACCGGGGCATCGTCGACCAGGATGTGGGCGGTGAGCGAATACTGGCGGGAGCCTATCTCCCAGATATGCAGGTCGTGCACGCCCGTGACCCCCGGCATCGCCATGATGTCGTTGACTATATCCCCGTAGTCCACACCGCGGGGCACCGATTCCATGAGGATGTGCACCGACTCCCTCATTATCTGAAAGGCGCTTACCAGTATGAGTACGGCGATAACCATGGTTATCAGGGGGTCCGCATAGGTCCACCCCGTGGCCAGGACGATGGCCCCCGAGATGACGACTCCCAATGAAACCAGTGCGTCCGTGAGCAGGTGAAGAAAAGCGCTGCGCAGGTTGAGGTCCGACCTGCCCCCGCGCATGAGCAGGGCCACGCTGCCGTTGACGAGAAACCCGATCCCGGCAACGATCATTACCATCCCGCCCTTTACGTCCACCGGTTCGATCAGCCTGTTTATAGCACCGTAGAAGAGGAAGAAGCAGATGAGGGTGATGATCAAGGAGTTGATAAAGGCTACCACGATACCCATGCGGTGGTAGCCGAAGGTCTTCCTTTCCGTCGCCGGCCTGGTCATCACGCGTACGGCGATGAGCGAGAGCACCAGGGCGAAGGAATCGGAAAAATTGTGGCCCGCGTCACCCAGGAGCGCCAGACTGCCCGCGATGATTCCGAAAACCACCTCGAAGACTAGGAAAGCGGTATTGGCGGCGATGGCCGCCGTCAGTCGCTTCGTGGGATTAAAACCCTCCATGCTGTCCTGCATCAAGATCCTTTTCCTCCCAGCACTATCTCCACCGGCAGGCCCCACATGGACATGATCTCGCAGGAGGTGACCTCGAACCCCGCGTCCTCGACGAACGCGCGGGCATGGATGGGACGGCAGTCTACGAAGTTGGGGAGCTTCCGATGCGCCCAGACGTAGAGCTTCATCATCGTGCCGTGCTTCCCCTGGTCGGACATGGATGCGACGCAGATGCGCCCGCCGTCCTTCAGGACCCGCCTGCACTCCTGCAGGACTACCGGTATCTCGGGCGCATCGAAGAGCTCGAGGGTGAAGCTCATGAAGATGCCGTCGAAGAAACCGTCCTCGTAGGGAAGCGAGGCCGCGTCCCCGCGCGTCAGCTCTACCCTCCCCTCCAGGCCCTCCCGTGCAAGCCTCTTTCGCGTCACCTCCACCATGCCGTCCGAGATATCGATGCCGTACGCCTTGCCTTCTTCTCCCACCGCCCGTGCTAGGGCTACGAGCACCTGGCCCGAGCCGAAGCCGGGCTCGAGGATGCGCTCCCCCTCGTGGGGTTTCAAGAAACCCTCGATTGCGGTCTGCACGAACTTCTTCTCGCTGCCGCTGGAGAGAAAACCGTAGAAGCGGCTCATGCTGTTGTAACTCTGCCGGGCCTGTTCCCTGGACCTAGTTACGCGCGAGGTCCTCTCCACGATCGAATTCTCATCGGACATACTCTATACCCATCCTCTCTTCGCAAGCTGATTGACGACGGGTGTGACCAAGCCGGTCTTATAGAGATAGGGGAGCATTTTGAGGAACAGCGGCAACCTGGTCACGCGCATCACCGGGCCGAGGTTCCCGAAGGGAAGCCCGCGCTCTTTAGCGATGTTGGTCAGGTTGTGGAAGTAGTTCGCTGCAGGAGTTTTTACCCCCTGCCTGGCGAACATGGACAGAGCGCCTTCCGGGCAGGTGGATACACAGAGCCCGCAACCGATACACCTGGCCAGGTCGACCTCCATCGCTTCCTCGTTCTCGACGATGGCGTCCATCTGGCACCTCTCCAGGCAGGTCCCGCATGAAGTGCAGAGGCCGTCATCTATCCTGGCCTGAAAGGACGTCTGGATGCAGTCAGCGGGACGTGCCTCCATCTTCAGCAGGCGCAGGATGCCGCAGCAGCACGAACAGCAGCAGCATATGTTGATGATATCGCGCGTATTGGACGGCTGCAGGACGAGCGCGGCTTCCTCGGCCTGGTCCAGGATGCGCAATGCTTCCGCCTTGTCTATCCTTCTCCCGATGCCGTTGTCGATGTAGAGCTGGGCACCGACCCCGAAGGTCAGGCAGGTCTCGTGCGGCCGCTCGCACTCCTCACCCACCAACCCTTTCTCCAGGCGGCAGATGCATGGGGCCACGGCTATGTCATCATACTTGCCCACCACTTCCCTGATGCGGTCGTAGGCGGCGATCTCCGGCACTGCCTCCACTGCCGAGTTCACCGGCACCACCCGAAACTGTTCGACGGCCGTCTTGCGGAAGTTGGGCGTGTGTTCTTCCGCTTCTATGAACTCCTCCATCATCCCGGCCATCTCCGCGTCTATGTCCCCCAGGTGGAACTCGTATATGCCCACCACGAGATGGAGCGCGATGTAAAACTTCTCCTTGCCTCCCCGTACGCGCAGCACCAGGCCCTTTTTTGCCATGGACTCGAGCATCTCCGCCGCAGTCTCTTCGTCCATGCCGCTGCGCGCCGCAATCACCGGCGCCGGCTCGGGAAATAGACGCAGGCGCATGGCCATCTCCGCCTCCTCGGGAGTGAACAATTTCTTGAGCAGCCTCAGCTCCACGCCGCTCCCGGTGGTAGGAAGGCCGCTGGGCAGGCGGTCGAGGAACTCGCGCAGCTTTACATAGATCCGATCGTCGACGTCGACTTCAACCATGACATATCCCCCTTATCACTCAAGCATTCCCTTTCCCCTATTACATACGAACGGCCCTGAGAAGACAAAGCCTTTCGTCAGCCCCGATACAACAGGTCCGGCGTCAGCCCGGGTATATAATCAGGATGAAGGGACGGAGGGACAATCCCGGGGTTGATGGCACATGAGAAAACGGCAACTGCTCCTGTTTGTCCTCCTCTCCATGCTTCTGATCGTGCTCCCGTTCTGGAGCGGATGCGGCGGAGGGGAGACGGCCGGCGAGGAAGGCGGGACGGAAAGCAACCTCTCGCAACCGCGGGGGAGCGAGGACTACCCGCCCGGCTTCGCCTTCACGGTAGTGCCCGACCCCCTCTCCGGGGATAACCCCCATTGTCCGGAGCCCGATCTGCCCGTGACGGAGGTGGGGGTGACCTTCGCGGATCCGTGTTATTCCACCCACCTCACCAGGGTGACCGACTCCGACGGCATAGACGGCCGCCACCAGTACTCCCGTTTCGACCCCTTCAACGCCGACGGCTCCATGATCCTCCTCGTCACCGACGAGGGGGAATACGCCGTGTACGCAACGGCGACCACACCATATAATCAGCAGGAGAACCTCGTCCGCTACACCTCCGATATGCAGGAGCCCCGCTGGGACCGGGAGGACCCGGAGCTGCTGTGGGGCCTGGAAGGATTCCGCATCGTAAGGGACAACGTAATCGACGGCGAGCGCGAGGTGATCAAGGACTTCTCCTCCGACCCGGCCATCGTGCCCATCCTGGACTACGAGCCCGATATCTACCGTATAACCATGCGCGAGGAGGGAGAGGCCTCCTACGACCGCCGCTACTGGGCATTCATCCTCCAGGGTGAGGAGGACGACTACCGGCCGCGCTATATATTCTGCTGGGACCGGGAGGCCGACGAGATGCTGGGCCTCTACGAGGTGGAGCCAGGGGAGAGCGACATCGACTGGGTTGGCATGTCTCCGCTGGGGAACTGGGTGCTCATCGGCGGCATGGACGGAAACTCCGGAAACATCGTGGGTCTGACCCTGGCCGACCGGAAGCTGGAGCGCTTCCAGCGCATCGACTACACCACCTCCCACGCCGACGTGGGCACGGACACTGAGGGTAGAGAGGTGGTGGTGATGCAGAACAGCCAGACGGATTACATAGACCTGCTGCCCCTGAGCTGGGACACCCGGCCCATCCTCGAGGCGGGAGACGGCTACGAAGGGACCGGCCACGTACCGCTCCTGCGCCTTTACTACGACAGCGAATCGCCCGTGGGCTTCTCCTCGGGGGTGCATATCTCATGCAACGCTGACGGCTACTGCCTGGTGAGCACGCATATCGAGCCCGGCGTCCCGGAGCGCAACTGGCTCGACCGCACCAACGTGCTCATCAGGCTGGACCCGGAGGAACCCGGGGTCTTCTATCTCTCGAAGATATACAACACCACCGAGGCCTACTGGGAGGAGACGCACGGAGCCATGAGCAACGACGGCTCGCGCATCGTGTGGGCATGCAACTGGAACCTCGACCCCGGCTCGGAGGATGTCTTTCTGCTGCAGCTAGACATGCCGGCGAACTGGAGGGAACTCACGCAATGAGCGGCGGCCCTGGTTGCCAGCCTCGTGCCACGCTGCTCATGCGGATAGTCACGCCTCCCTTCCGCAGCTGCCCTGGGCCGGCTGGTCCAGTATCATCCTCCATCTGTCCGTATCATCCTCGATTATCGCGTGCTTGATCGCGTTCTTGCTGCCCTTCTTCACTGAGTACATGAGGTCGTCCACTTCCCGGATCATATCTTCAACCGAATCGGGCAGAGCGATGTAGGTAATCAACCCCACGCTCAGCGTCACGGGGAAACGGTATTGCGGCATGCCTTCCTTGATCAGTGAACACAATTTCTCCACGACCTTGCCGGCGTCCCCATCCTTTGTCTCGGGGAGCAGAAGGGCGAACTCGTCCCCTCCCAGGCGCGCCATGACATCGCTGACGCGGACATTGTCTCGTACGGTGGCGGCGATGAAGCAGAGGAGTTCATCGCCGGCACTATGTCCGTAGACGTCGTTGACCTCCTTGAAGTTGTCCAGGTCCATGTAGGCGATGGAGAAAGTATGTCCGTAACGTTTTGCCCGAGCGAGTTCGACCCCGGCCAGTTCGTAGAAGTATCTGGAATTGACGGCTCCAGTCAGCGAATCCGTCCTCGCCAGGTCCTGTTCGAGGCCGAGAACATGCTTGAGGATAGACATGAAGAGCCCGGTGAGCAGGAAAAAACCCAACCGCACGACGGTATTCCACACCGGGATAGCCGCGTTGGAATAGACATGGCCCGCTGCGGTATCGGCAATGTACCAGGCCCCGGCGGCTGTAATACTCATGATGATGCCGGCGGTCCTGCCCAGATACCAGGCCATGAGCATGACGGGAAGCACATAGAAAATGGAAAGGCCTATCTCTTCCCCGGTGATATAGTCGATAGCGCCCACGACCAGGAGTATGAGCGCTGCGACCGTGATGATCGCCCATCGAGGGAGGCGGCCCAGGAACCTGTCGAGACGGTTAAAATACTTCATGATCCCCTCAGGTTGCTCACCGTTCAATCTAAGTATACATCCTGGCAGGGTTTCCCGGCCGCGAGGATAATCCGCCCGTGTGCACGCGCTATATCTTCAACAGCAGGGCTTCGTCGGGACCCAGTTCCAACTTGCCCGGGTGCATCTCGATTCCTTCCTCCCGATGGGTCGAGAGGAGGACCTCGGGTTTCCTGCCCCTCACCTCATCCGCTTGGAGCTCTACCGCGGCAGCGCGCGTGGCGAAGTTGAGGAAGACCGCCGTTCTCTCCTTGCCGTACTCCCTGAGGAAGGCGAACACCCCCTTCGGGGCCCCTTCCACCGTGCGGTAGCTGCCCAGCAGGAGGGAGGGCCTCTCCTTGCGCATCCAGATGAGGCGGCGGTACCAGTTGAGGAGGGAGCCCGTGTCGTCATCCTGGAGCGCGACGTTTCTCGCCCTGTACGAACGGTCCACGGGAAGCCACGGCTCGCCCCGGGAGAAACCGGAGTTTCTCTCTCCGTTCCACTGCATGGGGGTACGCGCTCCGTCCCTCCCCACGGGTATGGGCCAGAACTTCTTCCCTATGGGATCGTCCATGATCTTTCTGGGGACCTTGCTCGTGGGCATCCCTATCTCCTCCCCGTAATAGAGGATGGGCGTGCCCTTCAGGGTGAGCATCATGGCCGCGGCCACCTTCGCCCTCGCCTCCGCATCGCCGCCTTTTCCCAGCCGCGTATAGGTGCGCGGGAGGTCGTGGTTGTTCAGGTAGTAGCAGGGCCAGCCGGCGGGGGGGAGGTGCTCCTCCAGCCAACCCACCGATTCCCGGAAACCCTCCGCCTTCCACTTGCGCTGCGCAAAATCGAGGTAGAAGGACAGGTGGAGCGCGTCGGTGCCGTCACCCAGGTATGCCACCGCGTCCTCGCGGGTGTCGGTGTACACCTCGCCCATGAGCACGCGGCCTTCGTACCCGTCCGTGATGCGGCGGAGTTCCTTCGCCGCATCCAGGCTCTCCGGTTGCGAACGGTCGTAGAGGTGCACCTGCCAGTCGTAGGGACGCAGGCCGAACTTGCGCGGGTTGTCGCGCAGCAGCACGTCCTCGTAGAGGAAGTTGATGAGGTCGAGGCGGAATCCATCCACGCCCCTGTCCAGCCAGGACCTCACCACGCCGAAAAGGGCCTCCCTCACCTCGTGGTTGCGCCAGTTAAGATCGGGCTGAAAGGGAAGGAAGGCGTGGTAGTAGAACTGGCGCGTGTCGTCGTCGTACTCCCACGCGCTGCCCTCCACCACGGCCAGCCATCCGTTGGGCGTCTTTCCGGGCGCCTTGCCGTCCCGCCACACGTACCAATCGCGCCTGGGGTCGTCCCGCGAGGAACGCGATCCCACGAACCATGGATGCTCGCTGGAGGTGTGGTTGAGGACCATGTCCATGATCACCCTGACGCCGCGCTCGTGGCACTTCTGCAGCAGTTCGAGGAAGTCGCCTGCGGAGCCGAAGCGCGGGTTTATGGAGAGATAATCGCTGACGTCGTAGCCGAAATCCAACATGGGAGATGCGTTTATCGGGGTCAGCCATATGGCGTCTACCCCCAGCGAATTCGGGGTCCCGTCGTTGATATAGTCGAGGTTGTTGATGATGCCGCGCAGGTCACCCATACCGTCGCCGTCCGAATCGGAGAAGCTGGGAACCGCTATCTGGTAGATAACGCCCTTCTGCCACCATGCCAGGCCTTGTCTCATCATGCGCTACCGCCTTCGAGCCCTTTCGCCACCTGTCGACCATATGAATATAGCACAGGGTGATCGGTGTGCAGGACAACTGCCCCTTCCCCGTGCGGTGCTCTGCGTTCCTCTTATCTCCTGCATCGACCTGCGATTTTCTGTTATATTGGGCTGGAGGCCGCCGGCTGTATCCTGCAGGAGGAGGTAGATGGGATGGTGATGGCCCTGGAGGGCATAAGAGTCCTCGACCTGAGCCGCCTCGCACCCGGCCCTTATTGCGGCATGATCCTGGGGGACCTGGGCGCCGAGGTGATCAGGGTGGAGGCGATGGACAAGCGGGCCAGGGTGGAGGGCGTCCTGGGCCTCAGCGACGAGCTGGCGGAGATGTTCCGGGCCTTCAATCCCCAGGGCCGGAACAAGAAGAGCATCGTCGTCGACCTGCGCCTGGAGGAGGGCAGGGAGGTCTTCTTTCGCCTGGCTGAAGGGGCGGACGTGGTCCTGGAGGAGTTCCGCCCCGGCGTGGCCCGTCGCCTGGGCATCGACTACGAGAAGGTGAGGGAGATAAACCCGCGGGTCGTCTACTGTTCCATCACCGGCTACGGCCAGTACGGACCATACGCGGGACGTCCGGGCCACGACCTCAACTACATCTCCACGGCGGGCCTCTTCAGCGCGGTAAAGGACGATGGGGGCAGACCGGTCATCCCCTCCAACCTCATGGCCGACATGGCCGGGGGAGGCATGCACGCCGCCCTGTGCATACTCGCCGCCCTGGTGGCCCGTTCCCTGCACGGAGTGGGCCAGTACGTCGACTGCGCCATGACCGACGGCGTGGTGAGCCTCATGCACCTCGAGCCACTGCTCCAGCGCACGCAGAGCTTGCGAGATCTTCCCTATTACGGCGTATACGAGACAAGCGACGGCAAGTGGTTCAGCGTGGGCAACGTGGAGCCCTGGTTCTGGGAGAACTTCTGCCGCGCGCTGGACAGGGAGGACCTCATTCCCATGCAGCGGGACAGCAGCAAATACCCCGAGCTCTTCGCGACCTTGCGGGAGATATTCAAACGTAAGACGCGCGAGGAGTGGACCGAGTTCTTCAGGGACGAGGATGTTTGCGCGGCCCCCGTGAACGATATCGAGGAGGCGGAGCGCGACCCGCACCTGCGGGAGCGGGAGATGTTCCTGGAGCTGGAGCACGAGAAATTCGGGAAGATCACCCAGGCCGGTATCTCCATGAAGTTAACGGGGACCCCGGGGAGGTTTCGCGACTTCGGGGCTTCCCCGGGTCAGCACACCGACGAGATACTGGAGGAACTGGGGTACAGCGAGGAAGAGATAGGGAAACTGCGGGAGAAGGCCGCCGTGGCCTGAGTCGAGCGCATTGCCGCGACGCTCCGGTAAATACATAGAGTTCGAGAGACGGAGGATAGGGGGAGGATGATATGAAGAGGTTCGAGGGGATCTTCGCGGTGATGCTAAGCCTCTACGACGACCTGGGCAACATCGACCGCGAAGCCATGCGCGAGATCACCGACTACCTGGTGGAGGCCGGCGTGCACGGCCTGGTGGTCCTGGGCAGCAACGGGGAGAACCCCTACCTGACCCACCACCACCAGAAGGACGCCATAGACACCGTGGTGGACGCCTGCGCGCAGAGGGTCCCGGTCGTCGTGGGGGTCAACAAGCGGGGCACCGAGCCTGCCGTGGATATGGCGCAGTACGCCGAGGGCTCCGGAGCGGACGGCATCCTCCTGGCTTTGCACCGCTTCTACAACCTGGACGAAGACGCCGTCTACGGTTTCTACGAGGACGTCTGCGGGAGCGTAGGACTCCCCGTGCTCTTCTACAATTTCCCCTCCAACACCAACCTTGTTCTCTCCCCGGAGAGCATCGCCTATATCTCCAATATCGATAACCTCGTAGGGGCGAAGGAGACCATCTTCGACGTCGACGAAGTGCGCCGCCTGGTCGAGGCCACGGACGATGATTTCTGCGTTTTCACCGGCATGACCTTCAACCTGGTGGACACCATGGCCGTGGGCGCCTGCGGCGCTATCTGCCCCGTGCCTAACTTCATCCCGCGCAAGACGGTGGAGCTGTACGAGGCCTGCCGGGACGGAGACGCGGAGAAGGCCGATGCCCTGCAGAAAGAGGTCTACGCCCTGGCTCCCCTCATCGCCTCGACGCCCACGCCCCACGCCATGCAGAAGGAAGCGCTGCGCCTGCTGGGCCACCCGGCAAAGCCGCACGTGAAAAGCCCCCTGCCCCATCTAACCGACGCACAAGCCAGGCTGGCGCGGGAGACGCTGGAAGCTGCCGGCATGATATAGATGATACGTCCCGGGAAACGGGTATCATAACCTGGGAGACAGGAATATCGACTGGAGGTTATCGTGGCAAAGACCTGGGGCCTGTCCTTCGGGGAGACCGAGCGCATGGAGCTGGAGCGCATCGTGATGGACGGGGACGCGGGTGCGGCGCTGCTCTTCGTGCGGGAGGTCATCTACCCCAAGGTGAAGGAGAGCGAGAAACCCGGCAGCTGCTTTCACGAGACCAGCAAGCCGGTGGATAAGCTGGATCGCCCTGTCAGCAAGCACAAGAAGCTGGGCGATTTTCGCTGATGAGAACGGTGGTGCAGACCAGCCGCGACGCCTTATACTGTCCTCTCTTTAACCGTGCTCTTGCCATGTCTCGAAGTTCTTTCCTGGAGAAGAGATGACCTTCACGCACAGACAATACGCGATATCCCTCCTGCTGGTTATGCTCCTCCCGTGCCTCGGCCTCGCCCCTGTCGCATGCGGTGTCCGCGTAGAGGAAAGGTCTCCCGATGAAGCCCGGGAGCGGGAGATGGCACAGAGCCTGGAATTCCTGGCCAGCAGGGATGCGCCCGTATACGGATACGAGGTTATCGCCACCTACGCACACGATAGCGGCGATTTCACCCAGGGGCTGGACCTCGACGGCGGCATACTCTACGAGGGAACCGGACGCAAAGGCCGATCCAGACTTCTCAAGACCGATCTGGCCACGGGTGCCATCCTCGACACCCTCTCGCTGGCCCCCGAGTATTTCGGGGAGGGAGTGACCGTGCTGGGAGACGAGGTCTTCCAGCTCACCTACACTTCCAACCTGGGTTTCGTTTACGACAAGCATAGCCTGGGATTGAAGCGGACCTTCGCCTACGCGACGGAGGGATGGGGGCTTACGCACGACGGCGACTCGTTGATCATGAGCGACGGCACGGACGTGCTCTATTTCCTCGACCCGGCCGGCGGAAGCGAAAGGGGCCGCATCGGCGTCCGCGACAACCTGGGTGCAGTGACCCTCATCAACGAGCTGGAATATATGGATGGCGAGATCTACGCCAACATCTGGCAGACCAGCCTCATCGCCATCATCTCGCCCCTGACGGGGGAGGTCAGCGGTTGGATAGACCTGGCAGGGCTGAATCCCGACCCGGAGAACCTGGTGAGCCCCTACGTCCTCAACGGCATCGCCTGCGACGCCGAGACGGGACACCTGCTGGTGACCGGGAAATGCTGGCCGCACATCTACGAAATCAGCATCTCATCACGTCCAGACTGAGCGGCTTTTCTTGGCAACGTACACGTGCCAGGCTTCCATGCATAGAGGACGGGTTTCAGGCCTCCACGTGGAAACGTGTAGGCGCTGACACCGGAGGATCAATGTAGAGGCGCTGTGACACGCCGCACCGCCCATTCGGGCGGCGCTGTCGCTTACGCGATATATACAAATGCAGCGACCTCCTTATAGAGATAGCCTTGTGACCAGCCAAGCCACGTTTTCCGCGAACCTGCGCACCACCTTGATGCCTTCCTTGTCCTCCCAGACCTCTCCCGCCTTGTGCCCGAAGACCATGTTCCAGTAATAGGAACCGGGGACGATCATGTCGTTGATGAGATAGAACATGAGCAGTTCCTGGATGGTCGCGGTATGCCCGCCCCGCCGGGCCACGGCGATGGGACCCCCAACCTTGCGGGACAGGAACTCGTTGGTCGACTTGCTGACCATTCCTATCCTCTGCAGAACGGACAGCAGGTCGCTTCGAGCGGTACCGAAATACACCGGGGTTCCAACGATAAACCCCTCGCATTTCCTTGCTCCGGCGATGATCCCGTTGACGCCGTCATCCAACTTGCACTTCCCCGTCTTGGCGCATTTCCCGCAGCCCAGGCAAGGTCTTATCTTCATCCCTGCCAGGGACATGGTCTCCGCCTCCACCCCGTTTTTTCTGATCACCTTGGCACATTCATCGATGAGTTGCGCCGTGTTGCCTTTCTTACGCGGGCTGGCGGAAAGCAGCAATACCTTTCCCATCTATACCTCCATTCGCGTAGATCCTGTATTGTTCACTCACCCATTATTCCCCGCACACCCATGTGGCCCGCAGAAAAACCCCCGGCCTCTGCAGGTTCCGGATATTATGCACAAGCCGGCGTATGCTTACCAGGAGTGTATTGGATGCTGCAAGCCTACCGGATACATCAACCCTTTCCAGGAACGTTCAGATTTTTTTTGCTTAATTCAGCGCTTTTATATAAAATGTGATGGATGTCCGCTGCTGGGCATCCTCTCTGCGAGTAGTGTTGTTTTAGCAGGGAGTGGCTGAGAAAGGAGCTGTGAGGTCGCAAGATGAACATCTACGTAGGAAACCTGAGTTACGGATCGACGGAGGAGACCTTACGAGGTCTGTTCGAGGGGTATGGTACGGTCGATACGGTGAGTATCATCATGGACCGCAACACCGGACGTTCCCGCGGTTTCGGCTTTGTGGAGATGCCGAACGACGACGAGGCCAAGGCCGCTATCGCGGAGTTGGATAACAAGGAGTTCGAGGGGCGCCAGCTCAGGGTGAACGAAGCTCGCCCTAAGCCGGAGCGCAGGTCGAATTACGAGAGCTGGTAAGACCTGGCCGGTTAAGACA
>JAFGDU010000154.1 GCA_016931915.1 Actinomycetota bacterium
GAGGATATGTGGCTCAAGCTGGGGGAAGCGTCCCGCAATGTCATGGAGGAATCGGCAGCCGGGCCGGGGGATGTGCTGGGTCTGGCGCCCACCAGCATGCGTAATACCACGGTACTTCTCGACCGCGGCGGCCGAGCGCTGTTCGCCACTCCCAACCAGGACGCTCGTGCCCTGGGAGAGGCTCTGGCCTTGGGGGCGGAGCGAGGAAAAGAGGTACTCGAAGCAGGGGGCCACTGGCCCAGCCCGATCTTCATGGGCAGCAGGCTGCTGTGGTTGAAGGAGCATGCTCCGGGGCTGCTGGAGCAGTCGTGGCGGGTGGCGAGCCTTTCCGACTGGGTCGCGTACCGTCTGGCGGGAGAACTCCACGCGGAGAGGTCGCAGGCAGGCGAAACGCTCCTCTTCGATCACGGCGCAAGCGATTGGGACTTCGGACTCATTGCATCGCTTGGACTGCCGGAAGGGATTTTCCCTGCGATGGTGGATGCAGGCGATCGCATCGGTAGCCTTACAGCCGAAGCAGCGGCGCATCTCGGGCTGGCGCCGGGCATACCCGTGGCAGCCGGGGGTGCTGATACCCAGAGCGGATTGCTCGGAGCGGGATGCGTAAAGGAAGGCGACATAGGAGTGATGGCCGGCACGGGAATGCCAGTCCAACTCGTCGCTGGAGAACTCCTCCTGGATGGCGATGGCCGGCTTTGGAGCGGACGCCATGCAGTGCCGGGACTCTACGTGTTGGAGAGTAACGGCTTGCTCACGGGTAAGGTCCTGGAATGGCTCTCGCTTATTCTGTATCCCGACCGTGATGACCCGGTAGGGCTGTTGTTCGAGGAGAGCGGCGCGTCTGAACCGGGAGGTGCGGGCATCTATTCCACCTTCGGCGCGCGTATATTCGATGCCAGGAGCATCAACATCCTGCTCGGTAATCTGACCATGTCCCACATGGTCACCCCCGACGCCGCGAGCTGCCGCCGCCATATCGCCAGGGCGCTGATCGAGGGGATCGCCTATTCGCTCCGTGCCAACCTGGAGCAGGTAATGGAGGTGGCAGGCCTTAAGCCACCGGCTATTACCGTAGCGGGAGGCATGTCCAGGAGCGCCTTGTGGACGCAGATAGTGAGCGACATCACCGGTAAGCTGGTCAAGGTGCCTTCTACACCGGAGGTCTCGGCGCTGGGCGCGGCTGTCTGTGCGGGGGTGGGGGCAGGGGTGTTCCGGGACATGGTAGATGGCTCAGGCCAACTGTCCGGCATCATCAGGGAGCATCAGCCCGGAGCCGATGCCGCCAGGTACGAGAGGCTTTACACCGGGTGGAGGGACGCGCTTGCATTGCGAGCGGAGGGTGACGAACTCCTCGCTAACCAAATGGCCATGACCATGCTCGAGAGGGAGAACACCCATTAATCCCCCTTGGTCGGTCTCCTGCATCGGAGTGGTATCAGGCAGGCAATTCAGCCGATATATAAGGGCCGCAATAGCCCTGGTTATTGGTGGGCGCTAAGGTTTTTGGGAGACCTCACTCCACCTATCGTCCTCGTTTGACGGTGATGGTTGTACCGAATGCGCGAGAAGGCCAGATTCTCAACCCGAAGCATGTCTCTCGAAAAAGGTGGCCTTTTCAAGGCATAACTGTATAAGCTGTTCATTGGCGAAGCCGACAAGCAGATCAATCCCTGGACACGGAAAGCCGGGCGTGGAGCCCGGCTTCTATTGCTTGGTGGGCGTTAAGGCCCTTGGAAGACCTATCCCCACTTATTGTCCTCGAGGTGGCGGTCTGAGTGCTGCACGTGGAAAGTAGACACCAGATTTAATAAATCATCGCATATAGAGGTGGCCATAATGTAATCAGCTATCCTGCAATAAAGAAGTCAAGATGGCTTATATTGCAGGCTACCTCCAATATGGAGTATGATTTTAAGGTATATTAAAGGTTCGCAATAGCTGGTGGGAGTAGCAGAATGACCCAGACAAGCACTCGTGCCGGTAGGTATATGACCCAGTTGCAGGGATATAGAGCGTTTATTCCAGCAACCCTGCCTCCAGATCCTCCCCTACGGATAGACTCAGAGATGCAAGGCTATTTGTCGAGGGCAGACCGTGCGCTGGGCCGCCTAGACGGTTCTATCCAAACGCTGCCTGACCCTGACCTTTTTGTATTTATGTATGTACGAAAGGAGGCAGTGTTATCTAGCCAGATCGAGGGGACCCAAAGCTCCCTCGACGATTTGCTAAAGGTTGAGGCCAAGGTTTTCGACCCTAATCGCCCGAATGACGTCGACGAGGTTTTAAATTATGTAAATGCCATGAATCATGGGCTTTATAGGCTTGCTGACCTCCCTGTATCGGTACGCCTCATTCGAGAGATCCATGAGCGGCTGCTCAAGGGTGTAAGGGGAGCAGAAAGGCAGCCGGGGGAACTCCGGAAAACTCAAAATTGGATAGGTCCGAAGGGTGCCACATTGCTCGATGCGGCGTTCATTCCACCCCCACCCGACGAGGTCCCTGATGCCCTAGCAAAATTCGAGAATTTTATTCATGATGAAGACCAAATGCCGGCTTTGATTAAGATCGGACTTGCACATGCACAGTTTGAAACTATCCACCCCTTCCTGGATGGCAATGGACGAATCGGCCGCTTACTTGTAACTTTCTTGCTTTGTGAGCGAGAGATTCTACAAAAGCCCGTCCTTTACTTATCCCACTATTTTAGAAGACGGCGATCCCAATATTATGATCTGCTTCAAACAATACGAGATGAAGGAGACTGGGAGTCGTGGATACTGTTTTTTCTTGAAGGGGTTGCAGATGTTGCAAAAGAAGCAACAGAAACCGCGCGTCAGATAGTGGCTCTGAGGGAAAGCCATCGGAGGCTCATAACGGAAAACTTTGGCCGTGTTGCAGGTAACGGATTAAAGGTACTGGAGAGCCTATATTCACTTCCAATTGTAACTGTAGGCAAGGTCGCAGCCATCACTGGTGTGAGTTTTTCTGCGGCAAACCAACTGGTGAACAGGTTTGTTGAGTTTGAGCTATTATCAGAATTCACTGGACAAGCACGCAACAGACGTTTCCGATACAATCAATACATCGGTCTTTTTGCAGACTAGATCCATGATGTTAGCTTGTACCAACATATTATTGGAAGCAAAGGAAGCCGGGCAGGGAGCCCGGCTTCTATTGCTTTGGTGGGCGTTAAGGGATTTGAACCCATGACCTCCTGCTTGTAAGGCAGGCGCTCTCCCGCTGAGCTAAACGCCCTTGCCGATCCTTAATCCGCTCTTAACAGTGCGTGCGTTCTCCGCTCAAAGTCGATTATCGGCGATTTCCCCTTGTGCTTCAATCATCTTCCGCGCGACCGGCCTCGCGCCGCGCGGCGTGGGCCGTCACGAGCGAGAGCTTCCGGCGGCACTATCGTCTGCTTCGCCCGCTTACGTTTCGGACTACTCGCCGGCCTCCAGGGCGGAGTTGATAGTGTCGTTAATCCTCTCCACCAGCAGTTTCTGTTGCTCGTAAGCGAGCCCCTCGTCGAGAAGCCTCATCTCGCTGAGCTGGGCCTTCTCCATCATGGTTCCGATCTCCGCCTTAACATCGCCCAGTTTGCTATATGAAGCTGCGAGGGCGGTGAGAATCAGGTTCCTGGTTACGATTTCCGGCTCATATTTCTTTGCCTGCAGGAAGGCATCCCTTGCCTCTTCATACCTCTCTTCCAGCAGGTACAATTCTCCCAGGCTGTAGTAGAGGTCCGCGGATTCCGGATTGGCCCTGATGCCCTCGAGGTTGAATTCGATAGCCTCCTCCCTCTTTCCCTGTGCATCGATCGTGCCGACCCCGACATAGTAGGCGCTCACGTAATTGGGGTCCAGGAGAGCGATCAACAGGAAGTAGGGCACCAGTTCGCCCTCCTCTAAGGCACTGCCGTAGTAGGTATGATGAAGCGTATCGGTCTTGATATAAAGAACGTAGGCCACGTACTGCCTGGCTCCTCCCAGGAGGTCCAGCAGGCTGGATGCGGATGGGAATCTCTCCAGTTCGGCCTCGTTGGTGCCTGCCGGCGTCTGGTCGAGGCCCCACTGCAGCATCGCCGCCGCCAGCAGTGTGACTACGATCAGCACTAAGACCGCCCTTTTCATAGATCCCTCCTGGAAAAGAGATAGCTGCCCAGGATGATGAAGGCCGCGGTGAAAGCAACGGCTATGGAGAAGAGCAGGAACAACTCCAGCGCCCCAACCTCGAAAACCTTTTCGCCATGGGCGATGGTCTCGTTGATGTTGAAGCGTTCCAGGTTAGGCAAAAGGTAATAGAAAAAGCCGGATACCGCCTTAACGACGGGGTTCTGGCCGGCTTCCGTCATGCCCCGATAGAGAAAATCCCCCTTGACATGACAAAGCACGTAGAAGAGGCCCGTCAACAGGATCCCTATCACGGGGCTCAAGTAAACCGATACCAGCATGGCTATGGAGATAAGCACCATCGACTCGAACAGAATGGCGAGCAGCGCCTTGGCCAGGCCGGGGTTGAACACGCCGAACTTTGTCAGGATGAACAGTATCAGTACCACGAAGGAAACGGCCAGGGCGATCGCGACCACGATGACTATCCCGATATATTTGCCCAGGTAGTATTGCCAGCGGCGGACTGGTTTGGAGAGGGTGTTATACAGGGTGCGGCGCCCCAGCTCCCCCTGGATGATGGTCGTGCCCATGATAATGGCGAGGAGAAAAGCCATGATGCTGGTCAGCCCCAGTGCGGCTTCGCGCATGAGGTCTATCTGCACCCCCACGTCCGCGCTGGGTAGAAACGGGGTAAGCAACATGAGGACAACGGCAAAGGCCAGGATGGCATAAAAGACCTTGCGGTGCAGCGCATCCTGCACGACGCTCCAGGTAAAAGCGCCGACCGCTCTCATGGCCCCGTCTCCCATCCCTCGTTTCCGACCTGTTCGATGAAGTACTCCTCGAGCGTCATGCGGCGTTGTCTTACCAACTCTATGGCAGCCCCACTCTCAGTCAGGGTTCTCAAGGCTCCGTTAAGGTCATCCCTGTCCACCACCAGCCTCGTAAGCCGGGCATCCATCCACGACACCGATGCGGGCAATCCCTCGGGTGGAGACGGCATGGCCTCCTCGAGCACGACCTCGTATTCCTCCCGGGATAGCAACAGATCTTCGAGGCCTCCGGAGGCGACGTTGCGCCCTTTATGGATGATGGCTACCCCATCGCACAGCTCCTCTATTTCGGAAAGCTGGTGTGAGCTGATAAGGATGGTTGTCCCGCTATCCCGGAGGCTTGCGAGCAAGTCGCGTACCTGTATCTTGCCCAGCGGGTCAAGACCAGAGGATGGTTCGTCGAGGATGAGGAACTCCGGCTCGCTGATAAGCGCCTGTGCCAACCCTATCCTCTGCAGCATCCCCTTTGAATACTTGTCCATGCTGAGGTCCGTTTCATCCCCCATGCCGACGAGGTTGAGGAGGTAAGATGTCCTGGCCTTTATATCGCCCGGTTGCATGCCCGCAAGGCGGCCGTAATAGGAGAGCAGCTTACGCGGGGTGAGATAGAGATCGAAGTACGGCTGTTCGGGGAGGAACCCGACGGACTTCCTTGCGTTTGCCTTTATTATCTCCTCTCCAAAGAGGCTTATCCTTCCGCTCCGTGGCCGGATGAGGCCTATGATGCACTTCAACGTAGTGGTCTTTCCCGCTCCGTTCGGACCCAGCAAGCCGATGGTCTTCCCCCGTGGCACCTCCAGGTTCAAACCCGAGAGCGCGGTGCGCCGCGGCTTGCGCCATCCCCCCGGATAATCCTTATGGAGATCTTCTATGCCAAGAACCGTATCCATATCACGCCGCTCTCCCGCTTACTCCGGTTCCTCGACCATGAGGGTAAGGTCGTCGAACCATGCTCTCCCCTGGCCGCTGAGGCCGACTTTCACCCACACGCCCGTTGCCTCGGGCGGCACGTAGATAGAGACCGTGCGCAAGGTCCAATCGCTGTCCCCGGCAACCGTATCGCTGTATGCTCGATCGAGCACCTGCGCACTGCCGCTTCCCTCCTCTCTCGTCTCGAGCGTTACCTCGAGGTATGCAATGCCCGCCAAGGCCTCCGCTTTCACGCATCCCTCGAAAACAACTACGTGGTCCAGGGGAAGCTCGTCAAGTCGCATGTACCAACCTGCTTCTTCGATGGTAATGCCGTTGGTGCTTACCGCCGCGCTGGCAAGGCCGCGGTAGGCAACATCGTCGTCCCGATATACGGCCTCACCCTGTCCCGGCCCGAAACTCGTCCATCCCCATATCTGTTCGCGTGTACCCACTTCTAAACCGTGGTTGGGGAAAAGGTTTTTGCCCAGTGGGATATCGCTGGCGAGGTGCCCTTCCTCCTCGGTATGCTCGTGCTCGTGCTCCTCCTCGCCGGAGTGCACGTGATCGTGCTCATCTTCTTCTTCGTGGCTGGCGTGGCTGTGCACTGACTCGGAGGGAATTCCGACCACGACTTCCCTCCTGACCAGGTACTGCAGCGGGATCGTCACCGCCAGCACTAATACCATTATCGCCGGAATGGCCGCTTTCCTGATGATTTCACCCATTTTCATCTCACCGTAAAGATTTTACATAATCACGCTATAACCTGCACCAACAGGCCTTCCAGGGCCTCTCCGTTCGATATAATAAACGACATATGCTTGTGAATACTTGAGACGAAGTTGGGCTCGTGTTTGTTGCCTTTTCATGCCTATCGCGCTGCTCTCGTGCGCTCCGATATCGCCGCAAAAAGGCAGAGAGCCCTGCAAAGAGGGGCCCGGTGAAAACCCGGTACGCCGTCAGGCAAGGGAACCATACGCAGATACGGATCCGTCTACCTCCGTCAGGCATGCAGTTCTACCACCAGCACGCCGTCAGGTAGCATCTCCCAGCGGTGATCCACGCTCTCGCTTTCGCTGCCCATCTCGTATAGGGCCTTGACCGTTCCCACCATGAAAAGGGGGAGGCAGGCGTTCTCGAGAACGGCGGCGCAGTGCCTGCGCTCGAAGTCCATGCTCTTCAAGTAGCCCAGACCGCGCAAGGCCACCATCTCCCGGTAGCTGTCCCTACGGGGCAGGATATCTCCCTTCCCCAGTATCCTGCGGACAAAACGCCTCTGGGCTTCTATGATCGCCTCCGCTATCATCTCCCCCAGCTCAAGCTCGAGATCGTCCAGGACAACCTGGATGCTGTCTGGGTTGAAGAACGCCATGCGCCGTCCCGTCCCCGGATCCATTATGGTTCCGTTCTCCACATTCCAGCGGCACCTGGCCACCCTCAGAGGTACGCCGCAGGAAGCGCATCTCTCGAGCGCGATATCACCAGGCCTGTACCCGCACGGCTTTCTCCCCAGCCGCTCTCCCAGCGCGATGGGATGCCTGCCGACCCGGGAGGTCACCAGATAGGTATGGTCGCCTGTCTGCTCCCAGGACACGTAGAAATCCCGCCCGTCCATGGCCTCCTTGGTACCCAGGCTGTCCCCGCAAAAGAGAGGGAGCGAGTAGGGGTGTGTAACGCAGACGCTCTGAAAATCGTCCTCGTCTCCCGTGTTCCTGATACCCTCGAGAGCGATGTCACCATAACCGTAATTGACGGCCATGAGCCTTATGCGCCTGGACAGCGTTTTAGGACCGTAGCGGTTGAGGATCTTGCGCCTGAAAGGGGGGATCTGATTCTCGATGTAGGTCCTGGTGGCACGGCGCTTGCTCTCGATGATGATATGCTCTATGGGGATCTCTATGAGCTCCTCGATGCCCTCGAAGATCTCGTCGAGGCAGTCGGATTCGTAAAAGACCAGGCGATGAC
Source organism: Actinomycetota bacterium (assembly GCA_016931915.1). GTDB lineage: Bacteria > Actinomycetota > Geothermincolia > Geothermincolales > RBG-13-55-18 > SURF-21. Next base: position 7,820 of record JAFGDU010000154.1, read on the forward strand.
CGGGGTTCTTCGCGTGGGTGATCACGCCGTTATCGTGCCAGATGACATCCTTGCCGATCCCCCGGGGAACGCCACACTGCCTGCAGGCCTTTACCCTGTTCAAATCCCCGCTCCCGCATCTCGTCCTCAGCCCGATCTGAATGCACTCTATGGCAGTCTGCCTGCGACTACGATCCAGACCGTCCGTAGTATCTATATCGGTTGTTGTGCCTGAGGTAATAAGCCTCGTGCTCGCAGGCTTTGCGAATCGATGGAAGCTCAGTTGATGAAAGGCACCAGCCTCGCGAACCAGCCGGCGCGCGCCACCAGCCATCCCGAGAGCCTGCGCAGGAACCGCGGGCTCGGCACGCTTCCGTCCGGTGCAAGACGCCGGAACGAGTCCTCCCCGTGTATGCGGCCCAGCTCGCGCAGGGCTTCCAGGTCACCCCTGCGTTCGATCTCGCGCCATATGCACCGCCTGGAGTCGTCGACGACACACATGTCTCCTCGCTCCCCATACCTCGCGCAAGGCTCGTATTTCTTTCCCGAGGGGCATTCGCTCAAGGGACAGATGCCGCCGGTGAAGGCGATAACACAGTGGCCGCAGTTGGTGCACAGGCTGCGGGCCACCGGATCCTCGAGGCGCGATACCGGCACGCTGCCCACGGAATCGGCGGCCGGTATCACGGGTATCCCGGGCTCGCACAGGAATGCAGACTTCACCCCGGCAGCGCAGCTGATTATCACGAGTGCGTCGCTATCGCGGATGGACTTCGCGTTGATGCGCAGCGCCTGCCGCATTATCTCCTCGGCACAGCAGGCAGTGACGCTGCGCGCGCATACGACCTCCCTGCCCGCGGCCTCCAGCGTCTTTCTCATAAACCTGATGCCGCGCGGGCCGCCCGTATCGCTGAGGTTGGCGCAGATGCCGCAGGACAGGATGGATACCTTGCCGGCGTCCCCCAACATGTAATCGAGCTCCTGCGCGGATTTCCATGCTGATTTGTTCATACCGCCACTCCCCCTGCCTTCAGGGCCGTATATGCGGGAGGGGCAGAGACACTTTCTTGAAAGCCAGCGGGGCCCTCTTGGCCAAGGCCCGGATGATGAGGGGCATGCGCCCTATCATGGGAGTGCTGATATCGTCTCCGAAAGCACGCAGCAACTCCTCCAGCATGTAATGAACCCTGATCCCCTGCAGCCAGCTGGTGGATGAAAGGGTTAGGTAGCAGCCGGGGCAGTTCACGGCCATCTGCCTGGTTCCCGAGTACTTCACCTCGCGGTACCTGCGGTTCTGTCCCCGTATGATATCCAGCGGGTTCCACCTGCGGGCGATGCTGGCGGCTCCACATGAGAGCGCGCGGTCCCGGTTGTGCTCCAACTCCACTGTCTCCACCCCGGCCGCACGGTAGATCTTACGCAGTGCTTCGTAGAAATCCGGCCCCAGCTCGCTCGTGTAGCAGGATTCGTGCACCGCCGCTCTATACCCCAGGGGCTTCACGGCTTCCAGTTCGCCCGCCTCCACCTTTTCCAGCAGCCATTCGTAGAGCGACACCAGCTGGAAGGGCAGGCGCTTTCCGTAGACCTTGGGCAGTATCCCGTTCAGGAAGTTATAGCAGGAAGCGCAGTAACAGACCATCCTCCCGATATCCAGCTCGCCGAAGCGGGCCAGCATCCTCTCGGTGATCTCCGTGTAGGTGTCCCAGGCCCCGCCGCGGTATGCCAGCTCACCGCAGCAGATGTCGCTGGGGCCGAACTTTGGCAGGTCCTTCAGGACCTGGGAATTCTCGATATCGTAGCAGACCGTCTTGCCTATACAACCTACGAAGAGAACGTCCCCGGACGCAGGCGGTGGGGAGGCCCAGCGCCGCAGTATCTCCTGCTCCCCGAAGCTCAAAGAGGCGTACAGGTCCTGGAAGAGGCCGGGCGCGGGCAGGCCGTTGATGAAATATGGCAGCATGGCCGGCTTTGCATCGTCCCTGGCCGTTACGCGCTCCAGGATGAGCTCGTATGGCCTCAGCCCCTCCGGACAGTAATTATTGCACTTGAAGCAGAGGGTGCACTCAGCGAAGACGCGCGGTGCCGGCTCTCCCGCGAGCAGGCTCGCGAATTCCGCCCTGGCCTCATCCTCCCCCATCTCCATGACCGGACATTTCATGAGGCATTCTCCGCATACGGTGCATTTATCCCAGTCGCAGCAGTCGGCGTAAGACATCGGCATCCCCTTTCCCCTTTGCTACCATACACACGCCTCACATACTATACGAAAACAGGGCAGAGACGAAAGGCTCGGGCGTAAGGTCGCCGCCCTTGTAGCGCATTGACTGCACCCCGAGAACCAGGGCATTCACTTTTGCGGCCATGCTCGAGCAGCAGAACAGGACACCACGCAAAAGCCGGGAAAAGCCGCCATCGACATGTATAAGGATAGCGCTTGACAACAGGCGGTCTCAGGTATAATGTATAAATGACTAAATAAGTATTATGGTCATTTATGAGAAGATAGCCCCTTCTCTTGCCGTCGGTTAAACACAGATCGCACGCGTAGCAGAACAGATTTCCACAGGGAGGTAGCCGGTTGTTTCTGGACTATACCGACGAACAGGCGCTTGTCGCTCACACGGCGAGGGAATTCGCCGAGCGCGAGATCGTACCCCTGGGCGAACGGTACGATTTCGACAAGCCCATCACGCGCGATGAATTCAGGGAGATCTGGCAGGGCCTTCTCCCCGCCTTGATGCGTCTCCTGGAGGGAATGGACCCCAAGGACCTGGATTACATCTCGCTGGGTATCTTCATAGAGGAGTTCTTCAAGGCCAACCCCTCACTGGCATGTACCGTCGGCATGGCCCTCGGCCCCGCGGGCACCCTTTACCTCTTCGCCAGCGATGAGCTCAAGGCCAGGTATATCCCGCTGATCGTCAGCGCTCACAAGATCGGTTGCACCGCCATCACGGAACCCGACGTAGGATCCAATCCCGCCGAGGTACAATGCACGGCGGCAAGGGACGGTGACAGCTACGTCCTGAACGGCACGAAGACCTGGATCTCCTGTGCGCATATATCGGATGTGGCCCTGGTTACCTGCCGCGTCAGGGAGAACGGCGGCGAAGAGCCTGGTATCATCCTGGTCGACCGCGAGGAATCGCCCTACGCCTCCAGCGAGCTGCCCCACCTGGGCCTGAAGGGATTTCCCACCGGGGAACTGTATTTCGACGACTGCCGCGTGCCGCTGTGCAATCGCGTCAAGGGCGAGCGCAAGAAGGGGGGCAGAGAAGGACTGAGAATGGTCTTTCAGGGTTTCGAATACGCCCGCATCGCCATGGCTCTGGGAGCGGTTGCCATGGCCCAGGCAGCCTTCGAATATGCCGTCTCCTACGCCAGGGAAAGAAGGCAGTGGGGGAAGCTCATCGGCGAGCACCAGATGGTCCAGGAGATGATAACGGACATGGCTACGGCCATAGACTGCGCCCGCCTGCTGGCCTACAGGGCGCTTTCATTGCTGCAGCAAGGCAAGCGCTGCGACCGCGAGGCCTGCATGGCCAAGTACTTCGCGACGGAGATGGCGGTGGAGGTGACGTCCAAGGCTATACAGATACACGGGGCAAACGGCCTTTCGGAGGAATACCCTCTGGAGCGCCTGTTCCGGGACGCACGCATGTTCACCATACCGGACGGGACGACCCAGATCCAGAAACTCATCGTGGCCCGCGACATCCTGGGTCTGTCGGCCTTCAGTTGAGGAGGAGTGTGCATGGTTGCAGACAAAGGCCGTGAGGGGTGGACCTCCACCCGCGAGCTGAAGACCATCGCCGAGGGGAAGGGCCATAAAAGGACCCTGCACGGCGCCATCGAGCGCAATGCGCGCCTCGTGCCCGACCGCCCCGCGATCATCTGGGATGGGATTCGCCTGAGCTGGAGCGACCTTTCCCGCAACCTCAATCGCACCGCCAACGCCCTTCTCCGCCTGGGGGTCAAGGCATTCGAGAACGTGGGTATCATGCTGCGCAACTCCAACCAGTACGTCGAGGCATTCGCCGCCTGCGGAGCCATCAAAGCCCGCCCCTTCAACATCAATTACCGCTACAAAGAGGATGAGCTGAAATATGTGCTGGAGAACGCCGACGGGGTGGTGGTGATCTGCAACCCCGAGTATGAGGAGACACTGGAGGCGGTCCGCCCGGGACTCCCCCTTCTGCGCCAGATCATCGTGTGCGGCACCAGCCGTCACGGCAACCCGGAATGGGACGAGGTGGTTGGAAAAGCTCCGGCCGAACCCCCCGCTCCCCCCTGGGGGATCGGGGACAACCGCACCGAGATCCTTTTCTACACCGGAGGAACCACGGGCATGCCCAAGGGGGTCCTCTGGCCGCAGGAGAACATTATCCGCATGATCGCCAATAACATCAGCAACTCACTGGTGAAGAACCTGGGGCTCCTGGCCGAGGCCCCACCGCCCTCGCCGAGCAAACTGCTGGAGATGCTCGATCTGCCGCTGCGCGGCTCCCGGGCTATGTCCTCCATCTACCTGAAGTCGCTTTCCAATCAACGCATAATGGGGTTGGTGGGAGCGGTCCTCGAGAGGTATCTCCTCATCCCGCCTGGATCGGGACCACTGATCAAGGCGATGGGAAAGTCCTTCACCATCCTGCTGGGATCACCCCTCATGCACGGAGCTGCCTGGGTGGGAGCGATCCCCGTCATCGCGGCCGGGGGCACGCTCTATTTTCTCCCCGATTCCCTTCATTTCGATCCCCACTCCCTGTGGAGCCTGGTGGAGAGGGAGCATATACACATCATCGAGATGGTAGGGGATGCCTTCGCGGTCCCCATGCTGGAGGCACTCGAGGACCGGGAATACGACCTCCGTCATGTAATGGTGCTGGGAAGCGGAGCCGTTAAACTCTCTCCCTACATGAAGGAGAAGCTGCACGAGAAGCTGCCCAACGCCATGATCGCGGACACCCTCCTGGCCACCGAGGGCGGCGGCGCAGTCTCGGAGGCGTCGATCTCCACCGAACACAAGAGTTCGCGCAATTTCAGGATCAGGTCCTCGGGCAAGTTCCCGGTGATGGTAATAGACGAGGACGGCGAGTTCGTGCAGCCCGGCTCCGACCGCGTGGGGGTGCTGGCCTATAGCGGGCCCCAGTCCATAGGATACTGGAAGGACCCCGAGAAAACGGCAGCCACCTACGTGGAGAAGAACGGCCGCACCTGGGTGATGATCGGCGACATGTGTACGGTCCAGTCCGACGGCACCATCGACCTCATCGGACGTTCCCACGGCTGCATAAACAGCGGGGGGGAGAAGATATACCCCTACGAGGTGGAGAACATCTTCTTCACCCATCCCGCGGTGCGGGACGTGGCGGTGATCGGGGTACCGGACCCGCGCTGGGGTGAAGCGGTGACCGCCGTGGTGGAGCTGGTGGAAGGGTGGAATGATAGCGAGGAGCTGTCGCAGGAGCTCAACCTTTACATACGCGAGAAGATATCCGACTACAAGTGCCCCAAGCACTACGTGTTCGTGGCATCGCTGGACCGGTCCGATGCGGGCAAGGTCTTCCACAGCAACCTGCGGCGTCGTGCCATAGAGGCCCTGGGCATGCGCGAGGAAGAGGGCGCCGCGACGGGATCGGGTACGCGGAACGTAAAGGAGCATGCCGAAGCTGGCGGCATGGAGAAAGGGGATGGAGGTGCAGCTATGGAGTATAAGTACCTGCAGCTGTCGGTAGAGGAAGGCGTGGGTGCCCTCACCATAAACCGGCCCCCCGGAAACGCCATCAGCGTTGACCTGGCCGAGGAGTTCATCTCCATGGCCAAAGACCTGACGGAGAACGAGGAGGTCCGCTGCGTGCTGCTCCGCAGCGACCTGCCCAAGTATTTCATGGTGGGAGCGGACTTGAGGACCTTTCCGCCCGAACTGGTGAGCGATATCGACTTCAGCCGGCCGCAAGAGGAGGTGCTGCCGGTGGTCTTCGACCGGCTGGCGCCGCATATCGTAGACATGCTCAAGCGCGGGCAGGAGATGATGAACGCGGTGGAGAGGATACCCAAACCCACCGTAGCGGTGATCGGGGGGCATGCGTTGGGGGGAGGCCTGGAGCTCTGCATGGCCTGCGATTTCCGCATCATGGCCCGGGGCAGACCGCGGGTGGGACTGACCGAGACCAGCCTCAGCCTCATCCCCTCCGCCGGAGGCACGCAGCGTCTGCCGCGACTCGTAGGCCGCGCCAAGGCCCTGGAGATGGTCCTGCTCGGAAAGAAGCTGGACGCCGACGAGGCGGAAGCGCTGGGGCTGGTCACCATGGCGGTCGACCCCGACATCCTGGAGGAAGAGGCGCTATCCATGGGCAAAGCCCTGGCCCATGGGGCGACGATGGCCATGGCCTGCGCCAAGAGATGTATCATCGACGGCGAGGACATCCCCATCGACAGGGGGCTGGACCTGGAGACGGAGGCCATCTCCATGCTCACCAAGACCCATGACATGCTCGAGGGTATCATGGCCTTCACGCAGGGACGGGAGCCGCACTACGCCGGCAAATGAGCTCGAGACGGGAGGCCGGGATGGGTAGCGGGCCGCTCTGCTGGTGACCGGAGCCAACGGATTCGTTGGCGGTCATGTCTCCAGTCCGCTCAGCCCATCTTCTTCACGATGTCCAATATTTTAGGGGCGATGTCCTGAAGGGGGGATACGTGCATGACCCCCCCCTCCTCTATTGCCGCCCTCGGCATACCGAACACTACACATGATTTTTCATCCTGCGCCAAGGTCACCGCTCCCGCGTCCTTCATTGCCCTCATGCCGCTGGCGCCGTCGGCACCCATGCCGGTAAGGATCACCCCCACGGCGTTTTTCCCCGCGTGTTTTGCCACCGAGTTGAAGAGTACGTCCACACTAGGCCTCTGATGATGTACCACGGGACCTTCCTTTATGCGGACGAAGTAACGAGCACCGCTCTTGCGCAGGACCATGTGCTTGTTCCCGGGAGAGACCAATGCCAACCCGGAATGAATGCTGTCCCCATCTTTTGCCTCCCTGACCTCCATGGCACATATGCTGTCTAGTCTCTGCGCGAACGAATGCGTGAATCCCTCCGGCATGTGCTGGACGATCATCGTACCGGGTCCGTTCGCCGGAAAGCCGCGCAGCACTTCCTTGATGGCTTCCGTGCCACCGGTCGATGCTCCGATAACGGCGATCTTTTGCGTGGTATATACGAGCTTCGGCACCTGTTTTTTTCTCGCACCCGTTTTCGCCTTCAGATCGATGACTTTTCCCATATCGACCTGGGCGGCTGCTTTTACGGTTTCCGCGATCTCTTGTGAGATCTTTTCGATCGTGTATGCCGAGTCCGGCTTCTTCAATACCTGTACGGCGCCCAGTTCGAGTGCCTTTATAGCGGCATCGCTCCCCTTGCGGGTAAGCGAACTGACGACCACCACGGGAAGGGGATGGAATCTCATCAGTTTCTCCAGAAATGTCAACCCGTCCATGCGTGGCATCTCGAGGTCGAGGGTAATGACATCGGGGGAAAGACGGACGATTTTTTCCCTGGCTATATAGGGATCGAGCGCAGTTCCCACGACCTCGATCGACGCGTCTTTGGCCAACTCCGCGCTCAACCTCTTGCGCACGACGGCTGAGTCGTCTACGATGAGCACCTTTATCAATCCGCACCCGCCCTATGATTCGCGTAGCAGCAGCAAGCTCAGCGCTTCACCCTCTATGACCAGTTCCGATTGCGCGATAATCTCTCCACGACCTGGCGCGGTCAAGGCCTCGAGATCCGGCCGCGCGAGATCCACGGGAGATTGTACGCTATAAACGTCCTGGTCCTTGAAAATACAGGGAAGAAACTCGCCACATATTATATTGAGGATTTCCTTCATGGCATCGTTGCCGTCCACGAGCCCGGAGAACTCGTTTTCCAGGCCGACCATGTCTGCGGCGAGCGCACCGGCCAGTTTCTCCGAGGTCATTGCGACCAGCGCTCCCGAGAAAGGACCCGCAAAGCGGAGAAGCGCGCCCGCCTCACATGGATTCGAGTAATGCGCATTAATCACGCTCTCCTGCGGTTCGATCAACGCAAAGGCGGTCGATTCAAGGACTGACGAGGCTGCCGCCTGGAGAGACGCGGAGAATGTTTCGCCGTCCATCATACCCTCAGCAACTCTTCGAACGCGGACTTGATCATTCTGGGGGCAAAGGGTTTCTTGATGAAAACAACGTTTTTTTCATCCCTCAGTTTATCCACCTTTTGCGCGCAGCCTTCAGCAGATACGACGATCACGGGCAGCTCCCGCAACGATTCATCGCCCTTCATCTTCTCAAGCAGGGCGAATCCATCCATCTCCGGCATGTTCAGATCCAGAAACAACAGGTCGATCCTCTCTCTTTGCAGCATTTCCCATGCCTCGCTGCCGTTCTCGGCAAAGAGGGTGAACCGGACAGGAAGTTCGGCCATCTTGACGGTACGGAAAATAATCTTACGCATCGTACTGGAGTCGTCGGCTATAAGAATATTGTATGACATCTCCACCACCATCCTTCACAGCTCGAAACGGCCCCCGGCGTTTCTTATCCACAACCTGCCGCTTCCCACCTCGATATTCATGCTTCTCCACATCGTGCCTCCTACATCCTCCGCGGATATCAGGATGCCGTTTTTCCACAATATCTTCCTCGTCATGATGTAGTTTCTTTTACCGATATCGAATGAATCCTGCTCGTCCAGTATCTTCGCCCCGCCCGCCAACTTCACGACGATGTTTTTCTTTGCGGCGCCCATGGCATAGGCAGCCCTGAATAACCTGGGGATTCCGGAAGTCGCATAAAGGCATGGGTTGCCGTTGGCTCTTCCATTATCTCCTGGTCTAGGAAGGAGCAAATGTAGAAGCCCTGTGACTCCGGATACGGGGTCGTGTATGGCGATTCCCAGACATGATCCCAGGGATTGTGCGACCAGGACGTCTCCAGGAGAGTCCGATAGCTTCATTTCGCCCGCATGGACCATGTGCCTCATGATCTTGCGTCCGTACGCTTCATATAGATGGTAGGGCTGAGGAATTCGAACGCATGCTCGATGGAGGCAAGGCTTTCGCAGTGTCCGACAATCAATATTCCTCCGGGCTTGAGTGCTTCCCAGAAACGATGGACCAGCTCTCTGCGCGTAGCCTTGTCGAAATATATCATGACGTTGCGGCAGAATATCACGTCGAAAGGCCTTTTCATGGGCCAGGGGCCGACGAGGTTGAGATGGCGAAAGCGAACGAGTCCCGCTACTTCCGGTCTTACCCGATAGAGGACTCCTTTTTCCGGCCCGAAGTGGGCAAAAAAGCTTCTCAGCACGTCCGGAGGGCAATTAGCCAGGCGGTCCTTTTCATAGACGCCGGTCCTCGCAACGTCAAGCATTCTCGTCGATATATCGGTGGCGAGGATCAGGGTGTCCTTCTTCTCGATATCGCTCAGGCCTTTCTTCATCTCGATGGCGACGGAATAAGCTTCCTCGCCCGAAGAGCAGCCCGCGCTCCAGAACCTTATTCTCTCCTGCTCCGCGAGGTCTAGTTGGGGGAAAACCACTTCTGTGAGGAATTCGAAATGCTGGGGCTCGCGGTAGAAGCCGGTGTAATTCGTAGTAAGGCAATCGAGCATGATCGAGAACTCGGCGTCGTTTTCCTGCACGTAATCCAGATACTCTCTGAAGTTCTCGATCCCCAGACTGCGGAGCCTCTTGGACAGCCTGCTCTGAACCAGCGCCTTTTTGCCTTTGTGCAGGTTGAGGCGGCATCTATCGTAGACGATGCCGCTGATCAACCTGAACTCCCTGTCCCTCAGGCTGGGTCCCAACAACTGAGCGTCTACCTCCTTACCGCGGTATCAGAACGGGGGGGCGGCAACGGTGCCGGAACCCGGGAGAGGGAAGCCGCATGCAGGCCTCTCCCCTCCACGTGTCCCCACCCGTACAATCGCCGGGAATCAGAATTCCTCGAAATCCTCCTCGAAGGGGATTACCTCCTCGGGCTTCACCTTCTTCTCGGAATCGGACCGGACCCTCCCGCCATCGGAATCCTTGCGCGCCCTCTCCTTTGAGCGTTTAGCCGGCGGGCGGTCCTTCTTGTGGCTCCTTTCCGCAGATTTCCCGCTTTCCTGCTCTTTTTCCAGCAGGCCAAGTCGCTTGGCCAGTTCCTCGAGGTCCCGCTGATCCAGATCCTCGATCGAACTGGCCCCGGATTTCTTCTTGCCGTTGTCTTCGGCCAGCTTGAACGTGCCCACGAGTTGTGTGAGATGCGTGCTCTGGGCCGCCAGCTGCTCCGCAGCGGCAGCCGATTCCTCCGAACTGGCGGCGTTCTGCTGGGTGATCTTGTCCATCTCACCCATGGCCTGGTTTATCTGCTCGATCCCCTGCACCTGCTCCCCGGAAGCGGCCGCGATCTCGCCGACGAGGTTATTCACCTTGTCGAAATTCTGCCTGATCTCGGTCAGGACGGCCGCCACCTCCTCGGCTATTCTCACCCCGATATCGGTGTTGCTCACCGAATCCTGGATGAGGTCAGAGGTGTTCTTGGCCGCTTCGGCGCTGCGCATGGCGAGGTTCCTGACCTCCTCCGCCACTACCGCGAACCCTTTCCCGGCTTCTCCAGCCCTTGCCGCCTCAACCGCGGCGTTGAGCGCCAGCAGGTTGGTCTGGAAAGCTATGTCGTCGATGGTCTTGATGATCTTGGAGGTCTCGTCCGACGACGCCTTGATCTTGCGGATGGATTCGTTCATGTTCCCCATGGCGACGTCCGCCTTTTCCGTGGAGATATTGGCCTCGTCCGTCAACTGCCGCGCCAGGGACGCGTTTTCGGCGTTCTGCTTGCTCATGCCCGTGATCTCCTCGATGGATGCCGTGATCTCCTCGAGGGACGACGCCTGTTCCGCGGCCCCCTGGGCAAGCGCCTGGCTCGAGTCGTTGATCTGGCCCGCCGCCGAACTCGTCTGGTGTGTCGCGTCGCTGACCTGCCTCAGGACCTCGTTGAGGTTTTCCAGCATATCGTTGATGCTGTTCTTCATCCTGCGGTGGTCTCCCTGGTAATCTCCCTCCATACCAGCGCTGAGATCCTTATTCCTGGCGACTCTCTCCAGGATCTTGGCCCCTTCGTTGATCGGGGTGATCACCGCCTGCAGGGTGCTGTTTAGGCCTTCGACCAGCAGTTTGAAACTACCCTGGTAACGGGACGCATCGGCGCGGACGTCCAGCCTCCCCTCCAGGGAGGATTCCACCAGCATATTGATGTCTTCGGCGAACATGTTGATGGTATCTACCATGCTCTGCAGCACCTGGTTGATCTTGCGGAAGTTCGCGGCGACTTCCTCCGTATCCTCATCCGACTCGCCTACGAACAACGCTTCCAGGTCCAGTTCTCCCGCGACCACTTTCTCCAGGTTGACCACCAGCTTGTCCACCTCGACCGCCTGGAAGTCGGCTATCTTCTCCACCATGCGGGCGGCCTGTTTGATCTGCGTCTGGTCGGCTATGATATTGAACGCCCCGACGACGTTCCCCTCGAAGTCCAGCACGGGCGCGGCTGAGTAGTCGATATCCAGGTGCTTGCCGCCGATGTCCGCATCGGCCGAAGAGAGAGCCTGGCTGTTGGCCTGAATGGCACGCATGCAGGCGCACCCCTGCGTGTTGCAGTCCGTGGTGTTGAAGTGGCTGTAGCACTTGCTGCCGATGAGCTCATCCAGCGTCTGAGCCACCAGCTCGCAGCCGACACGGTTCAGATACTTGATGTTGAGCTCCTTGTCCACGATCATGGCGGGCGCGGGCATGGCGTCGATAAGAGCAACCAGCGAATCGGTGGTCCTGTTCAACGCCTCGAGGATCGCACGGTAGCCTCCCTCGTGACGGGACAAGTCGACGCGGACGTCGAGCCTGCCCTCGTTGGTCGACTGCAGGACGGTGTACATGTCCATGATGAGCGCACCGACTTTGCTCAACATGCCGTCCATCCCGTTCTTTATGCGGCGAAAGCCCGCGGCGACCTCCTCGGTATCCTCGTCCGGCTCGTTTATATCCGTTTTCAGGTCCAGGTCTCCCGCGGCTATCTTCTCCAGGTTGACCGCCACTCTTTCCGCTTCGACCGCCTGATATTCGTCGATCTTTTTTCCTTTGCGCACCTCTTCCGTCAAATCTTTCAGCGGCTTTGCCAGGGTATCGATCAAGGCGTTTATCTTGTCCGCCAGCATGCGCACATCGCCCTGGTATCCCGATGCGTCCACGCGGGCTTCGAACGAGCCGTTCCTGGCGCTGCTTTCCACCTCGTCCACATCCCGGACCAGCGCCGATATCATCGGGGTGAGTGAATCACCACCTCTTCCCTTCTGTCCCGATCTTTCGAACATGTCATACCTCCCCTATCAAACGCATACCTGAAGTCCTCTTCCATATCGCATCGCGATCACGCTTCTCCACTCTCCATCAGACGGTTGATATCGTCAGTGGTAAGGACCTTCGCGATGTCGAGGATCATCACCACGTTGTCGTCGCATTTGCCCACTCCCAGGATGAACTCCGTATCGACGCTTATGCCGAAGTCCGGCGTTTCCTCGATCTTGTCCTCCACGATGTCCAGGACCTCGGATACCTTGTCCACTACGACTCCGATGAGCAGCTTCTCCAGGTCAACGACGATAATGCACGTTTCCTTGGTGTCCTCCTGTTCGTCCATGCCGAACTTCAGCCGCAGGTCTATCACCGGGATGATCTTTCCCCGCAGGTTGATAACTCCCCTTATGAAGCCCGGCATCCTCGGCACCCTGGTTATATCCATGAGGCCGATGATCTCGCGCACCTTCAGGATCTCCAGGCCGTATTCCTCGTCTCCAAGGGCGAACGTCAGGTATTTGTTCAATCTCTCTTCCGCATCGGTCTCTACGGCCACTTCAAACGAGACTCCCATAGCTCGCCTCCTTTCCACGCATGCCCGCTGTTCTTCGCGACCATCTCATCTCATCCTGACCTCCTGTCCTCCCCCCTCTAATGCTCCTGGTGTGCCATGTTTATGATCCCGGCGGGGTCCAGGATCAGGGCGACGTTGCCCGATCCCATAATGGCCCCTCCCGATATACCTTTAAGGCTAGAAAACACCGGTCCCAGCGTTTTGATCACCACCTGCTGCTGGCCGACGATATCGTCGACCATAAGCGCACACCGCTTCCCGTTTTCCCCCAGAACGAGCATCAGCGCATGCGTGGGATCCTCCTCTGCATCCTCGATCGCGAACAGGCGGTGCAGGCGGAAGATGGGTATTACCTCATCCCTCATGTAGACGGCCTCGCCTTTTCCCAGGGCCGTAACCAGCTGGTCATCGCTCAGGGCGAGGGACTCGACGATCGAGATGCAGGGGACTACGAAGAACTCGTCGGCGACTTTTACCACCATTCCATCGATGATCGCCAGGGTCAGGGGCAGCCTGATGGTGAATTTAGTCCCTTTTCCCGCAGCCGTGCTTATCTCCAGGCGACCGTGCAGTCTTTCCACGGCTTTCCTGACCACGCCCAGGCCCACACCCCTGCCGGAGATGTCGGTCAGGTCACGTGCCGTCGAAAAGCCCTCGTGGAAGACCAGGCCCTGGATGGCTTCGTCGCTGGGCCTCTCTCCCTCGTCAACCAGTCCCATCAGGCGCGCCCGATGCAGGATATCCTCGAGATCGAATCCGCGACCGTCGTCCTCCAGCTCGATCACCACGTTTCCACCCTCTTGACAGCCGCTCAGCTTGATATGCCCCATCTCCGGTTTTCCGCAGGCTCGCCTTACGTGCGGCGGTTCGATACCGTGGTCGACGGCGTTGCGCACCAGATGTACGAGAGGGGGGTTGAGTTCTTCAACCACGTTGCGGTCTATCTCGGTTTCCTCCCCGCAATAGGTGAAAGCGAACTCGAGACGCGATTTAACGGACAGGTCCCTGGCGAGGCGGTACATCTTGTGGAAGGTACTCTTCAGGGAGACCATGCGCATACTCATGGCCGTCTCCTGGAGTTCGCGGGTGATCTTGGTCAACTGGGATAGGCTCTGGGCGAGGCGCGTATCGTGCTTGCCCGCCAACAATCCCACCTCCTGCATGACGATGGAATGTGTCACCACCAGTTCCCCCACGGCGTCCACGAGGTTGTCCAGGCGAGCCGTATAGACCTTCACGAAAGGCTCCGAGCCTTCTCCCTCGCGTCTCCTGAATCGTGATGCAGCAGCTTGCGCCGTTAGGTCCTCACCGGTCGTGTCCTGCACGGAGGTCGCCGCCTGGTCCCTGGTTTTGCCCGCGCCGAGTTTCTCGAGAATCCCGCGCAGGTCTCCGGGGGGAACGTATTCGTCTCCCGACGGCTTTCCCGCCAGCCCACCGAATATCTCTCTCAGCATATCCACCGCTTCCAGGATGAGGGTTATCTGGGGCGAGGAAAGCCTGGTAATGCCATCCCTGGCATCGGAGAGAACCGACTCGGCGGCATGTGACAGCTCCACGACCTCCTTCAGGTTCAGGAATACGGCGCTGCCCTTGATGTTGTGAAAACCCCTGAAGGCATCGTTCAGGAGTTCGCTGTCCTCCGGATTTTTTTCCAGAAACAGCAAGGCGCTCTCCGCAGCCTGCAGGAATTCCGGCGCCTCGACCAGGAAATCGTTCAGCTCCTCCAGATCCAGGATCAATTCGGGCGCCTCGTCGCCAGGCCGCCCGTCCCCCCTCCATGCGGGGGGATCATCCTCTTCTGGGATGCCCTCGCTCGCCGCCGGTACCTTGCTCGATGCCTTGAGGTCTTGCATCATCTCCTCGATGTGCAGTACCTCGTCCCTGAGTTTGCCGTGGGTTGCCTCGAAATTCGAGTTCTTCCTGCCCAGCCGGGTGATGAGTGTGTCGATTCTTTCCAGGGCTTCATCGAGCTCATCGTCAAGAGAAGGCAGCTCTCTCAATTTCTGCAATGAATTGGCGCAGAAGGATATGAGGTGGTCGTCTCGATCCTCCATCTCCTTGACGATCTCGCAGAATACACCTACCAGCATCTCCATGTATTCGAGATTGGCCGCACCGGGTCGCGTTTCCCGTCTCTGCGGCCCCTCCCCTGGAGTATTTATACACGCCAGCACTCCCTCCACTGCCGTCGACAGCTCGGAATATGCCTCCGTGAACCCGAGTTCGCCATCGCACATGTCGCTTATCGCATCCATGCAAAGCCTTACGTACGCAGCCGCGCTTGCGGGGAGATAAGGATGCCCGAGCAAAGCTTCGAGTTCACTGGAGATGTCGCGAAGTTCTTCCCGATCGTCCGGCTCTATATCGGCGACGCGGGCGGCAAGGGAATCCATCAGCTTTGAGAGTTCGCCTGCTTTGCCTCCACTTTTTTGCATCACAACGACCAATCCATTTGCTTGAGGTGACTCAACTCTGCCATCTAGATTGCCCCGAATCTGATCACCGTCTATCCCAAGATATGAATCTTGTATCGACACAATGGTCTCTCTCCTTTAAGCTGCAAACGTGTCTCATCTTCATGCATGGTGTATATGGAAAACCGGTCTTGTCAGACGCAAAAAAACCCGCAACGGGCGCTTCAGATTGTTCCTCGTCTTACCGATTAGTCGCATAACGGTGGGTTTGTCGAACACCCCACGGCTGGAGTTCGATATGCAGTCAATACCACTTGCTCAAGCGGGGAAACAAGGCAGAGGGAACGTTTGTAAATGACCGGGCAACTCAACGAAAGCGAAGCGGGTATTGTGCGGGAAATCGCTAACATCGGTTCCGGCAACGCAGCGGCCTCACTGGAAACCTGGCCTGGAATGGAGGTTTGCGTATGCAGCCGAGGATAATGATCGTCGACGACGCTGCTTTCATGCGCAAGAAGATCCGTAGGATATTGGCAGACAACGGTTATCGCGAGATCGTAGAGAGCAGCAACGGCAGGGAAGCGATCGCAGCCTACATGGAATACAAGCCGGATCTGGTGACAATGGATATCGTCATGCCCGGGATGGACGGCATCGCAGTCCTGCAGGAAATACGCAAATTCGATCCCGACGCTAAAGTCATTATGATATCCGCCATGGGCCAGAAGAGAATGGTCGTCGAAGCGATCCAGGCCGGCGCGCTCGACTTCATCCTAAAACCCTTCGACAACGAGATGGTCATCTCCACCATCTCCAAGTTTCTGCCGCCTCCGGAACAGTAAAACAGGCAGATTCCGGTGACCTGATTTACCTCACCCGTTTTTGGCGCCACCCGAGGATCCATCGCAGTCCGGAGGCCGACTCCCGGCCCGCTATCTCTTCCTGCCCCCCGCTGCCGCGGGCTTCGCGGGCGCGAGGCCCTTGTTGATGAGCAGGGGTATCAGTTCCTCCACGTCCCCCTTGTCGAAACCCTCCTCCCCCAACCGGGACCCGTAGGTGAAGGCCTCGAATATCTTGTACAGGACGTAGGCGATGAGGCGCGGATTGTGGGATTCTATCTCTCCCGTCTCTATGCCCCGGCGCACGTAGTCCTCTATGACCGAGACGTAACGGTCCTCGATGGAGAAGATGTGCTTGAGGAGGCGGGGGGTCACCATCTCCACGTCGCGGCGCAGGGTGCTGTGGAGGAAAGGATGCTGTTCCATGTATTCTATGGAACCGATGAATATCATCTCGAGCTGCTTGCGCACGCTCTTCTCGTCCTTCACGGCATGGTACATCAAGCGCTCCAGCTCTAAGGCCTCGTTCGCCATGATCTCGGTGAAGATGTCCTCCTTGGTGGGGAAGTAGAGGTAGATGGTGCCCTTGCTGATACCGGTATCGGCGGCGATCTCCTCCACGGTGGTCTTGGAGAAACCGAAGCGCTGGAAGCGTTTCTTCGCCGCCTCCATGATCGCGTGCCGCCGTTCCTCCTTCTCTTCCTCGGTGGTGCTCCTTATACTTCCCATCTTCTCCCGCCATCTCGCGCCGCACTCTTCATGCCCGCCCACACACATTATCTTGGCCGGAACCCCCAGCTTGCAAGCGCCGGGCCTTGTGCGAGCCCCCGAAGCACACGCTCAATCGACCATGGCGTATCCACCGTTGCAGGAGAGGACCTGTCCGGTGACGAAGGTGACGTAATCGGAGCACATGAGCATGACGGTATTGGCGGCCTCCTCCATCTCCCCTAAACGCCGCATGGGGTAGCGCTTGATCATCTTCGCCTCCACATCCGGATTCGCCTCGAAGAGTCCGACCATGAGCTCCGTGCGTATGGTGGAGAAGCATACGCAGTTGACCAGGACGTTGCTGCGGGCCACCTCCTTGGCGATGGCCTTGGTGAAGCCCACTACCCCCGCCTTGGCCGCCGAGTAGGCAGCGAGGTTGGGTTCTCCCACGCGGCCGGCATCCGAACAGATATTGACGATCCTGCCCGCGCCTCTCTCCACCATGTGTGGGAGGACGGCCCGACATCCGTTCATCACCCCGAAGAGACAGATGCCGATATCGAAGTTCCACTCCGCCGGGTCGGTCAGGACGAAGGGCTTGGGGATGCCGGTGCCCGCATTGTTGACGAGGACGTCCACCTGGCCGAATGCAGAGACGGCTGCATCCACCATGGCCTCCACCTGCCCGTACTCCCGCACGTCTGCCTGGGTCGCGATGGCGCTGCCCCCGGCGCCGTTTATCTCACCCGCGACGGCCTCGGCTTTGGAGAGATCGATGTCGCCAACGGTGAGCGTCCCCCCGCGCGAGGCCATCTCCAGAGCCGTCTTCCTGCCGATGCCCGCCCCCGCGCCGGTGATGACTATGGACTTGGCGTTGAAATCCATGCTTCTCCTCCTTATCCGCGTCTCAAACCGCCAGGATGTGTATGGCCATGGCGGCTTCCTCGGGCTCTATGGCTCCGCCTCCGTTCTGCGTCAGCCCTATCCTCGCTCCCTCAACCTGCCTTTCTCCCGCCTCACCCCGCAGCTGCCAGACGATCTCCGCTATCTGGGCCAGGCCGGTGGCACCGACGGGATGCCCCTTACACTCCAGACCTCCGCTGGGGTTGAGGGGTATCTTCCCCCCCAGGGAGGTGGCTCCCGACTCGGCGAGGGACCCGCCCTCCCCGTAGGCACAGAAGCCGAGATGCTCGCTGGCGGCGAGCTCGGCATAGGCGGTGGCGTCGTGCACCTCCGCAACGTCCACGTCCCCGGGAGTTACGCCGGAGAGTTCGTATGCCTGCAGGGCCAAGCGGCGGCAGATATTGGCCCCATCCTCGCCGCGGTCCATACCGGAACCCAGCACCGAGGCGAGTATCTTCACCGGCCTCGACCCGTCCCTCCCTTTTACGTAGTCGCCGCTGCATACCACCGCGGCCGCGGCTCCGTCGCCTATGGGCGAGCACATGGCCCGGGTGAGCGGGAAGGCCACCTCCCTGTCCGCCAGTACCTCCTCCACCGTGAACGCCTTCCTGTACTGGGCCTTGGGATTCAGCGTGCTGTGGTTGTGGTTCTTGGAGCTGATGGCCGCGAGCTGCCTCTGCGTGGTGCCGTACTTCTCCATATGGCGTCTGGCCTCGCGAGCGTATATATCCATGAAAATGGTATGGGGGTTCTGCCCGCTCTGCAGGGCTTCGGCGATCATCTTCATGCTCTCCTCGACGTCCGTTCCCCCGATGAATGATTGCATGACCCTGGACTTTTCCGGGTGATACAGCTTTTCCATGCCCACCGCAAGGGCCAACTCGCATTGGCCCGACGCCACGTAGAGCCAGGCGTTGTGGAGGGCCGTCGATGCGCAGGCGCAGGCGTTCTCGACGTTTATGACCGGTATGCCACCGATGCCCAGGGGACGTAGAACCACCTGCCCCCGTATGGCCAACTGCCCCGCGTAGGCGCCCCACCCGGAGTTACCGACCGCGGCCAGCCCGAGCTCGTCCGAGGTCACTCCGGCGTCCTCGAGAGCGTTCTCCACCGCCTCGCGGGCAAGCTGTTTCATGCCCGAGTCCAGGAACTTCCCGAAGGGGGTCATCCCCACTCCGATTATATACACATCGCGCATCTCATTCCTCCCGTCAGGGTTCGACCGGTGGGTCATGCAGGATCGATTTAGATATAATAATGACCATAATAGTATTATAGTCATTTATGATAGCTGCCCTGCTCCCCCTTGTCAACATAGCCCGATGTTGTTACGGAAAATACCCGGGGTGCCGATAAGAGATAGCGAGAATACACGGTTCTGTCCCGGGTGAGGCTTAGACTGTAGTTGCGAGAGGTATTTCCATGAGCATCCTGCAGCCCTGCGAGGAATGTGGAGTCCCTCGCGTGGTGAAAAACGAATACATCTGGCTGGACAACGGAGATATAGTCCACAGGAGGGACCAGAGGGACCGCATAATCTTCTGCGAATGCGAGAACCTCGATCCGCTATTCCTGGGTATAGAGCGAATCTACGGCTCACCCATCGAGCATATCATCTTAGACTGTATCCGCAGGACCTATCGTTCGTATTGCAAGCTATTCCTGCCCGGCGATGTGAGCGAACTGGTGAGGAAAGGGCAACTGGATGCGAAGACCCTGGATGATGGATTCGTGGAACTCGCGATCCCCATGGGGATCGGCAGGTTCGCATTCATGGACATGCGCCTGAAGTGGGACGAAAAAGACTTCTATACCGTCACTATCAGCGAGCCAAATTCGCTGCTCATGTGCGCCGCTTGCCATTGCGGCGCGATGGAGGCGATCCTCGGCTACGATCAATGGGTCGATTACTTCCAGGTGGAACCCGGTATCTACAAACTGACCGCTTTCCCCTCGTCACATCCCAGGGAACTCAAGGGAAAGATGAGGTGGGAGCGCTACTCACACAGCAAAGGAGGCCTGGAGCTGATGAGATGCTCCACGTGCGGGGCACCGGCGGCACTCTCCGAGAACCGCTGGTACCTGGACCGGGGGATCATCGTGAACGGTGTCACGCAGCGGCGGATGGCGGTAATGGGGCCGAACCAGATCGACCCCATCTTCCGCGAACTGGAGTTGAGACTCGGCGATGACATCCCCAGGATCGTGGTGGAGGCACAACGCCGTTTCGCCGCCAGCGGCTTCTATACCATGAGCGAATACGGCAGTGTGGAGGAGTTTCGCGCCGCCCTCGCCATGAGGGGCCTCGGGAACCTGAAGGAACTGACGATCAAAAAGAGCGGCGTGCGCATGCGCATTGATAACGCGGTGCTCCACCTCATGATCGTGGGGATGATGCAGGGGGTCTTCGACGCCGCCCTGCAAACCGATTCCACCATCGAGTGGGAGTCCTCGCCGGGCGGGAACCTGGAGCTCGAGATCAAAGCGGCGAAGCGCATGGTCTCGCTCTACCGAGACATCGGGATATGAGCAACCTCTCGGGGGGAGATCAGACCCCTTATCTCTCCGGGTATCTTCCACCACCGCGCCAGAATGCTTGCAAGCCTTCAATCCCCCGTGACGGGCACCGGCTCTCCGTGTCGTTTGCGTGTAGGCATCAATGGCCGTTTTCCGGCCACCCTCAAGTAGAGGTGTTGTGGTTGGAGAGGACGCGGGAATAGCGTGCGAGCTTGCCTGCGACGCGCGCCGCCCTCTCCGGAGTGGAGGCGGTGAATACCCCCGCCTTGCGCATGCGGAAGGAAGCCGAGCTCTCTCCCTCGTTCACGGCCACGGCGATGATCGGCTTTCTCTCCTGCTGCATCAGGCGCTTGATGCGGTGGATGATGGCCGTATCCGTCCACTGCCAGGCCTCTCCCGGGTTGATGCCTCCGGAGCCCTCCGGGTTATGCTCCCCGCGGCGGGTAACCGAATCCCGGAAGCCCTTCCAGATGGACAGCTGGAAGAAGGGGAGCATGGCGATGCGGTAGCGCAGCATATTCAGAAACGGGCGCACCGAGGTCTTGAACATGTTC
The DNA here is from genome assembly GCA_016931915.1 of Actinomycetota bacterium. Taxonomy (GTDB): domain Bacteria; phylum Actinomycetota; class Geothermincolia; order Geothermincolales; family RBG-13-55-18; genus SURF-21. Next base: position 28,685 of record JAFGDU010000154.1, read on the forward strand.
TCCAGCCAGAAGTCACGGCCCATGAGCGTGCCCATGGTGATGAGTATGTCCACCTCGTCGCAGGTAGCCAGGGCGTCCATGACGCGGTAGTGGTTTTTTCTCTGCACGTTGCCCACGATGTCCACGGGGTTGCGACGGCTCCAGAAGCTGGGAAGGAACTTGTCCAGTTCCGAGATGACGTCCCGCGGAAGCACGGCCAGCTCAAGCCCCTCGCGGTCGAAGGAGTCGGCGGCCGCCACGCCCCAGCCACCGCCCAGGGTCATCACGCCCACCCTGGACCCCCGGGGGATGGGCAGCGCCGAGAAGGCTGCCGCCAGGTCCACCAGCTCCTCCGTGGTCTCGGCCTCGATGATCCCCGCCTGCTCCATGGCCCCCTGGAAGAGCTCGAAGGGGCCTGCCAGGGAGCCCGAATGCGACAGCACGGCCCGTTCGCCCTGCTGGCCCTTTCCCGCCTTGAGGGCTATGACCGGCTTGTGCGGGGTGATGCGCCGCGCCACCTCGAGGAACCTCCTGCCGTCCTTGATGCCCTCGATGTAGAGGATGATGGTATCCGTCTCGGGGTCGCCGCCCAGGTACTCGAGCCAGTCGCTGATGTCGGTGTTCGCGGCGTTGCCGCTGCCCACGAAGCGGCTGAAGCCCACGCCCTTGCGATATCCCCAGGTCATGAGCTGCACCCCCAGGTTGCCGCTCTGGGATACGAAGCCGACGCCGCCCTCGAGGGGAAAGACCGGTGCCCCCAGGCAGCAGAGGGAACTGGTCTTGCTGTAGATGCCCATGGTATTGGGCCCTACGATGGTGATGCCGGCCTGGTTGGCGATGTCCGCCACCTTGCGTTCCATCCTGGCGCCTTCCTCCCCCACCTCGCCGAAGTTGGAGGAGACCACGATGGCATTGCGGACACCCTTTTCTGCTGCTTCGCTGAGCACGTCCGCTACCTTGCGGGCGGGGATGGCCACCACCACGAGGTCAATCTCGCCCTTTATGTCCTTGAGCGTGGGGTAAGCGGGAAAACCCAGCACGCGCTCCTCCCGGGGATTGACCATGAGCAGGTCGCCCCGGTAGCCGCCGCCGATCAAGTTCATGGGCATGTTGAATCCCCATTTGCCGAGCATATTCGAGGCTCCAACCACTGCCACCGAGCGGGGATTGAATAATCTATCGAAATCGCGGGTGAAGTTGTTTTCCTGCACTTTAAAACCCTGTAAAACCGATCTTCCGAGCACTACTCCTGCAATTATTGTGTGCCATTATATACGATAATCCGGCCGGGTGGGACAACCAACAGCCCGTGGATCGGGAGATGGATCCCTGTTCCGCTACTGAAAGGTTTTCCTTCTTCGAGGGCAGCCCCGCCGCCCGGCTGCGCGACCCCAACCAGAGATCGACAACGGTCAAAGGGCTCAGGCGCGCGGCCATCCCTCCTCGTCCTTGTGGGTGAATATGCCGCAGACCAGGTCCTCGCGGCTGATGACACCCAGGATCTGCTTCTTGTCCTCCACCACCAGCAAGCGCACGTTGGCGTCGAACATCTTCTCCACCGCCTCCTGGGCGGTGGCATCGGGAGATATCGTCTGCGGCGGTACGCGCATGACGTCCTTCGCTTTCTCGGCCAGCAGGGAGTCGGGGCGGGTCATGACGAACAGCTTGAGTATATCCGAGTCCCTGACTATACCGACGAGCTCCCCCTTATCGTTGACCACCGGGAAGCCGGCATAGCGGTAGCGTTGAAACCTCCATACAAGGTCCTCTATGGGCTCGTTCTCGTAAACGCAGATCACGTTGCAGCTCATAAACTCGCTCACCGGCCGATCAGAGAGAACGTACATCTTGGCCATCCTCATCACCCCCTCCACTGCCTGCAAGCAGGCAGTTTAGACCCGTCCCCATCCACGCCGATCGCGCCGGCACGCATATGCTCTGCCGTCGACGGGTACGATAACAGGTAATGCTCGGGCATATTCATACCCCCTATTTTCTCTTTATCACCTTCGCCTCGCCCGCCTTGATCACGGCGAAGCGGGTGCATGGCGGGCCGATCAACTGGAAGATCAGTGTGGTGGCGGCGATGACCGTTACGGCCATCACTCCCAGTTCTACTCCCGCCGATCCGAACTCCTTGGCGCCGAACTCGAGTGCGGTCTCGATGGACAGCCCAATGGCCACGCCGGCCTGGGAGAAGAGGCACAGACCCAGGTAGCGGGAGACCGCGCTCGGTGCCTTGCCGATGCGCGCGCCCACGTACGTACCAGATTGTTTACCGATGGTACGGAAGACCACGTAGAGCAGGCCGATAATGCCCAGGGAGGAAAGTTTGCTCACATCCAACCTCGCCCCCACCAGGACGAAGAAGAGGATAAAGAGCGGCGGCGTTATGCTCCGCGCTACCTCGAACAGGTCGGGCCTGCCGTAGCGCGGCAGGTTGATGATGGTCATGCCCACGGCCATGTTGGCCAGGATGAGCGACAGGTTCAGGAGATTTGCCAGGGACGTAGTCACGAGGATGCTGCCGATGACGAAGATGAGTATGGTCCCTCGCGAGGTGATCTTGCGCACCAGCAGGAGGACCAGGACGCCGATGCCGAACCCCAGGGCCAGGGCGCCGAGGATCTCCGCGAAGGGCAGGAGTATGACCTTGGCGTAGTTCACCGTCTCCGACCCCGCCAGGAGGATCTTGGCGAAGAAAGCGGCGAAGGCATAGATGGCGATGGCCAGCCCGTCGTCTATGCCCACCACCGCGAAGAGGGTCGTGGTTAGCGGGCCGGACGCCTGGTATTCGCGCAATACGTCAACCGTGGCGGCTGGAGCGGTCGCCGAGGAAAGGGCTCCGAAGATAAGCGCCAGGTAGAGCTTGCGCGTGTAGACGTAGATGGCGATGGTCACGAGCAGGAACGCGCCCAGTGCCTCCAGTATTGAGATCCACAGGATGGGCCGGCCCAGCTTCTTCAGGCCACGAAACGACAGTTCTCCGCCGATGTCGAATCCGATGAAGCCCAGGGCGAGGAAATTTATGAATACCAGGCTGTCCAGGGTCTGCGTATCCAATATGCCCAGAACGGAAGTACCCAGGATCACACCCAGAACGATATGGCCCACTACCTGCGGGATCTTGATTTTCTGGGCTAACAGGCCGATGCCCCATCCGAGGAACAGGGCCATGCCCGTGATGAGCAGGACCATATCCGCACTACGGGGTATAAGGTCCTCGAGCATGCCTGAGCCTTTCACAAGATGCTATGAAGAATATCTACATTCTCCAATATAGCATTACAGGCATGCTCGGCGTCAAAGCCTACTCCGCCGACACCTTGCGCGACGCTATGATGCAGGTTACGGACCGAGATACCATTTTTGATATATAATCAAAAAACCGATGCTGCCTCACGTTGCGTTGACGGAGGAAAATGATGGATGATGACCGGCTGCGGGAGTTCCTGAACAACCTGGAGGAGGGACTGCGAGAAGAAGCGCGAGAGCTGTTCAAGCCGGAGAGCGTCGACCGCGAGCAGTACATCTTCATAGACCAGGACGAAGCCACGCACCTTTATCTCGTCGAGGAAGGCACGGTGGAGGCGAACATCGTGCATGGGGACGGGAAGCTGTATATCCTCGGTTTCCTCTATGCTGGGGACGTATTCGGCGAGGGAGCCCTCTACGAGGAGGGGGTCTATTCATACTCCGCCGTCGCCCGCGAATCATCGCGTGTATGGAGGGTCAGCTGGGACGACCTGCAGTGGCTGGCCTCTCGGGATCCCCTGTTCGCCCTGCATATAATCAGGCTCGTCGTGCGCAAGCTCGATCAGGCATATTACAAGGACCGGTGCATCGCCGGGGAGAAAGTAGAAAAACGTATCGCATGCGTTCTCCTGGGTATGGCGGGCGAGATCGGGATAAGCGACAAGTGCGGCGTGGTCATCGATACTCCCCTGACCAACCGCGACATCGCCGGCCTGGTAGGTTCCACGGAGGAGACGGTATCCCGCATAATGAGCCGCCTTAAAAAGGAGGAGATCCTGAGCGTAGATGGGAAGTACCTGGTGGTAAAGAACAAGGACGCTTTGAGGGCATATTTCGACGGCATCTAGGACGTGCTGTTGGGGTGGATCTCCAGGTATCCAGGTTTGATTTGGATCATGGTACGCAGGCGATATGCATATTATGATTTGAGCAGCAAGGAATAACAGGACAATACAAGGAGGTTGTAATGGCCAAAAGTGAGAGCAAGGAAAAAGGAGGCCTCTGTTGCCCCCATTGCGCCGATTCGAAGTACCCGTGCGTAACCATGGAAAGGCTTATGCGCAAGGGAGAAGAGATTTCAGAGCAGAAGAAAGATAAGAAGGAATAGGTGTGATACGAAGACCGTAAGTCCGTAAAGAGGTTTACAGGAAGAGGGGGCGGAGTATCCGCCCCCTCTGTATTTGACTGGTAACAGGTCCTTAAACTCCAGGATACCGGGCACGGACGGATGGCAGTAGGGGAAGGGAGCGCAAGACCTGTCATGCAGGGAATAAGAGGTGAAAGGCTATGGAGGAACACAGCAAGGAGGGGTCGGATGGTAAATCGCTTGACCGCGATTTCCGCTTTAGCCCGCGACCGAACCTGGCCCACGAGATCGCCTGGATGCCGTGGGGCGAGGAGGCTTTCCACCGGGCCGAGCGAGAGGGCAAGGCGGTCCTGCTCTCCATATCGGCTGTCTGGTGTCACTGGTGCCACGTCATGGACGAGACATCTTACTCGGATCGTGCGGTTATAGATCTCGTAAACAGTAGATTCGTACCGGTACGCGTCGACAGCGACCGCAACCCCGATATCAACCGCCGTTACAACCAGGGGGGTTGGCCTACCACGGCATTCCTGGACCCGCATGGCACGCTTCTGGCTGGAGCGACATACATCCCGCCCGAGGCCATGCGTGCGGCCCTGGAGAGGATATCGGAGCTCTATGCTCAACACGATATCGACGTAACCACGCAGGAGGAGGCGTGGTTCCCCGCCCCGGAGACCGGGGTGCTGGACCTGGGGATAGTCGAGGAGTCGGGGGCGCAGCTATTGCGCGCCTGGGACCGGGCTTTCGGCGGGCTGGGCCGCGAGCCCAAGTTCCCACAAGTGGAGGCCCTGTCTCTAGCCCTGGAGTTGTACGCCGACGAGGGAGATGCCGAGTACCTGGTCTTCGCCCGCACCTCCCTGGAGGCCATGATCGGGGGTAACCTCCTGGATGATGTCGAAGGGGGTTTCTTTCGCTATTCCACGACGAGGGATTGGTCTATACCCCATTACGAAAAAATGCTGGCGGACAACGCAGGCCTCATCAACGTGCTGCTCAAGGCCTATAGCCTAAGCGGTGCCGAGATCTTCCGCCGCACCGCGGGCGAGACGGCCGATTATATCTATCGCGTGCTTAGCGACGGAGATTCCAGGTTCTTTGGCAGCCAGGACGCAGACGAGGAATATTATCTCCTTAAAGCCGGGGACAGGAAGAAACTGCCCGCTCCCCCCGTTGACAGGACCGTGTATACGGACCTTGCGGCACGTGCGGCCGCGAGCCTTCTCGTGGAGGGAACCACCCTCCAGCACGACGAGCACTCCACCCTGGCCCTGTCGGCCCTCGAGTTCCTGTGGTCGGAATCCTTTCGGCCGGGCGAAGGTATGGCTCACTACCACGACGGCAAGCCCCACCGCTGGGGCCTGCTTGATGACGGCGTGGAGGCGGCCATCGCTTTTCTCACCGCCTTCGGTTTCACCGGGGAGAGGCGTTACCTGGAGCGGGCCGAGGCCATGCTCGCCCTCCTCATAACGCACCACTGGGACGAGTCGAGATCCATGTTAATGGACACCTCCCCGCATCACCTTCCACCCGGCCTGAAACCGCAGCCTGCCGACCTGGGCAGCCAGTCACGGGCCGCCGAGGCCATGATCCTCTACTGGTCTTACGGCGGGGACGAGAAGTGGCGCCATCGCGCCGTCGAAGTGCTCTCGGCGGTCTCTGGGTTGGCGGCGGCATACGGCATCATGGCCGCACCGTTCGCCAAGGCGGTCAACCTCTACCTGCGCGGGCCAATCATGGTCAAGATCTCCGGCGATCCCGGGGGTAGCGCACGATCTCCGCTGAGGCTGGCGGCGCTCTCACCCCAGCCCAGGATTTTACCTATGGTTTCAGGCAAAGTGGGAATAATGGAAGAGGCATGGTCCGAGGTGTGCACCATGGAATCCTGCCGGCTGCGTACGGCGGATCCGGAGGTCCTGGCGCGAGACCTCGGAGTTCTCGAGAAGATAGCCAAGGGAGTGGATCATGAGGGAAGTCAACCTGGATAATTATGCTGCAACGCCCCTGCCGCCGGAGGTAAGGGATGCGATGCTGCCCTTCCTGGGCGAGGATTTCGGCAATCCTTCCTCTCTGCACAGTCGGGGGGATACCGCCAGGGAGGCCGTCGAGGAAGCACGGGAGAAGGTCGCATCCCTCATAGGGGCGAACCCGGAGGAGATCATCTTTACCTCCAACGGGACCGAGGCCAATAACCTTGCGATAAAGGGAATAGCCGCCGGTTCGAGGCGGAAGGGCAAGCATATCGTGGTCTCGGCCGTGGAGCATTTCTCGGTGTTGCATGCCGCGCGTTCCCTGGAGAAGCAGGGTTACGAGCTCTCGCTGATCCCCGTGGACGAATACGGATCCATGGACCTGGAGGAGATGGCCTCGGCCATTGGAGACGACACCGTACTGGTCTCGGTGATGACCGCCAATGGAGAGGTCGGCACCATCCAGCCTATAGCCGAAGCTGCACGTATCGCGGCCGAGAGAGAGGTGCCTTTTCATACCGATGCGGTCGCGGCGGCCGGGACCATACCGATAGACGTGGGCGAGTCAGGCGTTTCGGCACTGTCCCTGTCCTCGGACCTCATCTACGGACCCCAGGGTGTCGGAGCTCTGTGGGTGAAGAGAGGCCTGCGCTTGATCCCCATGCTCGACGGCGGAGTGCAGGAGGGAGGCAGGCGAGGCGGCACGGAGAACGTTGCCGGCATAGTGGGGATGGGAAAAGCAGCGGAGATGGCCGCGGCGAACATGCCGGAGAGGAGCGACCGGCTGTCGGAGCTGCGGGATGCCATCATCTCCGGCCTTCCCGCGAAGGTCGAGCACGTCTATCTCACCGGCCACCCCACCCGGCGCCTGCCGTGGAACGCAAGCTTCGCGGTGGAGTTCATTGAGGGCGAGGGCATGCTGCTCTTTCTCGATCAGCAGGGCGTGGCGGTATCGAGCGGCTCGGCCTGTACCTCGCGAGCGCTCAAGGGCTCACACGTGCTTTCAGCATGCGGGGTCCCGGCGGAGAGGGCACAGGGCTCGCTACTCTTCAGCTTCGGCCTTCAGAACACCAGTGACGACGTGGATTACGTGCTGGAGGTATTCACTCCCATCGTCGAGAAGCTGCGGCAGATGTCACCTCTATATGCGAAATACTTGAAGGAGAGGGGGTAAGGATCATGGCTCAATACAGTGAAGAGGTTATGGATCATTTCACCAACCCGCGCAACGTGGGCGAGATCGAGGACGCTGACGGTGTGGGGGAGGTGGGCAACCCCGTCTGCGGGGACATGATGACTTTCTATGTCAAGGTCGACGATGACGAGCGGCTGGAGGACGTAAAGTTCAAGACCTTCGGCTGCGGTGCGGCCATAGCCGTTTCCAGCATGGTGAGCGAGATGGCCAAGGGCAAGACGGTGGACGAAGCCCTGCAGATATCACGCGACGACGTGGCCCAGGAACTGGGCGGGCTGCCCAAACAGAAGATGCACTGCTCGAACCTCGGGGCTGATGCCCTGCATCTGGCCATCGAGGATTACAAGAGCAAGAAAGGAACGAGTTGATATGGAAGAGAAGAAGACTGTCTGCAAGTGTCCTTACTGCGATGCGGATATAGAGTTCATCGAGGACATGTCTCCGTTCTGCCAACCCTGCAGTATAACCATCATCACCTGCGAGAGCTGCGGGGGGAAGGCCAGGGAAGGGACGGAGAACTGCCCCGAGTGCGGTAAGCCTTTGAAGTGACCGGTATCAGGTCTTTAATTTCCGCGATGCGGGGACGGGCAGAAGGTAACGGGCAAAGAGACTCAAGGCCTGACACGCAGGGAAATAAGGAGGTGCAGCCATGAGCGACGAGGCGGAAAAAGCGACTATCGTGGTCTTCAGCGGCGAACTGGACCGCGCGCTCGCGGCTTTTAATATCGCCACCACGGCCGCCTCCATGGGCATGGAAGTTACCCTGTTCTTCACCTTCTGGGGCTTGAACGTGGTCACCAGGGAGAAGGCCGCCACCGCCGGCAGGAAATCCCTGCAGAAGATGATGGGCATGATGAACAGAGGGGGGGCGAGACGCCTCAAGCTCTCCCGCCTGAACATGCTGGGGGGCGGGAAGGCCGCCATGAAGAGACTGATGAAGGAATACCGCATGCCCTCCCTGGAGGAGATGATCCCCATGGCCAAGGAGCTGGGCGTGCGTTTCCTTGCCTGCACCACCTCCATGGCTCTCATGGGGCTCGGAGAAGAAGATTTCATTCCGGAGGTGGACGAGTTCGTGGGCGCCGCCACCTACGTCGAGAAGGCGGCGGGGTCCAGTATCAATCTTTTTATATGAGACTGGTAACAGGTCTTTAATCTCCGCGATGCGGGGACGAGTAGAAGGTAACGTGGGAAGAGACTGAAAGACCTGTCACGCAGGGGAATCAGACTGGTGTCAGGTCTTGAATCTCCGTGTAGTATTGTGGGGAAAAGGGGAGCTGGAAAGAGACCGAAGACCTTACACGCAGAGGAATCAGGAGGTGCGATCATGAAGGCTGACAGAACGCTGGATTGCGTAGGCCTTTATTGTCCCATGCCTATCGTGAAGACCTCCCAGGAGATGAAGGAGCTCTCGCATGGCGAGGTGCTGGAGGTGATCGCCGACGATAAAGGGATAAAAAGCGATATGCCTGCTTGGTGTACGAAAACAGGCAACGAATGCCTGGGCATAGAGGAGGAAGGCGGGGAGTATCACGTCTTCGTGAAGAAAAAAGGATAGAAAGGTGTGGTCATGGGAGAAAAGACACGCGAGAACCTTCACGATGCCTACACGGGTGAGTCGAAAGCAGTGGTGAGGTTGAAGGCGTTTGCGGCCAAGGCCGAGGAGGAGGAATACGAGGGCGTAGCCAAGCTGTTCCGTGCGGTGGCGGAATCCGAGAGCGTACATGCATTCAACAACCTGAGGCTGTTGCGGGAGATAGGGGATACGGAAAGCAACCTCGAGGAAGCCCTGGCATCGGAGCAGAAGATCGCGGCGGTCGGCTACGAAAGCTTCATCGCCGACGCCGAGGCGGAGGAGGACAAGGCTGCCGCCACCATGTTCGCCTACGCGCGGGACGTCGAGGAGAGGCACGCCAAGCTCTATGAGGGTGCCCTGCAGCATATGGTGGCCGACAAAGTCCCGGACTATTACGTATGCAGTGTTTGCGGTTACGTAGCCGATGATGTCATCCCGGAGAAATGCCCCATATGCGGGGCCCCCGAGGATAAATTCTTCCCGGTGGACTAATTAAAGGGGCTCCCCGCGGGGAGCCCCTATGAAGTACTTATTTCAGCTTATGAGATGTCGCACTGCTCGAGGGAATCCTTGACCTCGGCGAGTATCTTCTTCCTCTTCTGCAGCTCGGCCAGTTTTGCCTCGACATCCTGCATCTCGGGGTCGAATACGCAGGCCCCGAAGGAGCAGTCGACGCCGGCGAGTTCCTGTAGCTTGCTCGCCACTACCGCGAGCTCGTCCTCGTAGGCCTCTATCTCCTTGTCCAGCAATTCCTCTTTCTCATTGGCCATTGACGCTACCTCCTTAGTATTTCCTCCCATCGTCCTATCCATTATACCCAAAGAAGGATAATTTTCTATTCCGAAGCCTGAAAATATATGGTATCAGAAAGGAAGGGTCCTATACACACGGAAGAGCCCGAGATCGCGCCAAACCCCAGCCCGGAATCCGCGTTCTCCGGGCTCCTGCGGCTTATAAGCCCCGGCGGTTGAAGTAGATGGAGCGCTCGGCCACGATACCCCCCGGCGAGCTTACCTCCATCGCCACCTCCTCCACCTGCCCGGCCTCGCAGGCCACATCGATCGTCACCCTGCCCTCCGGGGGGAGCAGGTACTCCCGGCTTACCACCTCTCCGTCACCGCACAGGTAGTCTACCCTCACGACCTGCTCCTCCCCCGCGGGGTTGAAAAGGGCCAGCCATTCCGAGAATCCAGGGCTGGTGCATCCCTCCGGGAACAACCAGGTCTCCTGCGCCTGCGTTACGCCGGGGCTGCAATAACCACCGGAGATATTGTGGGTCTGAAAATAAGCGGCGCGTTCCGCGACCACGGGCAGCAGGCTGGATACTCTCAACGAGAAGTCGATATCGGGAGGAAGGTACGAGTTCAGGAATAGCGTCTTCCTCTCTCCTGCCGCGAGACCAAGGGCTTCTACCCTCAGCGACCCGTCCGACATGATCATGCGCACCTCGAGCCACGTATCGTAATCGCAAGGATTGAGAACCGTCAGATAGTTATCGAAAAGGTCGCGGGTCGTGCCCTCGGCGAAGAACCAGCGGCCGTTGGGCATGGTGGCACCCGCCGAGCAATGCGAGCCCGTGAGTATGTCGTTGTACACGAAATACTCGGACCTCTCCGCCACCACCGGGGCGCTCGCCCTCACCACCATGGAATAATCCCCGCTTTCCACCAAGTCGTTGACACGCAGGGTGAGGCGTGAAAGGGGGTCCACATCAAAGGCCTCTTCCTGCTTCTCCCCACCGCACGTGCGGAATTCCACCCCGACCCTGGCCGCGATAACACCCGAGGGGTTGAAGACGGCTAGATATTCCTCGAATCCCGGCCTTACCGAGCCCTCGGGGAAGAAGAAAACGCTGGATGCTTCGCTCACCCCCCTGGACAGGGAACCACCACTGTAACCCAGCCCACGGTTAAAATAGAGCATCCTCTCGGCGGCTACTGGCGTGGAGGACTCCAGAACCACCGAGACATCATCCTGCCAGGGAACTTCTTTCCTGACGCATAAGGATAACCTCCCCCGGGGAGGGATGGAGTATTCCTTGACCAGCTCCTCCCGGGATGAATAATAATACGCCCTCACCGTCGCCGTCTTGCTGCCGGGATTCAACACCAGCACCCATTCCTCGAAACCGGGACGGGTGGTGCCTTCCGCGAAATAATGGCGCAGGGCCGCACTCGCGACCCCAGGTCCGGAATCGCCCCCCCGTACCAGCTCCTTCCACCCATAGAGCTCGCTCAAGGTAACGAAGCTGAACCCCCTTTGCTGCAGGCCCTGTACCACCCCGGTGACCAGCTCCAGGGTATTGCGTCCCCCGAAGTGGAAAAGGATTATATCCCCGTCTCCGGCGGCCCCGACGATGTAGTTGACCCGGTCCTGCACGGGTGGAGCCGTTGTCGCCGAGTCCCTGCTGTCGAAGTCCCACATCACCGGGGCGTACCCGGTCGACGAAGCCACGTTCATCACTCTGCCGTCGATAAATCCGCCGGGAGGTCTGAAGATGGGCAGGTACTGGCCGGTGATAGAGCCGATGACCGCCTGGCAGGTATTCAACTCCGCCACGATCTGCTGGTCGGTGAGCTTGGTGAGCCAGGGATGGTTCTGGGTGTGGTTGCAGACGTCCCAGCCCAGGGCATCCATCTCCTGCAGTAGTTCGGGATTCCTCTGAGCCCACGACCCGATGACGAAAGCGGATGCGGTAATGCCCTGGGAAGAGAGGAAGTCCAGGATACGATGGTCGAAATTGTAGCCGTCGTCGAAGGTGAGGACTACCCGCTGCGACGAGTCCGCCATGGCCTCGCCCCCTCCGCCCGCCGCAGGAAGCATAAAGGCCAGGAGCACTGCTGCCGCGAGAAAAAAGACTGCTGCTTTGCATTCCTTAAAGCATGCGGGCGACATCGCACCTCCCCCACTCAATGCGCAAGTACCTCCACTACATCGCCGATAGCCCTGCGTGCCACGCGAGCGTTGGCTCCCCCGGAGAGTACGTAGCATACCCGTTGTGGAAAGAGCTCCTTCACCTTGCGCGCGAAAACGGCATATACTTCATCGCTGAGCTCGAAGGCGCCGTAGTCGTCGCTGTGGCTGTCATGTCCGAAGATGATGAAAAGCAGTCCGTGCTCGAAATCCCGCACTGCCTGCAAGGCCTCGTCCACCCCCGCCAGGAAACGGTCGTCATCGGCATCATGGGGAAGGATTATATCCAGGTTGTTCGGCCCCTCCTCCCTGCTCATGCCGTATCCGGAGTGGAAGTTGACATGAAGTATGTCCGGATCCGGGCCGATGATGTCCCGGGTGCCGTCGCCGAAGTGAGGATCGATGTCCACGATCGCAAAGCGTTTGATATTGATCACGTCCCGCAGGTACGCGATGGCGATGGCGACATCGTTCAGATAACAGAATCCCCAGAAACCGTCGTGGCTGGCATGATGGCCCGCAGCTCCCACGAAACAGAAGGAGTTCGCGGCACCGCCCGCCGCAGCTTCGACCGCTCCCTGCAGCACCGACCCCGCGGACAGCAGCGCTACATCGTAATATCCGCTGTTGATGACGGACTGGATATGGGAAGGGCTATGCAGGCGTTCCACCAGACTGGCATCGGCCGGCTCGGCCTCCAGCACCTCCACCGTATCCAGATCGAGCAGCCCCCGCGCCTTCAGCTCCTCGAAGGCCGGCGCAACGCGGTCCCGCAAGGCCGGATAGCCGTGCAGTGAGAAATCGGGGTGGTAGATCAGGGCGAGTGCGAAGCGCTTCTTGTCCCCCTCCATCTCATCCGCCCCCAACTCTATTCATTCCAGCCTCCTCCTTTATCCATTCACCGTTATCGACCACCGCCGCCGGGTCCTGCAGCGGGAACCCCTTGCATGCATTCACTTCTCTCCTCATGTACACCCCCCCTCGGCATCCCCCCACACGCTACAAGACAATCATAGCGCAAGAGAGCGCGCTGTCTGCATGACAATTTACGCATGATATAATCACTTCTATCCATAATAGCGAAAGGGAGGTATAGATATGCCCATTTACGTCATGCTTACCAAGCTCACGGAACAGGGAGCCAATACCATCAACCGCGATGCCGGACGCATCAAGGAAGTGAACAAGGATGTGGAGGACCTGGGTGCCAGTATCCTCGCGCAGTACGCATTGCTGGGAGAGGAGGATTTTCTCAACATCCTGGAAGCGCCGGACAATGAGACCATAATGCGCATATCGCTGAAGCTGGCTTCGCGCGGTACCCTGCGGATTAAAACCGTTGCCGCCATGCCCGTAGACGACTTCATCCGCAACATGAAATAACGCTCGTCTGAGCAACCCCGCTCGAAAGCCTGCATCGCGAAAGCGACAGCGCCGTCTGCGACGCTGCGGTGCCAGGTCTTTAGCGTGAAATCTGGGTTTCACATTGCGCCGTGGTTTCGCTCACGCTAATGACCTGGCACCTGTACGCTTCGGAAGTAACCCTGTTTACAGCCTCCTCTTGCTGGGTAGAAAGATACTATCCGTTGGTCCGGAAATCCCGGGTATACAAGAGGAAGGAGGAGTGCGGATGGCTACCTATATTCTCATAAGCCATCTTACCGACGAGGGTTGCGCCACGCTTACCAAGAATCCCGACCGCATCAAGGAAGTGAACAAGGACGTCGAGGCCATGGGCGGCAAGGTGCTGTCCCAGTACGTGATCATGGGGCAGTACGACTTCATCAACATCGTCGAGGCTCCCAATAACGAGACCATCGCCAAGATATCCGTTCAGCTGTCATCGCGTGGAACCGTGCGCATCATGACCCTGCCGGCTATCGACGTGGATACCTTCATCGAGAGCCTCAAGTAAGCAGCCAGTCAAAAGCCCGATCCAGGCTCGAACGACCGCGGTAGTTCGGGCCTGACCTGCTTGAGAACTCCGGGCATACAGGGGATGCAGCCGTAAACGAGTAGAGGTACCACAGCCTCCGGCCGCCGATTACCTGGGCACCGGGCATGCCTCGAGGGGACATCTCCTGCAGGCCAGACCGTACATTGCCGACAGGAAAAGGGCCCACGTGGCGAGGTATGCGGCAAAGAGACGCTTGGAGCCGCGCCATATCTCCGGCACGGGGTAGATGAAGATGACCGGCAGAAGCACCAGGTCCCAGTAGAACCCCTGCCTGGCCAGGGGTTTATCGCTGCGCGGCCACATCAAGGCGGTTATCTTGCCGAAGAGGGTGGAGCAATACTCCCCGTAATAGGGGCAGCGTGCGCAGATGTCGCGGCGCGCCAGGGTGGTAAGTGCCGTCCAAAAAAGACCGTAAAGTGGAAGTTTGCGGCGTCTTTCCCGCAGCAAGGCCCGGAACGCGATCGCACCCGCCGGCAGCGCCGACCCCGTGGTGATAAAGGCTACGTAATCCGGCCAGGGATTGGGGGGCGCCGTCTCTGCCTGGTATTCCACGGATATGTACCTCAGCTCTTCCTGCTCGGCGAGCCGGTCAATCCACGAAGCGGTATTTTATCAGGGTCCACAACGCGGGGATGCCGTCGCGCCAGGTTATCTTCTTCCCCTCCTCCATCTCCCTGCCGGCATAGGATATCGGTACCTCGAAGATCCTGATCCTCTTCTTGAGGATTTTGGCGGTCATCTCCGGCTCGATATCGAAATGGTCCGACTTCAGTTCAATACCCTCCAGCGCCTCGCGCGTGAAGAGCTTGTAGCAGGTCTCCATGTCCGAGAGGGTGGTGTTGTAGAGGATGTTGGTCATCAGCGCCAGGAAACGGTTACCCACGAAATGCCAGAAGAGCATGTTCTTGCGCGGTCCCGTGAAGCGGGAACCGTAGACCACCTGAGCCTTTCCCTTCAGCACCGGATCGATCAGCTTGGGGTAGTCCTCCGGATCGTATTCCAGGTCGGCGTCCTGGATGATGATGAGATCACCGCTTGCTGCCGCGAACCCGGTGCGCACGGCCGCGCCCTTGCCGCGGTTCTCGGGGTGCAGGATGACCCGCGTGCCTGAGTCCTCCTCCATGGCCAGGATGTCGCGGGTTCCGTCGGACGACCCATCGTCGACGATTACGATCTCCCTCTCCAGATCGCCCAGGTCCACCTGGCGCACGCGGCGCAGGATCTCCTTGATGGTATTGCGCTCGTTGAAAACCGGCATTACGATCGACAACTTCATGTTCCAAGGCCTCCACTCATTAAATCCACCTTGATCCCCGATTCTCCCTTCATCTTAAGTGCTGATGACTCACATATTCTACCCCGACCGCATGACTCCCTCTCAGCCCTGGCCCCTCCATGCCTGAGAGGTCAGATATCCCCATATTTCTCGGCGTAATAGCGGCGGAATTCACCGCTCTTTATCGGCTCCCACCAGGCCGCATGGTCGCGATACCACTGCACGGTTCTCTGCAGCCCGCTCTCGAAATCCATGCGCGGACTCCATCCCAGAGCCTTGATCTTGGAGGTTTCCACGGAATATCTGAGGTCATGTCCGAGACGGTCGGGTACGTTCTGGATGGATTCCTCGCCCTTGCCCATGATCTCCAGGATGGCACGGGTCAGCTCCAGGTTGGTCTTTTCCTGGCCGGCGCCGACATTATAGGCTTCTCCGCTCTGCCCGGAGCGGAGCACCAGGTCCAGGCCCCTGCAGTTGTCCCTCACGTAGAGCCAGTCCCTGATGTTACGGCCCTCTCCATAGAGAGGAACCCTACGGCCTTCCAGGAGATTGGTGACGAAAAGCGGTATCACCTTCTCGGGATACTGGTAAGGCCCGTAATTGTTGGAGCTTCGCGCGATAACGGCGTCTATGCCGTAAGTGCGCACGTAGGAGCGCACGAGCAGGTCGGCACCGGCCTTGGAGGCCGCGTAGGGGCTGTTTGGCTGCAGCGGGCTCTCCTCGCTGAACGAACCCTCGGAGATGCTGCCGTATACCTCGTCCGTGCTTATCTGCATGAAACGGACGCCCATCTCGCGTACCTGTTCCAGCAGTCGATAGGTGCCCAGAACGTCTGTCTTCACGAAGTCCTCGGGAGAGGTAATGGATCGGTCCACGTGTGTCTCGGCGGCGAAATTTATCACCATGTCCGGATTCCATGCGAAAGCCTTGCCGACGTCATCGGCATCGCAGATGTCTCCCTGCTGGAAGGAATAGCGCGGGTCTCCCTCGACGTCCCTGAGGTTCTCGGGGTTGCCGGCGTAGGTGAGCTTGTCCAGGTTCAGCACCTCGTCCTCGGAGTGTTCCTCGAGGACGAGGCGGATGAAGTTGCTGCCGATGAAGCCGCAACCTCCGGTTACAAGCAATCGCATAGCGCGTTCCTCGCTTCCCTGCAATGGTTTGATCGACACCGCTTCCACGGGCCACCGGTAATCATACCGGGGCTCACTGCATAACGATCTCCCAGTCGTACGGCACGTCGGCCTCCTCGAGGGTGAAGAACTGCGGTGCGGATTCCTCCCCCTCCAGGGCCTGGAAGATCAGGGCGTTGCGGCCGCCCACCGCCTTCCATCCCCTTAGCACGCCGGGCGGTACGATCACCTCGCGGAAACGGTATTCCCCGAGGAAGATCTCCATGACCTCGCCGCTCGTGGCCGAACCGTCGCGGCGGTCGCAGAGGACGAGTTTGATCGTGCCCTCCAGGCAGGTGATCCTCTCCCTCGCCCGCTCGCGGCTGAACCATGCCTCCACGATACCGGGAAAGACGGTGCGGAACGACGACCGGAACAAGCTGCCGGGGAGGCCCTCCCCGTTCCACAATGCAACGCTTTGACCGGTAGCGTCCAGGCTCGAATCGAGTTCTCGGACGGAAACCCCATCGATCAATTTTACCCCCTCAGATCAACCCGACTCTGGAGTTGTCCCCCAGCACGAAACGGAAGGTCTTGGGGCGCGTTTGGGCCCTCGTGATCTCCACGTTCTTTCCTATCAGGCTATCCTCGATGCGGCCCGGGATATTCACGATGGAGCTGTTCTCCATGACGATGGAGTGCTCCAGTTCGCTGCCCTCTACGGTGACCCCGTAGTAGATGGAGGTGAAGGGGCCGATGTATGAATCGACGATCCTGGAGTCCCTGCCGACGATCGCCGGGCCGCGCAGGTTGCTGCGCACCACCTCGGCGCCTTCCTCGACGACCACCCTTCCGTCCACCCGCGATGCTGCGTCGATGCTGCCTTCGCACCTCGGCTCGATGCCCTCGAGCACCATGCGGTTGGCCTCGAGCAGGTCCTCGAGATGTCCGGTGTCCTTCCACCAGCCCTCGATGATATGCGCCTCCACGCGCCGGCCGCCGTCTATGAGGTGCTGGATGGCATCGGTTATCTCCAGCTCGTTGCGCCAGGAGGGTTTTATGGCCTGCGAGGCATCGAGTATCGAGGGTCGGAACATGTAAGCACCCACCAGCGCCAGATCGCTGGGCGGATCCTTGGGCTTCTCCACCAGCTCCACGATGCGGGTGCCGTCGAGTTTCGCCACCCCGAAGCGCTGAGGCTCCGTCACGTGCGCCAGCAGGATGAGCGCGTCTACGTCCTTGCGCCTGAACTCGTCCACGAAAGCGGCTATGCCCTCTTTGATCAGGTTGTCCCCCAGGTACATCACGAAGGGTGTGTCGGCGAGGAAATCAGCCGCGGTGAGCACGGCGTGGGCCAGTCCCAGGGGGGCCTCCTGCCGGATATAGGTGACCTCAACACCCCATGCGGACCCGTCCCCCACCGCCTCGCGTATCTCGTCTTCGGTGTCACCTACGATGATGCCTATATCGTTGATACCGGCCTCACGCAGGGACTCCAGGCCGTAGAAGAGGATGGGCTTATTCGCCACCGGCACCAGCTGTTTGGCGCTGGTGTGGGTGATGGGACGCAGGCGCGTGCCCTCGCCTCCCGACAGGATCAATCCTTTGAGCTCCATAGCTGAAGATTCTATCATACCCACCTGAGGCGCTGAAACGGGGTGAAGACCGGCTGCAGTTGCTTTTTGTCATCCAACCCGCCTTCGGCTACGCTTATGGTAAAGTCACGGCAAGCGGTAATCCGAAACCGAATTGAAGGACAAGACGTCAATTAAGATGAAGTTTAAGACGAGTCCGGTTGAATGAGTTGTTCGGTATATGAGCAAGTCTGGAGCTGATGCCTATGAACAAGAACGTGAAGGCAGTGTTGTCCATCGTGGCCATAGTTTTGTTCCTGGGTTCGACCATCGGTCTTATCCTGGTCCTCACGGCCGGCTCGGGAGAAAGCGGAGAGGTCAAACTGGACGTGCAACTGCATACGCGCGAGGAGATCGTCACCGCCGCCTATAAAGCTTACGGGGACGACCAGCAGAACCTGTGGGCTGCCAAGACCATCATCACGAACACGGGAGATACCCCGGTGAACGATTTCCGCATCGATTACAAGATAGAGGGGTACTGCGACTGGACATCGGCGGAGGTCTATCCCTCCATCCTGCCGGGTCAAACGGTGCGCGACTACTGCTGGCCCAACCTGGACGACGCCAAGATGAAAGAGGTCACCTCGAAGACACCGGTCGAGCTGACCGTCCGGTACTCCTACGAGGGCCTCGGCCAGCCTATTCAGGACATGGAGAAGATATACCTACTGGGCAGAAACGATTTCGTCTTCACCGACCTCAGCGATGAGGACATCCTCACCTTCACCGACGCCTTCGACAACTACCCCATGGTCGCCGCCTTCGTCACCCCCAACGAGGAGATGGTGAAGAGCGTGGCCAACAACATGGCTGGAGGCCTGGAGACGGGGATGAACGACGACGACGTCTACACCGCCTTTATTCGCTGCTTCGACGGCATGCGCGCGTTGGGGGTCAAATACATCCAGGAGCCCTCGAGTTACTGGTCGGACCGGGCCGCACAGTACGTGCAGTATCCCGCCGAGACGCTTTCGCGCGCCTCAGGCACCTGCCTGGACCTGGCCATCTGCATGGCGGCGCTGATGGAAGCGGTAGGTATCAGGTCCTATGTGGCCCTCATACCCGGCCACGCCATACCCATCATAGAGCTGCCCAACAGCGGCGAGATGTACGCCATTGAGTCGACCTTCATCGATCAGGAATACGCCCTATCTCATTTCCCCGGCGAGACCAGCCCGGAGGTGACCGCTGAGGAATGCATCAACATTGCGGCCGACGAGATAAATATGGCCATGGAAGAGGGCTCATACATCCTCATCGAC
The DNA here is from genome assembly GCA_016931915.1 of Actinomycetota bacterium. Lineage (GTDB taxonomy): Bacteria > Actinomycetota > Geothermincolia > Geothermincolales > RBG-13-55-18 > SURF-21. The sequence continues at coordinate 47,901 of JAFGDU010000154.1, forward strand.
ATCGAGCAAAGCTGGGAGCAGGGGGTGATGCCGATATGGTAGCAAAGCTGTTCCGTCTGAGGGTGCTCCTACCGGTTATCCTGCTGGCGCTGCTGCTGTCTTTCTCCCTGCAAATCGCCGTGGCCCAGGAGTTGGGTGAGGAGGGCGAATTCGCCCTGCAGGAAGAATACCGCATGGAGATAAACGAGGTGGGAGATGCCCATATAACGGATACCATAACCTATGATCCCCTGTGGTTCGATGAATACGGTTATCTTTTCGAGGAGAATGAAAATCTGCTCTCGCGACGTTACCGCGCCGACAGCAACGTCGGAGAGGTAGAGAACTTTGAGGCGGATATCGACAGCGGAGACGCAACTATAACCATCTCCTTCGATACGCCGGGTTTGGCCTACAACCTGGCCGATGGATGGACGATCTTCGGCTACGGCAACTACGAGGTGCTGGATGAAGGGGACGACGAGGTGATCCTGCAAGCCGCTTGGACCATCACCAACGAGTTCAGCCTCTTCGAGCCCATGAGCCTGGCGGAGGAGGTGGTGATCGTCCTTCCCCCGGGCGCCCGCAACGCCGTCTTCGACGAGACTACAGGAGCCATCGAGTACGACCTCGCATACGCTGAGCAGGAGGCGGGTTTTCTGGAGGACAACAAGACCCTGCTGATCATTATCTTCGCCCTGGTCATGGCCGTCTCGCTGATACTCCTGCTCTACGCCTTCACGCGGCCTACCAAGGCCCCGGCTGTGATTGGGGCCGCCGGGGCACCGGCACCAGTCCAGGCACCACCCCCGGCGACCGCACCGACAACTGCGCCCACACAGACGGCCGAGCCCGCAGGAGCACCCACGCAGGCGGACGGGCCGAGATTCTGTAAGAAATGCGGGCACCCACGTGGGACGCCCGACGAGCGTTTCTGCCGCAAATGCGGCGCTGCGCTGGAGTAATCCTGGTTTCAGAAAACTGCAACGGGCGCGGGAAACCGCGCCCGTTCTCTTTCCCCGCCAACCCTGGGTACCTATCCCTGCCGCGGTCTACCCTGCAGGCAATCCGCCAGGGTATCGCCCATCACCTCGAACTGCCACGCCTTGAGCAGGCCGCTGTTCCTCATCTCCTTCAGATCTGCGGGTTTCTCCCGTGCCAGTGCCTTAAGGACGGCGTTGGGCAGGAGGAAGCCCGGGTCCAGCCCGAGTTCCTCCGCCTTGCGGTCCCTGGCTTTCTTGAATTCCTTGAGTATCTTCTCGGCCGTGAAATCCCTCTTCTGGTGCACTGGCTTCGGGAAACTGGGAAGCTTGCTATCGGGTATCTTCATGCCCTTCTCGACAGCCCTGTTGATCTCGTTCCCGAACCTCGCGGCCTGGCGCTCGGAGAGGATATGCAGCGCCTCCAGATTCCGGCGACCGCGAGGCTGCTTTTCCGCGATATGCAGCAGTCTCTCGGTACCTATGACCTTGAATGTCGGCACGTCCATACTCTCGGCTCTTGCCTCACGCCACTCCAGGAGTGTCTGCAGCACCGCCAGCTGGCGTGGTGAAAGGTCTCTGGCCCCTTTTACCCGGGTGAAAGTCGCTTTTTTCGGGGGTAAGGGCTCCAGGTTGGCCAGGAGTCTCTCGAATTCCTCCTTTGCCCATCCGGTCCTGCCCGCGGCGGCGATATCGGCGGCGAGACGGTCTCTCAGGCTGCCCAGGTATGCGACGTCCATGGCCGCGTATTCGAGCATCTCGCGCCCAAGTGGGCGCCGCGACCAGTCCGCCTTCTGAAACCCCTTATCGAGCTGGATATCGAAATACTCTGAGAGCAGATCGGCAAGTCCCACCTTCTCCTTGCCCAGGATACGCGCCGCTACCATGGTATCGAAGACCGGCTCCGGCTTCACGCCCAGGAAGGTAAGGAGCATCCTGCCGTCGTAGTCGATATCGTGGAAGACCTTCTCTGTAGACTTGTCCCTGAGCAACGGAGCCACCTGTGACAATTCCAGACCGAAGGGATCGAGGATAAAGATGTCCTCGCCGTCGCTTATCTGCAGCAGGGCGATCTTCTCCGCGTAGTGGTGGTAGCTGTCTGACTCCAGATCCACGCTTATGCATTTACTGTCACGCAGGTGCTCCAGCATCTCGCGCAAGGCTGTCGGGTCACCAACATATTGTAAATCGACCATGCACATATTATAAAGGTCGATGCGGAATATGAAAGATGATAAAACACCCGCGATCGTATTCCGTCTCTGAAGCCACTCGCATCCTCTCTCTGTATGCGATAGTCGCCCCAGGATGTGCAGGAGAACGATAAAAGCCGAGCAAGACCGCGGGTATAGAAGCTGCAGCGTTGCACCATTTATATGGGCCAGGCACCAGCAAAGGCTGGGGTCTACATTGTTCTTCCCCATCCCCGCATCCCCGAACTCGAGCGACATCCCAGACGATGGGCTTTGGATGCGTCCTTCTTCGAGAAGCGTGATCGGATGGATGATGCCGGGCCTAAAGGCGGGATTAGCTCCGGGCCTTACTTCTCGGAGAGGAACTTTTGATGCTAATATATGCGTGGTGAGCTTATGGCCAGTAACGACACGCGAAGAAAAAAACGCCTTCCGGCCTCGGAGCGGAAGAAAGTGATTCTAGACGCAGCCCAGCGCACTTTCGTCGAGTTCGGATATCACGGCGCGCTCATGGAGACCATCGCCGAGCGGGCGGAGGTAACCAAGCCTATCCTGTACCGGCACTTCCCCAGCAAACTGGACCTACTTCTGGCCATCCTGGACCGCTCAGGAGAGGAACTGCGGGATGCGCTGCTGCAACCGGATCCGGACCAGATGGATTGGAACACCGCTATCAGGCACAGCATACACGCCTATTTCAGTTTCGTCGTCAGCTCCGAAAAGGCCTTCCGCCTCATCTATGCCACCGATCTCAACGTGGACCGCAAGGCCGTTGAACGCATAACCCAGATACGCAGCGGCATAATCGACATTGTCACCAACATGATCCGGTCCTATACCGACACGGAGGTCGTCCCCTCACAGGATATAGAGGTGATGGCGATCATGCTCGTGGGCATGGTGGAGTCCACGGTCATACACTGGTTGAATAAGAGGGATATCTCCCACGAGGTCTACGAGGAGAACCTGGTACGCGCAGCCGCAAGCATCCTGTCCAGGGTACCGTCGCGCCCATAACGGGATGCAAAGTACAAGGGGGTCGTTATGTCGTTGCTGGAACAGATACATATGCCTCGCCTCTCCCAGATCGGGATCTACGTCAAGGACATGGACTCGTCCATCAGGCAGTACGAGGATGTATTCGGCATAGGCCCATGGCTGGTCCTGGAGGGAGAGACCGATTACTGCCTTGACCGCGGCAAGGAGGTAACCGTTCAGGGGCGTATCGGCATGGGATACACGGGTAAGATCCAACTGGAGTTGATACAGATCCTGTCCGGCAGCAACCTCTACCTCGATACCATGGGGGGGCGCGAGGAAGGGCTTCATCATCTGGGATTTGAAGTAGATAACCTCGAGGAGCGGCTGCTGGCCTGCCGGGAGGCGGGTATTGATATCCTGCAGCGTGGGACCCTGAAACAGCTCGGTATGACCATCGACTACGCCTATCTCGATACCCTGGACTCGGTGGGGGTGATCCTCGAATTCATACAGACGCGCTTTCTGGGCTTCAAGGCCCGCCAGTGGCCGGGCTTGCTCAAGGTGGTTGCCAGGATACAGAGGCGTTTCGGATTCCCCTGAGACCTCGACCCGGCACGGCAGCAAATATACGGCACTGCCGCGGTCGCATATGGGTTTTACGGGAATGATGCATACGGGGTTGGTATGCTATCATATCTCCCAAAGCTAGTGAGTGGCCTTTTAACCCGCATCAGGAACGGATCCACGTAAGGTGAAATGACGGTATAGGGCTCGAGCGGTGTGAAGAAGGTGGGGAATGGCCAGAAAGAGATTGCCGGCGCCTAAGAGGAGAAAGAGCATCCTCAAGGCCGCTGAGCGCTGCCTCTCACGCAGGGGTTATTACAACTGCACCACGGCTGATATCGCCGCCGAAGCGGGAATAACCGAGCCCGTACTCTACCAGCACTTCGAGGATAAGCGCGATCTTATCGATTCTCTGCGCAGCGAAGCCATCGAGGATATCGGCAATTACGTGGCCAGACGTTTCCTGAAACAGGAGACGCCGCTGGGGGGATTGCGGGAAACGGCAGAGGCCGTCTTCGATTATACCTCCCGCCACCGCAGCAAGATGCGCGCCTATTATTACTCCATACCCGAAATGGGGAAGGGGGGGCTGCGCAAGTCGCCGGTCGAGCGCCTGCATCAAGTGCATAGTGCCGTCTCCTATATACTGGAGGAGGCACGGCAGCAGGGGACCGTGATTGGCGATATCGATATACCCTCTTTTGCCTGGAGCTTTATCTCCCTGTTTGAAACGGTGTATATAGCCAACGCTCTCGGCCTCGACGTTCCACTCAAGGAAAAGGACCTCTACATGGACCTAGTCGATCGCTTGCTTGCGACCATCTCCGTTCCCATCAAAGCGGATGAGGCCTGACATGGCGGGGAAATACGGCCCGCGCGGCAACCGCAGGCAGCAGATCATAGAGGCGGCGATAAAGGCCTTCGCGGCGAAGAATTACGACGGCGCCTCGGTCACCGAAATCGCTAACGCGGCCGGCATAACCAAGCGGGCGATATACCGCTACTTCCCCACCAAGCGAGAGCTCTTCTACGCCGTGCGCAACGAGGTCTATTCCTCGCTTGTCAGCAATCTCTGGAGCGAGATGCCGCCGGCCAGTAACTTCAACGAGCTTGCCGAAACCCTCATGCGCAACCACATGCGGTTCGCCCTGGAGAATCCCGACATGTCGCGCATAATAGTAAACACCATATCGGAGGCGGCCACCCGGGAATTCCGGGAAAACATCGAGGCCCTCCTCGAAGAGCGTGCCGGAGAGATCGTGGGACTGATGAGGTCGGGCATAGAGGAGGGGACCCTGGATCCCGACCTCGACCCCACCTTCGTTTCCTGGATGCTGGTACTGACGTTCCTCTTCCTCGTCTACATGCAGGCCTACGAGGATGACTGGCTCATCCCGCAGGGAGTCGAAGCGGCATCGATGCTGATACGCCCCCTCCTCGCATCCCTCGCCCCCCGCAGCTGATATGTTCCCGGGCCCGGTCCTCGCCCTCGCTTTTCCGGCCCGGGGCCTCCAGGTCTATATCCGACCCGGCGACAAGGCTGGTCGTCGTCGCAAGCTCCTCCGAGCACCTTGCTCGCCGGACAGGTTGTTGTTAAGAAGAGGGGGTGCTCGATGCCGTTATCCCCGGTTCTCTAAGGGGTTGCTCAGAGGGATGGGGTTCGCCAGAGGAAGTAGCAGCGTAGATCACGGGTGCCAGGCCTCCACATTCGGAATTGTGGAGGCGCTGGGACACCGCCGCACCGCCCTTCAGGCGGCACTGTCGCTTACGCGATGCAAACCACCGGACATGATTGCTCAGATGCATTGGGTTCTCAGTCATACCTGGCAGCGCAGTTCCCAATGTCGCTTCAGACCGACCCCCGGTTCTCTGGCTATGCCCGAATGCGTGAGCAACATTCCTAACTGATGAATACAAACGCTTTGATATTCAATAACTACCTGCGATGGCGCCGCAGCAGAAGCGCGGCCATTCACACTGCCCTGGGTTTTCTATTCCAGCTTATCGCGTAAGCTACTCGTATATCTTCTCTTCCTCGTTGAAAGCCTCGGGCGCGTCCAGCTCCACATCGCGCTTGCCGCGCACCCTCTCCTCCAGCTCCTTGTAGAACTCGTGCTGGATGATGAGGTTCATCACCTCGTTGGTGCCGGTCCAGATGGAAAGAAGGCGGCAGTCGCGCAGCATCCTCTCGATGGGATAGACGTTGGTATAGGC
>JAFGDU010000155.1 GCA_016931915.1 Actinomycetota bacterium
CCATCAATTTTACCCAAAGGGACGGGATGGCTGCTTTGCTATCTAGGAGGGTGAGTGTCCGGTAAGCTGGTGACTAATACAATTTATGAAAGTCAAATCGTCAACACTATGAGTTTCAATGGTGGAGACGAGTATTAAATATGCTCTATTTAGGAAGAAGAGAAGAGCGGAGAGAGTAGTAATGACTTCAACAGAGAGAGATGTAATAGCAATGGAGAGAGATATTGAGGTCAGGAATGAAGAGGCAAAAAATGCACTCAGGGAACTCGCAGATTTGTTGTTGGAGAATTACTTCCAGCAAGGTATCGATATAGATTCGATTTACCTAAATGAAGATGCCAGTAGGGAGATTGCTTTTGAGAATGAATGCATCGAGATATGTATTTATCCACATACAGTGGAAGAGGTTATATTATCATTAATCGAAGATGGGGTTCTGGAAGAGGATAGCTTGGAATACTATCAATGTAATAATGATGAAATGGATGAACAAGAAGATTGGGAGAGGCGTAATTATCCATTTTAAAAAGGGCGATATGGATGGGAGGAATAACCGGTGTTGGATAAACAAACCCCGGATATAATCACGAAGGTCGAAGATGCAGTAGCCTATTGTCGTGTATCCACAACAGAACAGGTTCAAGGCTACAGTTTGGACGTTCAAGAAAGAGAATGTATTGAATATGCGGAAAGAAATAACTATCGATTGGTTCGAATATTTAGAGAAGAGGGTGAAAGCGCAAAAACTTTGAGAAGAACAGAATTAAGCAAAATGATCGAATACATTTCGACGAGAAGGAATTCGATTAAAGCAGTAATTATTTACAAGATTGATCGGATTACTAGAGATCATATTGATTATTTAACCTTGCGAGAATTACTGAAGAGATTAAGCATTGAATTGAAATCCGTGACTGAGCCAATAGACGGTACTCCGCATGGTAAATTCATTTCTACCGTGCTTAGCGGAGCTGCAGAATTGGATAATGATATGAGGGCAATAAAAACGATAAGTGGCATGAGGCAGGCCATGATGGAAGGAAGATGGGTAGGCCCGCCGATGGTAGGATATAAAACCAAAATTGGTTTATCAGGGAAATCCAATCTAGTAATAGATGAAGCAGTCGCCCCATATATTCGCAAAGCATTTATCCTTTGCGGGTCCGGAAAATACAAATTGACGGAGATTGTTGAGATATTGAAGGAAGAAGGTTTCGAAGAAATATATAAACAGAAGCTGAGCAAGATATTAAGGAAGCCTATTTATTACGGGCGTATGACCCACGGGGTACTGGATCATCCCGTGCAGGGAAGTTTCGAGCCTATTATTTCGGAATCGGATTTTATCAAAGCACAAGAAGTCCTGGATGGAAAAAAGAAAAACACGAGAGTAAGGAATAGAGACAATCCAGATTTTCCTCTAAGAGGATTTCTAATTTGCCCGTTCTGTGAGAAACAAATAACAGGCAGTAAATCAAGATCGAGAAGCGGCAAGTATTATTCGTACTATCATTGCAATACAAGCAAATGTCGGTTGAAAAACATCCCCAAAGAGAAAGTCGAGGATGATTTCGTTGAGATGTTGAAGAGGATGAAGCCCGATGATAGAACAATGCAGCTGTTCTTCGATATTTTAGAGGAGCGATATGAAGAAATGAGCAAGGAAAAAGCAAGAAGAGAAAATAAACTAAGAGCCGAGTTGGCACAGTTAAAAGAAAAGAAGGCGAGAATAGAGGATATGTACATTGATCAGAAGATCGAGCGAGAAATATTTGAAGAGCATAGGAGTAAAACAGGAAGCGAAATAATCGTGAGAGAAATCGAACTGGAAAATATCTCTGAAGAGCTGGTCAAGGATTTATCTGGAAGTTTGAAATATTGTGAGTATTTCATGAGGAATATCGATCAAATATGGATCAATGGTGATATTCGCACCAGGAAGCGGTTCCAAAACATCCTTTTTCCTGAGGGAATCTACTATGACGGAAACGAATTTATTGGAACCGATAAAAAGTCCTGCATATTCCAGCTTTTAGGGGCTGAAACACGCAGGACGTCAACTTTGGCTCCCCGGGAGGGACTCGAACCCCCAACCTAATGGTTAACAGCCATCCGCTCTACCTGTTGAGCTACCGGGGAACGGACTCCTTACAGGCATTTCTACCTGCTATTTTATTTTCAAGCTCTATGCGCGATTTCAAATTATATGATACCACGTGGTAGGGCACAAGCTCCCAGCTAAAACGGATGTCAGCCTATGCTGAAGCTAGGCTGCTTAGCTGCCTCCTGGGGATGATAGCGCAAGAGGAAATCAACGCTTGAGGATATAAGAATTGATATGCTGACTCTAATATATATTAGATAAGCGCGATGCAGCTACTCTCTAGGAAAGAAGCGGTAAGGCAGCAGACAGAGGGGCAGTCGGGTATGAGAAATAGGCGTAGAGAATTCGCCTTACTGGCAACTGTATTGTTGATCGCAGCCTTGCTGAGCCTGCAGGCCGGCTGTGATGATTGTAAGACCACAGCGGATACACCAGACGATGACCTTAAGGCTCGTCTTACCATAGGCGAAGTCGAGACCTGGGCATACCAGCTGCAGGGTTTGAGCGAGGCGGGAGCAGTGCGCGAACTCGAGGAATCGGTGTACGACATGCTGGTGCTCGAGCCCACCCGCACCGATTGGTCTTCAGATGATAGGAAGTTCGACACCGCCTCTATGGTGGAAACCCTAAAAGCATCGGCGGCTGGTGACGGCGAACACCGCAAGCTGGTCCTGGCCTACCTGGACATCGGCGAGGCGGAGGATTGGCGCTGGTACTGGGAGTGGTCCCGCGATTGGGAGCCGGGGGCGCCTTCCCCGCCCGACTGGCCGGAGTTCATCCTCGCTCCCGACCCGGACGGCTGGGAGGGAAATTACCCCGTGGCCTACTGGGAACCGGCCTGGAAGGACATCATCATCTACGGCGAGAATATGGGCTCGCATGCGGATCGCGACTATCGCAGCGCCATGGACGAGATACTGCGCGACGGTTTCGACGGCGTGTACCTGGATTGGGTTGAAGGCTATCAATACATCCCCGTAGCCCTGGAAGCCTTGCGCCAGGACCTCGATCCCGCACAGGAAATGGTGGATCTCATCCAGGAAATCGGTGAGTATGCGCACGAGAGAGACCCGGACTTCCTGGTGGTGCAGCAGAACGCCGCCGCCCTGGCCTCCGAGGCACCCGAGATACTGGGCTACATCGATGCCATCGCGCAGGAAGCCATATGGTACGACGGGGAAGCCTTCGACGACTGGGATGATCCCGAGGCGGCTGACGTAGCCGTCGACCCGCAGCTGACCATGGAATACCTGAGGGATCTGGACGATTACATGGAGGCGGGGCTGCCCGTGTTCGACTGCGAGTATGCCGTGGAATACGCTGCAGAAGCATATACCAGGTCACGCGACCAGGGGTTCATCCCGTATTGCACGCGCCGTGCCCTCTCGCGGCTCACATCAACCCCGCCGCCGGATTAGCCCAGACCCGTTTCGCTTTATCCGCTAAGGCCCTTATCGCGGGCCATGCGCCTCGCGGCCCGCACGGACCAACGTATCTCGTAGGCGATATAGGCTAGTAACAGAACAGTAAGCAGGGTCAGCATGACCACTTGCATCTTTGGATTGCCGATGAACAGAATGGAGACAGTGGCCAGGACGAGGCAGCCGACCCCGGCAAGCACGAAATGCACCCCGCCCTTTTTATTGATCTCATACCACATATCATCGTCCTCCAGCTGATAGCGCGAAACGCGGTAGCCGTACCAGCGGTTGGGCGGGACCTTTCCGTTGGCCAGGGGCAGCCCCAAGCCTATGAATAATAAGCCCGTGACCCCCGAGACCAGAACGGACAGGAAGCCTTCCATGCAAACACCTCGTCTATTTATTAAACAGTCTTGTTCAGTTATAGACAATAACTAAAGATGTGTACAGGCCTTGCCGATAAGTGATTTGGAAGTAACAAGCAAAATACCAGCAAAACAAGCGTATTTATCGGGTTGGAGAGAGATGCAAAGCGCGGCATCATAGCCCCGTTTCCTCGCAGAACTGGGATTGCCGGGTTTAAGAAAACAGGTGACAGCATGCCGATGCAGAAAAGGCGCTGACACAAAAGGGGAGGCAATGATGGAGGCCAATATCAGAGGAAGTGAGGAGAACGCTCCGAATGTCGCCGTGAAGACGAGTTTCTTTACGCGCAGGCTTGTCAGCAATCTGGGACAGAAGGGCGTGGACATTCCCCAATCCGTGATCAATTTCCTCGATACCCCCTTATGCACGCTGAACGAGCAGCAGAGCACCTACTTCGAGCAGAAGTTCTGCCCCCTCATACCCAATATCGTCTCCGCCCTGGAGGAGATATTCGAAGAGGTGGGAGCGGATACCGAAGGCTGGGAAGATATGATGACTTACGCCAGCAGTCTCGATACCCCGATAAAGATCTGTGCCAACGCCGTTCTCATCAAGAAGGAGAAGGAGGCGCATGACTTGGTCTCGCTGAGATTGAAAGCGGAACAGCAGACCAAGAAGATCACCCTGCCGTCCTGGTTCGGCCAGCTAACCTCCAGCACTGGATAGACGGCTCTATACTGTAATCGCGAGCGGTAGCAAGCCGGGGGGTCAGGCCCGGCTTTCGGCCTGGGGCATCACTGTCATCGCGAGCGTAAGCGAAGCGAGCCCCTGTTAGAAAGAAGCTGGTTGTGTCGATGAGGGGGATTGATTACATGACACCAAAGGCAAGGAGGGATTGCTTCGTCGCTTACTCCTCGCAATGACACCAAAGGCGGGGTTATTGCCGCGTCGCTGCGATTCTGCTGTGGCAGTACCTCCATAAGGAATCAGGTGATGTCGGCATAACTCTGGATCCTACTCAACGCGTCCGTTAGCAACCTGTCACCATCCGTCACGCTTATGCTTATCGCATCGCGAGGGCAGACATCCACGCACAGGCCGCAACCCTTGCAATCATCGCTTATACGGGCAATCTTGTCCTCGATAACGATGGCTTGCGCAAAGCATTGCTTGGCGCATTTCCCGCAGCCGTCGCACTCATCGGATATCTCTATGCTCAACCCCTCGAGGCGGTGCATACGGCTGCGCATATCGGGGTCCCAGGAGAGCTGGTTGCGCATGGCGATGCAGCAGCAGGTGCAGCAGAAGCATAAGGTGAGAAAGCGGTCCCAATCCTTAATTCTTACGCCCAACATGAGGGGATCGGGGTCAACGCGTCCGATCTGGGGGATAAGTCCAGCCGCGATGGCACGCTCCATGTGCTCCAGGGCTTCCTCCACGGAGACCGCCCTTCCGATACTCGGGTCTATCTGCTTCGCCCCCTCGCCCAGGAAGATGCACCCGATCTCCATGGGATAGTCCTGGCAGCGGCATCCGACCCGGCACAGGCAGATGGGCAGGATAACACGGTGGCAGGAGCGGCGGATCATCTCCTCCACAACCTGCTTGGGCAGTACGGCGGACCCGTTACCCTCCAGCTCCTGGTTGATGGGGATGAAAGTCACGTCGTAGTGGTTCCTGTTTACGATCCAACCGGTGAGCTTGCCCACCACCGGCCAGGCCGTGGTCTTGGCCCAGAAATCGGTCGCCGGCTGCCAGATGTAAGCCGCCGCGAGCAGGGTGCGCCAATCCCGTTTGATAACGTTTTTTCTCATGTTCCCCCCTCTTTTCGGATCCCCCTCCAAGCACCCGAAGCAATAGAAGTATCCCTATTCTAACACCGCCAGGCATTGGGGTCAGGCCCGGATTTAGGCCTGGCAATGCGGCAGAGTCTTTCATGTCGTCGCGAGCGCTAGCGACGCGAGCCCCTGTTAGAAAGAAGCTGGTTGCGTCGATGAGGGGGATTGCTTCGTCGCGGACTCCTCGCAATGACACCAAAGGCAAGGGGGGATTGCTTCGTCGGCTCCACCTCCTCGCAATGACAGTGGAAGGTTGGTTGCGGCCATGAGGGGGATTGCTTCGTCGCGGACTCCTCGCAATGACACCAAAGGCAAGGCGGATTGCTTCGTCGTCGAAGACTCCTCCTCGCAATGACGTTGAAGGGGTGTCTGGGTTAGAATGATTTCTATGAAGGAAGGTAATGTAAGAGGATGGGCGATCGAGAACGCCAAGGCCATAGCTGACGTGCTGACCGGCATGCGTTTCTTCCTCAGCCTGCTCATTGTGTTGTGCGCCATCGTCGCCGAGCCGGGGCTCCTTCCCCTGGTGGTGTGCCTCACCCTCATCGGCTGGACCACCGATGTCCTCGACGGCAAGATGGCGCGCATGGACCAGGCGGGCAAGAAGACCTGGATCGGCGACATGGACTTCGCCACCGATATGATCATGATATATTCCGGCCTTCTCTACTTTATCACCGCAGGGTACCTGCCCTTCTGGCCTTTCTTCTTCTACGGGATATATGCGGGGATCACCGCCTTCATATGGACGAAGAAATCGACCATAATGGCCGTTGCCGCCCCCATCGCGGCCGTGCCCATCATCTTCTCCTTCGTCCATTACCCCATCTGGGGATTCGTGTTCGTGGGGTGGATCGCCGTCGATCTTGTCATCAACTGGTCCGACTTCACATCCGAGATTCACGAATTCATCGGCGACGTCGAGGAAGGTTAAATATCTCTTTCTACCGCTCACATGCGGCAACCATGCCTGGTGGATGCATAATAAACCTGTAGCATGAGCTTGGGACATAATTTACAATATATATTCCTGAACGCAATGTAGGGGCGATGAGCCAAGTCAAGTGAAGGAGAGAAGATGGCAGAGATCAACCCATTTGAGATGGCACAGAGGCAGCTTGACATGTGCGGAGAGATTCTCGGGCTGGAGCCCGACGTGCTGGCGGCATTGAGGGAGCCGAAGCGCGAGATACACGTTTCCTTACCCGTGCGCATGGATGATGGTACCATACGCACCTTCAAGGGTTTCAGGGTTCAGTACAATGACGCCCGTGGACCCACCAAGGGAGGGATCCGCTTCCACCCCGACGAGACCATAGACACGGTACGGGCGCTCGCTGCCTGGATGACCTGGAAGTGCTCCCTCATGGACATTCCTCTCGGCGGGGGGAAGGGCGGTATTATCTGCAACACCAAGGAGATGTCCCAGGGAGAGCTGGAGCGCCTGAGCAGGGCATACGTTGACAATATATGGAAATATATCGGGCCGGATATGGACGTGCCGGCTCCCGACGTGTATACCAACCCCCAGACCATGGCGTGGATGATGGACGAGTATTCCAAGATCAGCGGCAAGAACCAGTTTGGCGTGATCACCGGTAAACCCCTCAACCTGGGCGGTTCCGCCGGACGCGGTGACGCTACGGCGCGCGGTGCCTTGTACTGCATCCGCGAGGCCGCCAAGACGCAGGGCCTGGACCTCAGCAAGGCGACGGCGGCGGTGCAGGGTTACGGGAACGCCGGGTATTATATCGCCAGGCTGCTGAGGAGCGAACTCGGCTGCAACGTGTGCGCGGTCAGCGACAGCAAGGGCGGGATATGCTGCATGGGCGGTCTCGATCCCGATGCCGTCTGCACTCATAAGGCCGAGACGACCTCGGTGATCGAGTACCCCGATACCGAGTGCATGACCAACGAAGACCTGCTGGAGATGGACGTGGACATACTCTGCCCCAGCGCCCTCGAAAACGTCGTCACCGCCGAGAACGCGCCCAGGATAAAGGCGAAGATCGTGGCCGAGCTGGCGAACGGCCCCACTACGCCGGAGGCGGACGAGATCCTGCACGAGAAGGGCGTGCATATCCTGCCCGATTTCCTGTGCAACGCGGGCGGAGTCACCGTTTCCTACTTCGAGATGGTGCAGAACTTCTACATGAACTACTGGACGGAGGAAGAGGTCTACGAGCAGCTGGACAAGAAAATGACCGCTGCTTACTATGCGGTTTACGAGACCTCGAAGGAATATAATATAAACATGCGGCAGGCCGCCTACGTCATCGCCGTCAAGCGCGTGGTGGAGGCGATGAGAGCGAGGGGTTGGATCTGAGAGTCCCGGAAAGTCAATGTTAATCGAGAGCGGCATCAGGGGCCTTGACGAGGTAATACAAGGCTTACGGCTCGGAGATAACGTGGTCTGGCAGGTCGACGATCTGTTGGACTACATTTTTTTTGCCGAGCCCTTTATCGAGCGTGCGTTAAAGGAAGGCAGGGAATGCCTTTACGTCAGGTTCGCCCCCCATCCGCCCGTCCTGCAACCCCATGCTAGGCTGGAGGTAGTCGAGGTGGATCCCGGCCAGGGCTTCGACTATTTCAGCAGGGAAGTCAATAACATCATCGAAGAGCGGGGAAAGGAGACCTTCTACGTTTTCGATAACATCTCGTCTCTCGTTGTCGAATGGGCTACGGACGAGCTGCTGGCGAACTTTTTCCAGGTGGCATGCCCCTATCTTTTCGAATTGGATACCATCGCTTACTTCGCGCTTACTCGCGGCAAGCATTCGAACAGCGCGATCGCGAGGATAAGGGACACAACGCAGGTGCTCATCGATGTCTTTAACGTCGAGAGCAAGATGTATATCCACCCCCTGAAGGTCTGGGACCGCTATACGCCGGAGATGTTCCTTCCACATGAGGTGAAGGGTGAAGAGTGGTCGACTATAAATCAGAGCGGAGATGCGGCGGCGATATCGTCGATAGCCGGCGACTTCACACTCACCGGAGTCGAGAACTCCATCGCACCCTGGGACCGCGTATACAACAAGCTGCTCATCTATCAGGAGGAGGCGGCAAAGACCCGTGAGGCCGATGCGGAGCTACTTGCCTTGAGGGATGAGTTCAACCGCATGCTCATAGGAGACCATCCCGAGTTCAACAAGCTTGCGGGCAGATACTTTACACTCAACGATCTCTTTGCCATCAGGAACCGCCTTATCGGCTCGGGGAGGATAGGCGGAAAGGCGGCGGGCATGCTCCTGGCCAGGCGGATCCTTGAAAGTAACGGCGAGCAGGATGGCTATGAATTTTCCCGGCTGCTCGAGGACCACGATTCTTTCTACATCGGGTCCGATGTGTTTTTTACTTTTCTTGTAGACAACGATCTCTTCCGCCTGCGTTTGAAGCTTACCAGTAACTCCCATTTGAGCTATGACGAGTTCGAGGAAGTAGAGGAGCGTTTTCTGGCGGGAAGGTTCCCACCCGCCGTCATGGAGCAGTTCCAGAATATGCTGGACTATTTCGGGCAGGCCCCCATTATCGTCAGGTCGAGCAGCCTGCTGGAGGACAGTTTCGGGAATGCCTTCGCCGGAAAGTATCGCAGCGAGTTCTGCGCCAACCAGGGGAGCCCGGAGGAACGTATGGAAGCTTTCCTGCGGGCCGTGAAGCTGGTTTACGCGAGCGCTCTGAACCCGGATGCTTTGTCTTACAGGAGAAAGCGGGGGCTGGGTGAGAGCGATGAGCAAATGGCTATCCTGGTGCAGCGAGTATCGGGAATGCCCTACAAGAGGCTTTTCTTCCCTTGCCTGGCTGGCGTGGCCTTCTCCAAGAACCTCTATGCCTGGAGCAGCCGCATCGATCCCGAACAGGGTATCATCAGGCTGGTCTTCGGTCTGGGGACGCGAGCCGTAGAGAGGGTGGGGAAGGATTATCCCAGGATGATCCCGGTAAGCGATCCCGAGCTGAGACCCGAAGCAGCATCGGAAATCGCCCGCTATTCTCAACACCGGGCTGATATTCTCGACATGGAAGCTAACGAGTTCACCAGCCTGCCACTTCCGGAATTATTATCCGAGAGAGATTATCCGGGATTATACCTCCTAGTCTCAGTGCTATCGGACGGTTATCCCACCGATCCCGTAGGTAGGATACTGGACGGTTCACCGCGGGATTATGTTCTGACCTTCAACAACCTTATAAAACGGACAGAATTCTGCCAGATCATGGGGGCCATGCTCTCCCGACTCGATGCGGCATACGGACACCCCGTCGACATAGAGTTCACTGCGGCCATCAGGCATGATGAGAGCGTCAAGATCAACCTGCTCCAGTGCCGCCCGCTGTTCCTGCCGGGTTCCTCGGGCCCCTTATTCGTACCGGAGATTAGCCCTGATGCCAGGGTGCTGTTCAGGTCCGACCGCATGATAAACGGGGGCGTAGTCCGCAACATCCGCTTTATCGTATATATCGACCCCACGGCGTACAGCGCCATCTCCTCCCTGGAGGAAAAAAGGGAGATCGGGCGCCTGGTGGGGAGGATCAACGAGCATCCCCTGGTAGCGGAAGGCAGGGTGATGATGATGGGACCCGGGAGGTGGGGAAGCAGCAACATCAACCTGGGGGTAAACGTGAGCTACGGAGATATTCACAATGCCGTGGCCTTGGTAGAGATCGCCCGCGAGGAAGCTGGTCATGTGCCGGAGGTCTCTTACGGAACGCATTTCTTCCAGGACCTGGTAGAGGACCAGACGATCTACTTGCCCGTATATCCGGACAAGACAGCTACAGAGTTCAACCAGAAGTTCTTCAAGGAAGCCTCGAATGCGCTGAGCGAACTCCTTCCCGGGTCGGAGCGATTCGAAGAGGTCATCCTGGTCATAGATGTACCTGCCGTATCGGAAGGCATGTACGCGCAGATAGTTGCGGATCCGCGGGTGCAGAAGGCCGTATGCTTCCTCGAATGATCGCATTTGTGCAGCCGAGGTCATCTTGCTGTCCGGGAGGAAAGAGTGTCAGGCGATAGCCAGTACAGAAAGCATCTAGAGGCGCTCACGGAGGTGAGCCGGGCTGTCGTGTCCGACCTCTACCTCGAGGACATCCTGAAGCTTATCGTCATGGTCACCGCAGAGGTAATGAACTCTAATATCGTCTCGATAATGCTCCTGAACGAGTCAACCGGCAAGCTGGAGACGAAAGCGACGCAGGCAGTGAGCAGGGAGTACCTCAACAAGCCACCACTTAGCCTGGGGGAGGGCATCGCCGGCAGGGCAGCAAAAGACAACAAGCCGATACAGGTGTTGGACGTGAGAAAAGACAGCCGGTACTTCAACAAGAGCATAGCGGAGAAGGAGAAACTCTGTTCGCTGTTGAGTGTACCCATGAGCGTACGGGGGAAGGTGATCGGGGTATTGAGCTGCTACACTTCCAGTCCCCATGAGTTTAGCCTCGAGGAAACGGCCCTGCTGACCGCCCTGTCCAGCCAGGCTGCAGTGGCCATCGAGAACACCGAGCTTCTGGTGAGGACGCGTATCATCCAGGAGGAACTGGAGACGCGCAAACTGGTAGAGCGGGCGAAGGACATCCTGATGCGCAATAACGGGGTCACGGGAGAGGAAGCTTACCGCCGTATGCAGCGTAAGTCCATGAACTCCCGCAAGAGCATGCGAGAGATCGCCGAGGCCATCATACTGGCCGACCTGAACGAATAAAATCGCGATCAAAACCCCCCGGCATTGCCGGGGGGTTTGCTTGTGTGGCCGTCTTATGCCTGGCGGGATGGCGCGGCATAATCCACCTAACCGTCCAGTATCTGCTGCACCTCTTCCTTGTCCAATTCCGTGACGTATGGGATACCGGATATATCCGCGGCTTCGCGGGTAAGCGATGCGAGGTCACCGCGGGCGATATAATCCAGGCTGAACTTCCTTGCTCCGCACATGAGCTGGGAAAGACCCTGGGCTAGCCTCTGGTAATAAGTGTAGACGCCTATCGCCCCAGGATGGAGTCTCTCGAATTCCCGCCCGTATTTCTCTCGCAAGCTCACGCCGGAGAAGAAGACCTCCTCCATGGTGTTGCCGAACCTCTCGATGTACACTGGAAGGTCGCCGGCCTCGACCCGGTTGCCCACCGTCTTGCCCACCATCGCTGCACAGAGCGGACCCCTGGCCATGCCGATGGCCTTGACGTAGGGAGCGCCGAGGGCGAAGCCCTTGAACATCTGGTCCTCCAGGGTGAACCCTCCCGCGAAGGCTATGGCGGGAACGTACTTGCCTTTTTTCGCCAGATAGTCCGCATACTGGTAGGTAAGGCTGCAGAGCTCGACGGTAGGGATGCCCCATTCGTTCATCATCCTCCAGGGGCTCATGCCGGTTCCGCCGCCCGCGCCGTCTACCGTGAGCAGGTCAATACGGTTATCGGAAGCGTACTTGACCGCCCTGGCAAGGTCAGCGGGGCGGTAGGCCCCGGTCTTCAGGAACACCCGCTTCGCGCCCATGTCCCGCAACTCCTTGACGCTGGCGGCGAATCCCTCCTCCGTCACCATACCCAGCCTGGAGTGTCGTTCGAACTCTCGAACGCCTCCGATCATGAAAGCTTCTTCTACGTTCGGATCGTCGGGGTCGGGGAGTACGATATAACCCTTGCTCTTCATGGAGCGGGCTTTTTCGATTGTGCTGAGCTTCACCTCTCCGCCGATATCCTTGGCCCCCTGGCCCCACTTGAGTTCGACCGTCTCGATGCCCAGCCTGGTCAGCACGTACTCCGGCACGCCGAGGTTTGTGTCCTCCACGTTGAACTGCACCACGATGTCGCCGTATCCGTCGAGCTGCCAGTCCCTGAATGCTCTTATCCTCGACTCCATATCGGTGGAACTGACTATCCTGCCCTTCTCGATAACCGCGTCGTCATCCATGCCGCAGACGTTCTCGCCGATGGTCAGGGCGCAGCCGGAGATGGCCACCCCGATGGCGAGTCCGTCCCAGTTGCGCTTGGCTACATAGGTGGAACCAAGCCCGGGGACGATGATGGGGAGCTTGAGTTTGAGGGGGTTCTTGTCGCCGATGGTAGTCTCCAGGTTGACGTTGGTGAACACGGCGTGCTCGCTGTCGGGGGGCACCCCCCAGGCGCCGCATGCGCTGCCCATGATGCTGAAGTGAGACCAGTCTACGGGGTAATCCTTCTCGGAGGCTGCGGTCATGATCCCGAAGGGCTGGGGATAGATCAATTCCGGGCCGCGGTAAGCAGACTTCCCTATCTCGCACATCCCTATACAGCCCTCGACGCAAGTAGCGCACATCCCGCTGAAAGGGCTCACGCTGTCCGGGGTGCGGTTCTTGGACATGGTCGCCGCGGACCTGTTGAGCTTGGTCATGGTCATCTCTGAGATTCCTCCTTCATCCTCTAATCCTTGCAGGGAAATGCTTCCAGCTGCACGGTATCAAGACAGGCGTTGCATAGCTCGCCCGGCTGCATGGGGCCCTGGCAGGGCAGCTCGCAGACCGGACATATATATAGACATGCGCCGCATTCCCGGCACTGTTCAGAACGCATGTGGAAGGGCATGATCACCTTGCGGTCCGTGCCCCGACTGACGAAGCCGATGGCCCCTGCCTGCATCTGCTCTTTGCACATGCGGATGCACAGTCCGCACAGCAGGCAGCCGCGGTCTTCGGCGCGAAAGCGCATTTTCGTGACGCCGTACCTGGAGGCGAGACATTGCAGAGTGCGGGAGTTGGGACATGAGGCGAGCATCAGCTCTATGATGATCTTCCGCGCCTCGCGCACCCTGCGCGAATTGGTGCGGACCTCGATCCCTTCCTGTACCGGAAAGGAACAGGAAGCGGACAGTTTGGACCGCCCGTCCCTTATTATCTCCACCGTGCAGAGCCTGCAGGCACTGTAGGAAGAGAGGCCTTCCTCGTAACACAGGGTGGGGATATCAATACCGTAATAACGGGCGGCCTCGAGGATGGTCCAACCCTCTTCCGCCTCGACCGACTGCCCATCTATGACCAGGTTGACCATATGCGATTCACATCCTTATCACTGCGTCGTACTTGCATACTTCGAGGCATATCCCGCATTTTTCGCAGCGGGACTGGTCTATGGAATGCGGCTTCTTCTTCTCGCCGGTAACCGCCCCTACAGGGCATGATTTCAAGCATTTCATGCATCCCGTACAGGAATCAGGATCGATCTCAAAGGTGATGAGCTCCTTACAAGCTCCGGCCGGGCATTTGCCCTCCAGGATATGTGTGCGGTATTCGTCCTCGAAATAACGTATGGTCGAGAGGACGGGGTTGGGGGCCGTCTGTCCCAAGCCGCAGAGAGAGGTATCGCGCACCACCGTTGCCAGCTCTTTCAATAACTCCAGTTGCTGCAGTGATCCCCTTCCCTCGGTTATGTCTTCTAAGATATAGAGCATCTGCTGCAGGCCCTCGCGGCAGGGCACGCATTTGCCGCAGGATTCGTCGCAGAGGAAGGCCAGGAAATACCTGGCGATATCCACCATGCAGGTGTCCTCGTCCATGACGATCATGCCCCCGGAGCCCATCATCGATCCCACGTCGTAAAGACGGTCGAAGTCGACGGGGGTATCCAGCAGGCTCTCGGGGATGCAGCCGCCGGAAGGTCCGCCGGTCTGCACTGCTTTGAAGGATTTGCCGTTTGGTATGCCGCCGCCTATGTCGTAGATTATCTCCCTCAGGGTGGTACCCATGGGCACCTCGACCAACCCGGTGTTGTTTATCTTGCCGACGAGAGAGAAGATCTTGGTCCCCTTGCTGGTGTCCGTTCCCACGGAGGCGTAGCCCTCGGCACCGCGCTTGATGATCTGGGGTACGTTTGCCCAAGTCTCCACGTTATTCAGGTTTGTAGGCCGGTTGTAAAGGCCCCTCTCGGCGGTATGTATATGCTTGACCCTTGGCTCGCCTATGTGGCCTTCGATGGAGGCCATGAGCGCCGTGGATTCGCCGCAGATGAACGCTCCGCCGCCTACGCTCACCTTGACGTCGAAATCGAACCCGGAATCCAGGATATTCACACCCAGAAGCCCGAGCTCCCGCGCCTGCTCCAGGGCGACAAAGAGATTCTCCAGAGCGAGGGGGTATTCGTGCCGCACGTAGATGATGCCCTGGTTGGCGCCGATGGCATAGGCCCCTATACACATCCCTTCCAGCACCGCGTGGGGGTTGCCCTCGAGGAGGCTGCGGTCCATATAGGCTCCCGGGTCTCCCTCGTCAGCGTTGCAGAGCACGTATTTGATGCCGTCCTGGGCTGGGGCCTTGCGGCAGGCGCGCCATTTCCTCGCCGTGGGAAAGCCCGCACCGCCCCTTCCTCTCAGGCCGGCTTTCTCGACCGTGTCGATAATCTCCTCGGGGTCCATCTCGAACAGGGCTTTGGCCAGGGACGTATACCCGTCCTGGATGACGTAATCGTCGATGTTGCGGGGGTCTATCATCCCGTTGTCCTTCATGAGCACGCGCATCTGCTTGCCGTAGAAAGGGATGTCACCCTCCTTTACGGCCTTCTTGCCGTTACCGGGGAAATGGTACAGAAGCTCCTCGACTACCTCGGCACCGAGAAGGCTCTTTTCCACGATCAGCGGCACGTCTTCGGGTTTGACCTGTTTGTAAAAGATATCTTGTGGCCAGATGACCACCAGGGGTCCCATCTCACAGAAGCCGTGGCATCCGGTCATCTTGAGCTCGGTGGTTTCGGCGAGATCCCTGGCGATGATCTCGTGCTCGAATGCCTCGTAAACGGCTCCGCAATCATGGGCATGGCAGCCCGTACCGCCGCATACGGAGATGGTGGCTTTGTATCTCTTTCTCTCGGATACTATGGCTTTGCGGTAACGATCAAAGGCTTGCAGCGATTCTATCTTCGGCATACTCTGGGACCCTTTCCGCATCGGCCACGTCCTGCAGGAGTTCCTTCACCTTGGCCGGTGTGACCTGGCCATGATATTTGCCGTCTATAACCACGATGGGTCCCAGTGCACATGCTCCAAGGCAGTTCACCGTCTCCAGCGTGAAGAGCATGTCTTCCGTGGTCTCGCCCGGCTCTATTCCCAGGAAACGCTTGGCTTCTTCCAGTACGCTGCCGGACCTCCTCACATGGCAGGCGGTTCCCATGCACATGGTCACCTGGTGCTTTCCCTTCGGCTCCAGGGAGAAGGAGGTGAAAAAAGTAGCCACGCCGTAGACGTCAACGAGGGGAATATCCATGATCTCGGCTACGCTTCGCAGCGCATCCTCAGGAAGATAGCGGTACTCCTTCTGGATCTCGTGCAGTATGGGTATCAGGTTGCTCCTGCTTATGCCGTGTTTTCTGATCGCCGTAAGCGTCGGGCTGAAAATAACCTCCATGTCCATCACTCCTTTTGTCCGAAAAATAAAAGACGACGCCATCCATGACGACGTCGTCATATTGTGCACGCCTTTGTGCAGCTTATATATGAGATGTTAGGCTATCCCGGTTGGAAGTGTCAAGTAATCATGCTGTTCAGGTCGCATAGCGCAAACCGCGAGACCATCTCCCTTACCGGCCCCTTGACGCTTACATCTTACGCGAGGGAAGATCGACCATTATGCTCTCGATACCCCGGATGAGGTTTCTCTCGCAGACCTCGCGCTGTATCTCCTCGTTTCTTACCCAGTGCATCGCCGCGGTCTCTGTCATGCCGGCGACCATGGCGGCGATGAAGTCGATGTCCTCGGGCGGTACGGTGTCCGTATCCACGTAGTAGCGGATATGCTCCGCGATGATCTTGCGCACGCTATCGCGCATGAGGGCCACCCGCTCCGCGACCTTTCTGTCAATGCCGACCCCAGAGGAGTAGATCATGACGTAGCCCTCTTTGTGGCTCTCCACGAAATCCAGATAAGCCTTGACGTCGAGGGCTATCGATTTCCTCCAGTCGACCTCCTCGCTCCTGGTCAGCGATATGTTGGAGAGCAGCTCTATGCCGTCCTGGTCGAGTACGGACAGAAGGAGGTCCAGCTTGCCCGGGAAGTGGCGGTAGAGGATGGGCTTGGTCACGCCCGCCCGCTCGGCGATGAGGTCCATGTGGGCGCCCTCGTAGCCATACTCTATGAAAGTGCTCCTGGCGACATCCAGAATGATCTCTCTACGCTCGGATGCCGGAAGGCGCTTATCGGTTTTCACTTTGCTCATACCGATATTTTAACGTATAGTCGGGATCACTTCCCGTTTTCGTTTTTTAGGGTCACATCTTTTTTCTTGAAAAGACAACCATTATGTGGCAAGGAATTCAAAAATAAAGATGTGACCCCTACTTCCGCGTGTCGGCGCCTTTCCCTATAATAAACGGAGCACTGAGGAAGAGATGCGAGGCCGGACAACGGAATCTCGCTGGAGAGCGGTAGCTGGAGGCTGGTAAACCCGGAGAATGGATAAGGCTGTCATCCTGCTCGAGGACGGTAAATACTTTGCCGGTACCCCCTTCGGAGCGCGGGGGACGCGGACGGGTGAATTGGTCTTCAACACCAGCATGACCGGCTACCAGGAGATCCTCACCGACCCCTCCTACAAGGGCCAGGTCATCACCATGACCTACCCCCTCATCGGCAACTACGGTGTCAACACCGAGGACCTGGAATCACCGCGCCCACAGGTCGAGGGCTTCGTGGTGCGCGAGTGCTGCCGCTATCCCTCCAACTGGAGGGCGACCCAGTCCCTGGACGAGTACCTGGCCGAGCACGGCATCGTGGGCATCGAGGGAGTGGATACGCGGGCGGTGACCAGGCACATCAGGTCCCTGGGGGCCAAGATGTGCATCATCTCCTCCGAGGACACCGACCTCGCCTCGCTCAAGCGCAAACTGAACGAGGCGCCGGGCTACGTGGGCGTGGACCTGGTGGCTGCGGTGACGTGCTGCGAGCCCTCCCGCTGGGAGGATACGCACGTCCCGCCCATGGGCAGGGGGGTCATGCCCGACGTCTCCGGCGGGGGCGCGCGTCCCCTGCGGGTGGTGGCCTACGATTGCGGCATCAAGCAGAATATCCTGCGCATCCTCACCAACCTGGGCTGCGAGGTCATCGTCGTGCCCGCGGACACTACCGCTTCACGGGTGCTGCAGATGGGGCCGGACGGCATCTTCCTCTCCAACGGTCCGGGCGACCCGGCGGCGGTCACCTACCTCATCGCCGAGGTATCCAAGCTGGTGGGCGTGAAGCCCATCTTCGGCATATGCCTGGGGCACCAGATCCTTGGCCTGGCCCTGGGGGGGACCACATACAAGCTGAAGTTCGGCCACCGCGGCGCCAACCAGCCGGTAAAGGACCTGCGGCGCGGCAACATCCTCATCACCGCACAGAACCACGGTTTCTGCGTGGACCTGGAGGCGGTGGCGGATGAGACGGAGCCCACCTTCGTAAACCTCAACGACGACACCCTGGAGGGGTTCCGCCACCGGCGCTATGCGGCGTATTCGGTGCAGTTCCACCCCGAGGATTCCCCCGGCCCCCACGATGCCGTCTACCTCTTCGGGGATTTCATCCGCGACATGCGCGCGGGGCGGGGTGAGGGACATGCCTAAGCGCACCGATCTTCGCAAGATCCTCATCATCGGCTCAGGCCCCATCATCATCTCCCAGGCGTGCGAGTTCGACTACTCCGGCACCCAAGCCTGCAAGGCTTTGAGGGAAGAGGGCTACGAGGTGGTGCTGGTGAACTCCAACCCCGCCACCATCATGACCGACCCGGAGATGGCTGACCGCACCTACATCGAGCCCATCACGCCCGAGGTGGTGGCCAGCATCATCGAGAAGGAACGGCCCGACGCCCTGCTTCCCACCCTGGGCGGGCAGACCGGCCTGAACACGGCGGTCAAGGTGGCCGAGATGGGGGCACTGGATGAGTTCGGCGTGGAGATGATCGGCGCCAATTACCAGGCCATCCGCAAGGCCGAGGACCGCGAACTCTTTCGCGATGCCATGGCCGCCATCGGCCTGGACCTGCCACGCTCCGGCCTGGCGCACACCATGGAGGATGCCCGCGCCGTCGCCGAGGAACTTGGCTTTCCGGTGATCATCCGGCCCGCCTTCACCCTGGGTGGCACGGGCGGAGGCGTGGCCTTCAACGCCGAGGAATTCGAGCGTATCGCCTCGGCTGGGATCGAGGCGTCCATGATCTCGGAGGTGCTCATCGAGGAATCGGTCATCGGCTGGAAGGAATACGAGCTCGAGGTGATGCGCGACCTCGCCGACAACGTGGTCATCATCTGCTCCATAGAGAACTTCGACGCCATGGGCGTCCACACCGGCGACTCCATCACCGTGGCCCCGGCCCAGACCCTCACCGACCGCGAGTACCAGCTCATGCGGGACGCTTCCATTGCCATCATCCGCGAGATCGGGGTGGAGACGGGAGGTTCGAACATCCAGTTCGCCCTGGACCCGCGCGACGGCCGCATGGTGGTCATCGAGATGAACCCGCGCGTCTCGCGTTCCAGCGCCCTGGCCTCCAAGGCCACCGGCTTCCCCATCGCCAAGATCGCCGCCAAGCTGGCGGTGGGCTACACCCTGGACGAGATCCCCAACGATATCACGCGCGAGACCCCGGCATCCTTCGAGCCCACCATCGACTACTGCGTGGTGAAGATACCGCGCTTCACCTTCGAGAAGTTCCCCGGCGCCGACCCCACCCTGGGCATATCCATGAAATCGGTGGGGGAGGTGATGGCCATCGGGCGCACCTTCAAGGAGGCGCTGCAGAAGGGCATCCGCTCCCTGGAGATAGGCCGCTTCGGCCTGGGCAGCGACCGCAAGGAGCTCATGGACCCACAAGCGGCGGTCACGCCCGAGGAGCGCGAGGAAGCGCTGGAGGTGGTGAGGGAGAAGATCACCACGCCTAATGCGGAGCGCCTGTATTACTACCGCTACGGGCTGAAGCTGGGGATGAGCGTGCGGGAGATGTACGAGATATCCCACGTCGACCCCTGGTTCCTGGAGAACATCAGGGAGATAGTGGAGACGGAGGGCGCCCTGCGCGGCCGCGGGCTGGGGGACATGGACGACGCGGAGCTCTTCCGCGCCAAGTCCTTCGGTTTCTCTGACGTGCAACTGGCCACCCTCACGGGCAGCGGCGAAGCGGAGGTGCGGGAACGGAGAGCGAGGGCCGCGCTGCGCCCCGTCTACAAGCTGGTGGACACATGTGCCGCGGAGTTCGAGGCCTACACCCCCTATTATTACTCCTGCTACGAGCAGGAGGAGGAGCCCCTTGCGGGACCACACGCCTCGGCCGAAAAACCCAAGGTGATGATCCTGGGAGGAGGGCCCAACCGCATCGGGCAGGGTATCGAGTTCGACTACTGCTGCGTTCACGCCTCCTTCGCCCTGCGCGAGGAGGGATACGAGTCCATCATGGTCAACAACAACCCCGAGACGGTGTCCACCGACTACGACACCTCGGACCGCCTCTACTTCGAGCCCCTCACCCTGGAGGACGTGCTGGAGATTGTCGAGCGGGAGAAGCCCGAGGGCATCATCGTGCAGTTCGGCGGCCAGACACCCTTGAACCTGGCCGTGCCCCTGATGCACGCCGGCGCGCCCATCATCGGCACCAGCCCCGACTCCATCGACCGCGCCGAGGACCGCGACCGCTTCAAGGCCCTCCTGCACCAGCTGGGTCTGCGCCAGCCGGAGAACGGCACCGCAAGATCCTTCGACGAAGCGCTGGCGGTAGCCCGCCGCATCGGCTACCCGGTGGTGGTGCGCCCCTCCTACGTGCTGGGGGGCCGGGGCATGGAGATCGTTTACGACGACCAGTCCCTGGAGGAGTTCATGCTGGGAGCCGCCGAAGTTTCGCCGGACCACCCCGTGCTCATCGACAAGTTCCTAGAGGAGGCGGTGGAGATAGACGTGGACGCGGTGTCCGACGGCCGCGACGTGGTGGTGGCGGGCGTGATGGAACATATCGAGGAGGCCGGAGTGCATTCCGGGGATTCCGCCTGCGCTATCCCGCCCTTCTCCCTGGGGGAGGCCATGGTGGACGAGATAAAGAACGCCACCTACGCCCTGGCCAGGGATTTGGGGGTGGTGGGGCTGATGAACGTGCAGTACGCGGTGAAGGACGAGCTGCTCTTCGTGTTGGAGGTCAACCCCCGCGCATCGCGCACCGTGCCCTACGTCTCCAAGGCCACCGGCGTATCCTGGGCCATGGTGGCCACGAAGCTGATGATAGGCAAGACCTTGCGGGAACTGGGCATCGCCGGCGAGGTGGAGATAAAACACATCGCGGTGAAGGAGGCGGTGCTTCCCTTCAACCGCTTCTTCGGGTTTGATACCATCCTGGGGCCGGAGATGCGTTCCACGGGCGAGGTGATGGGCATCGACCGCGACCTGGGCATGGCCTACGCCAAGAGCCAGTTCGCCGCCGGTTCCTTTCTGCCCCGGGAAGGCAACATCTTCGTAAGCGTCAAGGACAGCGACAAGAGGGATATCGTGCATATCTCCCGCCGCCTATCCGAGCTGGGTTTCAACATCCTGGCCACGCGGGGTACGGCGGAGGTGCTGCAGCGCAACGGCATCAGGGTGGAGGTGCTGAACAAGATGCACGAAGGTCGTCCCCACGTGGTGGACTACATGAAGAACCGCGAGATGCAGCTGATCATCAACACTCCTTCCGGCAAGCGGCCGCGGTCGGACCAGTGGTCCATCCGCAGCTATGCCGTCCTCTACAATATCCCCCTCATCACCACCATGAGCGCGGCGCGCGCCGCCCTGCACGGCATGGAGTCGCTGCTGGAGAGGGGCATGGAGGTAAGGCCCCTGCAGGACTGGCACTCTTAGGGGTCTGAGGTCTGAGGTCTGAAGTCTGAAGAGGTCTGAAGCATAAAATAGTCTTAAGTCTGAAGTCTGAAGAAAGAAAGAGCAGATAAGACCCCGCCCTTACCTTTATCTCAAGGATTATCGTTTTCTCTAGGCTGATGTCTGAGGTCTGAAATTTATTCCTCGGTGGGGCTCAGGAGATTGCTCAGCATCAGGGGGGTGCTCGGATCGTAGTATTCGAGGCTCAGGTGATAATCGTCCCACTCCTCTCCACTGGGCAGCGCCTCCCCGTAGAAGACCAGGGTCACTGAACGGACGGCGCCGACCGGTATGGCGGACAAGCTGGCAGGCGCTTCCTCGCATGATGATGTGTACCTCATGGGGATAAACACTTGCTCTGCAGCCCCGGAGCCAGTAGGGTTCTCGTTGGGGACGAGGACAAGATGGAATTTATTGGGATTGAGATTTACGCACGTCGAACTGTCGTTCTGGCTGTCCATCTCCACGATCAGTTTTCGCGTGCCGCTCTCACTGGTGAGACGGGATGAATTTACGGATACCTCCACATCTATGGAGCTTACAAGGGTTCCGGCCACCTGCACGTTGCTCCTGTCGACCTCGAGTGTAGTTGCGAACCAGATGAACAGACCGAGAATAGCAACAGGTATGAGAAATATGATGAATGTCCTCGAGGTTAACAAAATTCCCACCCCCCGCTCTTTGCGTCCATTGGAGTGTGGGCTTGTTTTTGCTCCCTGTAGCGCCCGGTATCGATCTCGTCCTTATATACTCTAATTATACTACTTTGGAACGACCTCTTCCTTCACGCATACCGGGCACTGGGGTCAGGCTCCGCCTCATGCCTGGAGTCGTTAGTGTCATTGCGAGCGAAGCGAAGCAATCCTCGATAAGAAATAAGCCGGTTGCGGGCATGATAGGATCACCGCGTTGCTGCGCTCTTCGCGATGACGGTACAGGTTAGTCCTCTAGCGAGACTTCAGTGCGGATATGAGATCGGCGTAGACCTTACCGGCCGCAACGCCCTGGCCGTCCTTTTCCCTTATCTCGCCGCGGGAGAAATCGTATTCGTGCAGGCCGAAACGGGGCTCGAAGCTCCCCCATTCGTAGTTGTCCGTGAGGGACCAGAAGGAGTAGGCTTTCACGGGGACGCCGTCTGCGATGCATGACACTATCTCCCCCAGCATGTTCTTGACGAAGGCGTCGCGGGTAAGGCCGTCGCTGCGGGGTGCGGCCGCCTTGCCGTATGCCTGGCGGTGGCACATACCGTTCTCCAGTATATAGATGGGCAGCGCCCCGGCGTCCTCCGCATACCCCCGTATAACTCCGCCGAACTCCCTTGCGTCGTAATGGTTCTCCCATAGAGGCGTGTGGAGGAGGGGTTCCCCATCTTTTATCCTGCGCGGTGTAGGCGGCTTGGGCGCATAGGCGGCGGTGAAGGGATCGTATATGTCCAGGCCCAGGTAGTCGACGAGATCTGTGCGCGGGGAGGAATAGATAGCGTCGATGGCCCGCATGGAGCCGAGGGGATCGGCAAGCCTGCCGTAGACCGCGTTGATGAAGCGGTAATACAGGATCTGGAAGGAGCGGCGGCCCCATCGCTCCTCGGCCAGGCTGCGGAACCTGCGGTCCCATTCCTCCTTCCTGGATCTGATGTGCACCTCGAGTCCGGACCTGGGAATGCCCTGGGAGGGCGCGCGCACCACGTCGAAGCCGGCTTTGTCCAGGGGATAGAAGCACATACAGTAATTGTTGAAGCTCACCTGTGGTCTGTTCCAACCCATCTCCTCGTAAAGGTCGTGGAGCGCGTTATAAGCGCGGACGTGGGCGATGGTCAGGTTCTCGGAGGCGCGCCTGGCGGCGGAGATACCCACCTTGCCGTGGGGGTGCTCCCCGGTGACGTAGGTCAGCAGTCCAAGGAGGTTGGGCTCATTGATGGTGACCCAGATGCGTATGGGCCGCTTGCCGGTGCTTGCCAGCCGCTGGTTGACCTCCCCGGCGGCTCGCGCCGCGAAATCGGCGAAGAGCCCGGGCGAGGAGTCGTCCAGCCAGAGGTCCGTGCCGCACCAGGCGGGGTGGGTGAAGTGGTGCAGGGTGACCACCGGCTCCATCCCCGCGTCCAGCACCGCCCCCACCATCGCCGCGTAGCGGTCCAGGGCTTTTTCGTCCCATGGGGGAGCCGGTGACTTTCCCGTGCCGGAGGATGGCTGTAGGCGCGCCCATTCCAGGCTGAGGCGGAAGGCGTTGAGCCCGAGAGATACCGCCAGGTCGATGTGCTCCCGGTAGCGGTCCCAGAAACGGCAGGTGTCTCCCGGTTCCTCCACCTTGCCCTTCTGCTCCCATTCCGCCCAGTTGTTGTACGGCCCTCCGGGGCGGTTGTAACCCCCCTCCACCTGATAGGCGGCGTTGCTCACTCCGAAGAGGAAATCGGGTGGCAACGTGTGATCGGCGCGATCCCTTATCGTTGAGATCTTCTCGGCCATCTATCCCTCCCGAGACGAAACGGAACGGTTTTTAATATTATATCCCGCCCACAGTGGTACATCTGAGGTCAGACATGGAAAAGTGCCCAACGGATAACGTCATCGCGACCGTCTTACTTCTGTCTTTGCGAGGGCAGCGAAGCGACCCCTTTTTAGAATATATGCGGTGTGGTTGATAGTGGATCGCTGCGTTGCCAAAGACGGCTCCTCGCAATGATATTGAGGAGGCTATTGGTGATGGCGTTCGTCAGACAAAGAACGCCACGCTCGTTTAGCGCCCGGGGCGGCGGGGAATCCTTCTATGTTGAGGGGGGAAGATGAAAGAGATACGCGTGCACGGCCGCGGAGGCATGGGCAACGTCACCGCGGCGGAGCTGCTGGCCCAGGCGGCTTTCGCCGACGGCAAGTACGCCCAGGCCTTTCCCAGTTTCGGTGCGGAAAGGCAGGGAGCCCCCGTGATGGCCTTCGTGCGCATAAACGACAAGCCCATCCGCACGCGCCAGCAGGTGTACGAGCCGGATTTTCTCATCGTGCAGGATCCCGGCCTGCTTTATTCTGACGAGATCATGGATGGGCTCAAGCCGGGGGGAGCGGTCCTGGTGAACACCAACCGTCCGGGTGAGGAGCTGCCCATCGGCAAGGAATTCAAGATCTACACCGTGCCCGCCTTGCAGATCGCCTACGAGATCATAGGCCAGCCGTTTTTCAACGTGGTCATGGTGGGAGCATTTGCCTGCGCCACGGGCCTGGTCAGACTGGAAGCGGTGGAGGAGGCCATCAGGGCCAGGTTCCCAGGCGAGCTGGGCGAGAAGGAAGCGGAGGCGACAAGGGTTTCCTGCGAGCGTCTGGGGGAGTGTAACTGATGCGCATCTTCGTGGGACGCAAGGGCAAGCCCGGGACCAGCCTCGAGAACAAGACCAAGGCCTGGAGGGGCAAGTATCCCGTGTATAAACAGGTGGACTGCATCGGCTGCCAGAGGTGCTTCCTGGGCTGCCCTGAGGGCACCGTCTATCAGATCGACAAGAAGAAGTTCGACGTCAACCTGGACTACTGCAAGGGATGCGGTATCTGCGCCCACGAGTGCCCGGTGGATGATATAGACATGGTACTCGAGGTGGGATGCGAGACACCGGACATGGGATGAGGACTGTTGCCAGGGAGGTGAAGACGTGAGGGATATCCTGGAGGGTTCAAGGGCGGTAGCCGAGGCGGTGCGCCTGTGCCGGCCAAACCTGGTATGTGCCTATCCCATCACCCCCCAGACCCATATCGTGGAGGACCTCTCCAAGATGGTCGCCGACGGGCGCCTCGACGCAGGTTACGTGCTGGCGGAGAGCGAGTTCGGAGCGGCCTCCATCGTGCTCGGAGGCAGCGCCGTTGGCGGACGCACCTATACCGCCACCAGTTCCCAGGGCCTGCTGCTCATGACCGAGGTCATCTTCAATATCGCCGGGTTACGCCTGCCGGTGGTGATGACCTGT
Source organism: Actinomycetota bacterium (assembly GCA_016931915.1). Classification (GTDB taxonomy): domain Bacteria; phylum Actinomycetota; class Geothermincolia; order Geothermincolales; family RBG-13-55-18; genus SURF-21. The sequence goes on from JAFGDU010000155.1 coordinate 25,494, forward strand.
GCAAACCGCGCCGTTTCCGCGCCCATCAATATCTGGAACGACCAGCAGGACTCGGTGTCAATGCGCGACGCCGGCTGGATACAGTTCTATGTAGAGGACAACCAGGAAGTGGTGGACACCCACATCCAGGCCTTCAAGATAGCCGAGGAGCTGATGATCCCGGTCATGGTGTGCATGGACGGCTACGTCCTCACCCATACATGGGAGCCGGTGGAACTGCCCGAACAAGAGAAAGTGGACGATTTCCTGCCGGCCTACGAACCCATCTACCGCCTGGATCCCGACGGCCCCTTCACCATGGGATCGATGGTTGGGCCCGACGCCTATATGGAGACGCGTTACCACGTGCATATGGACATGATAGAAGCCCGCTCGGTAATCAGGAGGGTCTCCGACGAGTATTACGAGGCCTTCGGGCATGGTGGGAGGGGGCTGGTGGAGACCTACGATATCACCGATGCCAACGTGGTCCTGGTCTCCATGGGTTCGGTGTTGGGCACCATGCGTGACGCCGTGGACGAGCTGCGGGACGAAGGCCTGAAGGTAGGCATTATCAAGATCCGCTGCATGCGTCCCTTCCCCAAGGACGCCGTGCACGATGCGATCAAAGAATCGCAGGTGGTCGGGGTGATCGAGAAGGACATATCCCTGGGGCTGGAGGGGACACTATGCTCCGAGATGCGCGCCGCTTTCTGTGGCGAGGATTGTCCAGAGATATCCAGCTTCATCATGGGCCTAGGGGGACGGGATATAACCAAGGAGGACATCAAGCAGGTGGCGCGGGACCTGGCCTCCAATCCCGCGTGCCGGGTGGAATTCCGCGGCCTGCGCATGGACCTTATGGACGGTGATGAGAAATGACGCCGCTCGAGGATGGGCGCATCATCAACCTCATGGAGCCGGGCCACACCGGCTGCGCCGGATGCGGCCAGGCTATCGGCGCGCGCCTGGTTCTAAAGGCGGCCGGCCCCCGCGTGATCGTCGCCAACGCCACCGGCTGCCTGGAGGTATATACCACCACCTATCCGCGCAGCTCGTGGGAGGTGCCCTGGATACATTCGCTGTTCGAGAACGCCGCCGCTGTGGCCTCCGGCATGGAGGTGGCGCTAAAGGCCATGGGGCGCTACGAGAACGTCAAGATCATCGCCCAGGCTGGGGACGGTGGCACCGCGGACATCGGTATGGGCTGCCTCAGCGGCATGTTCGAACGTGGCCACGACATCCTCTACGTCTGCTATGACAACGAGGCTTACATGAACACGGGTTACCAGCGCTCCAGCCTCACACCCCCGGGGGCGCGCACCACCACCAGCCCTCCCGGGACCATGTCCTGGGGCAACAAGACGCGCAAGAAGAACATGCCTCTCATCGCCGTGGCCCACGGCGTGCCCTACGTCGCCACCGCTACCCCGGCCGAGCCGCGGGACCTCATGCGCAAGGTGAAGAAAGCCCTGGAGATAGAGGGCCCGAAATACCTGCACCTGCTGGTGCCCTGTGTGCCGGGTTGGGGAATAGAGTCGAACCTGTCGGTGGAGATGGCCCGCCTGGCCGTGGAGACCTATCTCTTTCCCGTCTTCGAGATCGAGGAGGGGGTTATCACCAAGGTGAAGAAGGTAAAGGAGCGCAAGCCGGTCGAGGATTACCTGCGCCCGCAGAAGCGCTTCGCCCACCTCTTCAAACCCGGAGGAGAAGCCATCCTCGAGGAGCTGCGCCGGATAGCGGAGGAGAATTCCAAACTCGAGCCCGGCCCCGCCGTCCTCTTCGGCCCCACATAGTCTGCAAGGATAACCCTTTCGCGAGTTATTCTCATTGTCATTGCGAGCGCAGCGAAGCAATATCCTTTGGGAATATGCCAGGTTGCGGCAACAAGGGGTTTGCGGCCTCGGCTTCCCTTCCTTGTAATGACGCTGGAGGGTTGGTGCGGCCAGAAGGGGATCGCCACGTCGCCGAGGACAGCTCCTCGCGATGACAGAGCAACCTTATTGGCTCGATGATCCTCCTTCTGATCAGGTAGTTCAGAACGAAGAAGCTGAGGATGATCACCGCCTCCCGCAAAGACGCTGATGAGGGCGGCCTATGACGATGAGGAAGGAGATGGATCAATCAAGCAGGACCGTGATGCCCCCGCGCATCTCGTCAGGGTCCCTGACCCCAAGGTCGCTGCCGTTCACCACCAGGCGCAGGGGAACGTCGCTGCCCTCGCACACCACCCTGAGCTCGCGCGGACCAGGTAGTTGGGATGTGATATCAAGACGCAGGGCATCTCCATCCCGCTCGCATGCGCTCACCATGCACCCATCGATCCCAAAGGCGTTCCCAGCCGGCAGGTCCAAGTAGACGTGGCCGTGCCGGGCGAGGATGCGGGCGGATGCGTAGAGGGAGGAGCCGGCACCCCAGTCCAGCATGATGTAGCCGGGAGTGGGCACGTTGTAACCGAAATGGGCGTAGTTCTCCTCGATGCCCCCCAGCACTGAGGGGCGCAGTGGCACGTAGGGCTCGCGGCCCAGGTACATGGTGGTGAAGCAGGCGCGCAGGGTGGCGATGCCGCGCTCGAAGAGCTCCGCCTCGCCGGTGGCGTGGTAGTAGTCGACGAGCAGGGGAGCAATGAGGCCCTGGCGGGCATCGTTCCATTCGGCATCGGTGTTCTGGGAGGCGAACCCCCCGAAGACGTTGATGGAGAGGAAGGGCGGGTCCCACACCTGGTGGTAGGCGAGCAGGCGGTCCAGGGCCCTGCGCCCCGCCTCCAGGTAGTGCTCCTTGCCGCAGGCCAGGTAGAGCTGGAGGAAGGCGGCGGCCGTCCAGTACATGCACATGGCGTTCTCGGGAAGGCAACCGCTGCGGGGATCGGTCCATCCCACCGGCTTGGGCGAGCAGGAGAAGAAGGTCTCGTAGTCGTACCAGATATTCGGCTCCACCACGCCGGCGATGAGAAAATCGCCTCCCGACCGCGCGCCGTGGAGATACCTCTCCTCCCCCGTGATGTTGTACAGCAGGGCGAGAAACATAACCGCCGCGGCGGACTCGGCACTCTCCCCCAGGCAGGGGTCTATTGCGGCCTTGCCCCGCTTGAAGCGGAACCAGGCGGGGAAAGCCCCGCTGGGAAGCTGGATGTCCATGACGGCATCGGCCTGCCTGCGGCAAGCCTCGAGAACGGCCGGCTCGCCGCCTAGGTCGCGGTACCATTCCAGCAGGTGATAGCCGGTGGTGCAGCTGTCCGCCAGGTGGTAGTCGTTGGTGATGGTGAAGCCGCGGGTCCCCTTCCTCCACACCATCCTGTTGCCCACGAGATAGAGGACGGCGGGGAAGAGCCCGTCGGGGCGCGGCGAGGCCAGGGCGAACTCGCGCACCAGTGCCGCCCTGCGCCGCAGTTCCCCATCGTCCATCTCCTCCGCCAGCCATGCCGCCCCGTATGCCGAGCGTACGTTGCTGAACCAGCTCTGGAGCTCGATGACGGAGGGCGAGGCGCCGGGATTCGAGCCCAGCGACTTGCGCAGGAGCCGGTAGAGGACGGGGTGGTTGGTGACGTGGGCCGCGCCGAACCTCAGGACGAAGGCGTAGAGGCGCGGCAGGAGGATGAAGGCGGTATTGGTGATCTTGTTCCGCCGCAGGGGCGGGAGGGTTGAATTCATGTTGTAAGTGTACGCGCCCCCACACCTCACTCCCTCGATCTCCAGCTCGGTCCAGTTCTCCTCGTTGAGGAAGGCCCAGTTGCCGGCGAGCCGGGCATGTTCGTCCAGGGGCAGCTGCTGCGGCCCGGGCTCGGACATGCGCGTGCGGCCGCTGCTCTGCCAGAGAAAGGAGTTCACGCGGCGGTGGACCTCCGCGCCGCTTCCTCCCGTGACGAAAAGGTAATAGGAGAGAACCGCTTCCCGGCCTCTCTTGAGCGCGAAACCGGGAAAGGTTCTGGCGGAGAAATACACGTGCCCTTTCACGCGATGGCCCACGATCCCGTAGGATATGGTGCTCCCTTCCAGGGTGAGGGCGGTCCTTATACCGCTCCGGTTCAGGGTGTCCAGGGCGGTGAGGTCGGGCACCAGTGCCACGGCCGCCTTATCTCCCTCCAGGATGACGCAGGGGGAGCGGAATACCTGGTCCGGCGCGACCATATCCGGCTCGGGATGCAGGTGGGGGATGAAGCGGTAGCCGCCTGCGGGAAGAGGGCCGGCGAGGCTCAGGGAAGCCGTACACCTACCCAGGAAGGTGTGGCGCCGAGCTCGCAGCAGGTGCTGCAGCCGGAAGACACCGTCATCGATCTTATGTAGCGAGCTCTCGATGTCGAGGCAATCGGCGGGATTCGAAACGCGGAAGGGAGGGCATGGACTCCAGGCGGCGATTTCCAGCAGGGGAGAGCCGGCGGCGATGGAGTACTCCTCGTCCCCATACCCATCCGATATGGAGAGGATGGGGATACCCCTGGCACCCTCCAGTGCAAGGGCAAACTCTCTCTCGCTGTCCGCAGACCGAAAACGATTGCTGCCGGCCAAGTCCTCACCCCCTACTTCAGTCCAGTATAATATAGCGGTTCATCAAAGGAACGGCGCTTTTTCATCAGCTCCGGGCTCGGCCTGAATGATCCCTTAGCTGGACATGGACAGGGCATGATAACGAACGTGTCTAGACAGTCATGCCAAGAACAATGCTTTGCGCAAATACGCTTCGGGCTGATCCCCAAACGGGACAAAAATGTCCCATGTCCGGAGCTGACCCCCTTTACACCAGTTACATCCCGAACGTGTCTTCCGAGACAAAGAAAAAGGCCCCGCATCAACGGAGCCCTTTTTATCTTTTTGAGGATAACGTTAGTTTCGTGTCGCCAGCCCGTAGATGAGGTAGTCGGTTACCGCGTTGGCCACCCTTGGAAGATCCAGGTTCTCGCCGAGCATGAACAGCTGCAGGCCGAGATGCTGCGGGATGCCCGCCACCACGGCAGAAACGATATCTACGTCCATGGGGCGGAAGATGCCCTTCTCGATGCCGCGCGTCAGGAGGATCTTGACCATCTCCGACACGCGCTGCTGCCATTCGACGATGCGGTAGTCTATCTCGGGGTTCATGCCCATGACTTCCTTGATATAGATGGCGGAGAACTCCCAATTCTCGCTGAAGAATTTGTAGAGTGCCAGGATGGTGTTTGTTGTCTTCTCCTTGAGCTCGTCGATTGTCGACGGGATGTCGCCCAGTTCCTTCGCCACGATTTCGAACATGGTGTTCAGTATGCTGTCCACGAGTTCAACGAAGAGGTCTTTCTTGCTGTCGAAGTAGCTGTAGAAGGTGGCGCGGGCCACGTGGGCCTCCTGCAGAATATCCTCAACCGAACAGCGGTTGAACCCTTTGCGGGAAAATATGCGGATCCCGGCATTGACGATGTCGGCTCTTTTGTCTCTCCTTGGCAAGTCGTCTCCTCCTTCTCCGTCAATGAATAACTACACGATTTTTATATATTTTCCACATAATTTGCACAGATTGTCAAATTGAAGAACATGATTTATGTCTGTGCTATGCTGGGACAAACGCGAAAACTGAACATTCACACGAGTTTAAGTAAGGCTGGAAGTGGAAAAACGGGCTCATGAACCGAACAGACAGACTATATAGCCAAAGTGTTCAAAAACGCGGCGGCGCCATACACAGAGACCCAGCCGCCAGGCTCATACCTAAGATAGACAGGCGCCTGCTGCGCTGCTATGGCGACAAGGAATGGAACCCCCAATTCGAGGAGCTTCTTGACGGGCTCATCCATACCATCCTCTCCCAGAACACCAGCGACGTGAATTCGCACCGCGCCTTCCGCGAGTTGAAGGACAGGTTTCCCGCCTGGGAGGAAGCGGCAGGCGCCAGGACGGAGGATATCGAGGATGCCATCAGGTCGGGGGGTATAGCTCACGTCAAAGCCGAGAGGATCAAAAAGGTGCTGGAGATAGTGCACCGGGACTGCGGGGAGTATTCCCTGGGATGCCTGGGTAACATGGGGAGCGAAAGGGCCATGGCATATCTCCTGGATATGCCGGGCGTGGGCAGGAAGACGGCGGCGGTGCTACTGCTCTTTCAGCTGAGCTACCCCTACTTCCCGGTGGATACGCATATCTTCCGCTTGGGTAAACGGCTGGGCATCATCCCGCCCAGGGCCAGCGCGGACAGGGCGCACGATATCATGGACGAGCTGGTACCTGACGATATAAAGTTCAGGCTGCACATAAATATCATCGAGCACGGAAGGCAGGTGTGTAAAGCGAGGAAACCAAACTGCCCCGGATGCTGTCTTAACGATATATGCCCGCGCACAGGCGTAAAGGAGGAAACAAGCGATGCGTAGGATATTGGTGGCCTTGGTCCTGGCCCTTGTGATTGTGGCGCTTCCTCTCTCGCTGGCCCTGGCCCAGTCAAACCAGGAAGTGATAGACGATGTCTTCGTCGAGACGGAATCGATACGGGGGCTCGAGGCCGACCCCAACATCCCCGTCAATTACCTCACCCGGGCCGAGCTCGAGGAGCGTATGCTCGAGGACTTCGCGGAGGAGAACCCGGAGGAGGATATCCAGGACGCCGAGGACATCATGGTCTTACTGGGGTTCATCGAGCCGGACCTGGACCTGGAGGAGTTCTACATCGCCCTGCTCACGGAGCAGATCGCCGGTTTCTACGACCCCGAGGACGACAGCCTCTACCTCGTCTCGGAATCGCAGTCCATGAGCGCTATGGACCAGTACACCCTGTCCCACGAGTTCGTTCACTACCTGCAGGACCAGAACTTCGACCTCATGCGCCCGCCCTTCCACGATCCCGACGATGTTGCGGAGGAGACCGACGACGACGCCTCCTTCGCGGCGACCTGCCTGGTGGAAGGCGACGCCGTTATCGCCTCTGAGTACTGGCTGTTGAAGTACGTGTCCGCCGACGACCTGTTGGACATGCAATTGGAGAGCGGTGATTACTCCACCGAGGTGCTGGACAGCGCCCCCGACTATATCTACGACAGCCTCCTCTTCCCCTATCTGGAGGGAGCTGATTTCGCCCGCTACATACACGACAGGTCGGACGGCTTCGACGCCATCGACAAGGCCTTCAGCGAACCGCCTACGACTACTGAGCAGATCTACCACCCCGAGAAATATCTCGATGGCGAAGGAGCGGTGGAGGTGCAGCTCGACGATATGTCGTCGGAGCTGGGCAGTGGCTGGGAGCTCGACTACGACAACGTGCTGGGTGAGTTCGACGTCTACGAGCTATTCCAGCCGTACCTCTCGGGAAACGCAACGGAGGATGCAGCCGAGGGATGGGGCGGAAACCGCTACCATTATTACAGCGATCCCGACGGGGACAAGCTGCTGGTCCAGGCTTACGCCTGGGACAGTGAGAAGGACGCGCAGGAGTTCCTCTCCGCTTACGTGCAATATATCCAGGACCGCTTCGAGGATGAGGCGGAGAAGGGATCGCCAATAGGTGCCTGGATGGCGTGGTCGACCGACGAATACACCTTCGGGTTGAAGAGGGACGGAGATAACACCTACATACTGCAGGCAACGTCTGACGAACCGTTCCAGGCCGCCATTGCCTCATTGGGCGAGGAGGGCGACGCCATCGACGAGGGCGCCATCGAGACGGAGAAGAAGTCGGCGACCAGCGAGGAGACCGACCTCAGTGGGGTGATCATTGCCGTGGTCATCGGCCTTCTGGTGCTGGGCATCATCCTGGTGATCGTGATGCTGGTGATGTACCGCCGCCCGCCGGCACCGCCCGGGCAAACCCCCATGGGCGGCCATGGTCCATACCAGTACCCTCCCGGCGGAGGAAGCGGCGTCTACACCGGTCCGCAGTCCGGCGGGACCTACGGTACTAAACCGCCGCCGCCCCCAAGCGTCCAGCCGCCGCCGCCACCACCATCGACGGTGCCGCCTCCACCCGGTGGCGTAGCGCCACCTCAAGGGTCCGCTGCACCGCCACAACCCGGTTCGACAGCGGCACCACCCGGGGAAGAGCCTCCACCGCCGTCACTCACTATCTCCGATTAGGAATGGATGGTAAGGCACAAGCGGCGGCGTTTCAGTAGCAATATACAAGGGGCCCGGGCAAACGGGCTCCTTTCCGTATTCAAACCCCCTTCTCCTTTGCGCTATAATATTCCCCTGGAAAAGTCATACGGGCCCATAGCTCAGTTGGCAGAGCAGCGGACTCATAATCCGCGTGTCGCAGGTTCGAGTCCTGCTGGGCCCACCAGAAAAAGACCAGGTCAGAGGATGTTCTCTCTGGCCTGGTTTTTACGTTCAAAGAGGTAGGAGATCCCGTAACCACAATATAACCACAAAATTTTCCGTGGGCCTGTTTTTACCCCGTTATTCCGGGCTTGGATCATCGTTGAACTGGGAGGAGAACATGCCCTCTAATCGGGCAAGAGGGCGCTCGTACGAACCGGGGAAGAGATGAGCATAGGTATCCATGGTCATGCTTATAGACGCATGCCCCATGGCTCTCTGCAATGCCTTAGGGTCCATGCCGGCGGCGATGCAGAGGCTTGCGTATGTATGCCTTAGGTCGTGAAAGCGGATTCTACGAATACCCGCGTCCGTTAAGGCGTTCTCAAAACCTCTGGTGATGAGGTTGCGGCGGTCACGAGGCTTTCCTACGGAATTAGGAAAGACCAGCTCATCGGACTCCTGCGCCTCCTCCTTCTCATGCAGCCTCTTAAGTATGCAGACAAGGAACTGGGGTATAGGCACAGCCCTGCGTGAAGATTTCGATTTAGGCTCGCTAAACCCGAAGTCTTGATCATAGGTCCTGACCACCCGGATGTTGCCGTGGGTGAAATCGACGTCCCCCCATTTCAGGCCAAGGATCTCTCCCTGGCGAAGCCCAGCGAAACAGGCAACAGCCAGTAGCGGCATGAGGTAGTCGTCGGCTGCTTCAAGAAGCCTGGATACTTCATCCGGTGTAAGGCAGGCCATCTCTTTTTTCTCCACTCTGGGAGAACGGATAGACATGGTGGGGTCCCTGGCAATTATCTCGAGAGTCTGTGCGTGATGGATGATGACTTTCAGGTAACGGTATATCTTCCTCCGGGTACCTGGGGAGATATTCTTCTCCTCTAAATACGAGAGGAAGTTCTGGACCAATATGGGAGTGATGGCAGATATCCTCTTCTTCTTGAAGAACGGTTTTATATGGTTCTCGACAACCTGCTTGTAATCTTCATGTGTTGAGGGCTTGACCTGGCTCTTCTTGGCTTTGAGGAAATCCTCACAGAACTCCATGAAGATCGGATCCTCGGGTGCTTTTTGGCCGTACGTACCCGCCGCTAACTCCCTTTCGATGCTTATCTTTAACGATTCCGCTGCTTTTTTTGTGCTACCTGCAATCTTTTCGGTCCTATTTCCGTATGGATCGTTGAACCTTACCACATAGCGTGCGGTCCCGTCTTTTCTGTATCGCTTGTATATGCTAGCCATGCAACCTCCATCTAGCTCTACAAAAATGTAGCACATACCAGTGACATAATAGCATATTGACATAATTAAAGGACTAGATGATAATGGAGACAGTGAGCTTTCGATGTTTAAATTAAAGGGACGTGCTCATTACAATAGCGGCTCATATGCGGTCGATGGTTGTTTAGACGAGGAGGGCGTCAACGTGGCTAAGAAGAAGGAGCCGGTGAGGCCAGAAAAATACGTTCCCGCAAGAAACCAGGCAATAAATATCATCACTATTTCCGACCTCCACAACCAACCTATAGAGATCCGGGATGGACTCAGGCATGGAGAGGATTACCTGGTCACTTGGCATAAGAGAGCCTTGTTCTACCTGAGGCATCTTACAAAAGAAGAGAAAGAAGATTGGGATAGGGACAGGGAACCCCCTGAGGGCGTAGACGAGTTCATCGGTATTCATTCGCTCAGAGATAGTCAAAGGAACGAATACTTGGACAACATCCGCGATGGAAAGGTCTATCTCTTCTGTGTCCGCAAGCAGGTGATGGGACTCGTCTCGAATCACATACCCGAGAGGGCGGAGAAGATGTTCGAGAAATGGAGGAGGGAAAAAGACGCTGAGGACAGCAGGATAGCTAAGGAAGCCGCTAAGAAGAGGAAGTATTAATAGTTAGCAGGTAACATACATGCCTCCCAATTTAGGCATGCGTTTTATAAGAAAAGGACTCGCACCCCTACTTTATGAGATTTTAATACGGAAAATCCGTTGAGCACGTTATACATATCAGATAAAGCTTCGGGTAGATGGGGGGAAGTATTAATGAGAATATATATCACTCATTGCTCGGCCAAGAAAGACGAGTCCTTGCGGAAAAGTGGGAAAAAAGTGACACCGGACAAATTATATACAGCTACACCGCTAATAGGTTTCATTAACCAATGTGAGCTGATGAATGCAAAGTGGGCGATATTCTCAGATCAGTACGGCGTTTTATTCTCGAAGGACCAAGTATCGTGGTACGAAAAGAATCCCGACAGAGTTACTAGAGAAGAATTTGAATCACTTCATAGAAATTTTGACGAAAGATTGCAGCCGTTTGATGAGATATGGTTCTACCATAATCCGGGACGCTTTCATGGTTTATACAGGGAACTGATCAATTCTTCTGACCTAAAAACTAGAATAAGGCTCTTTTCACATAAGAGCGAAATCATGAGGGAAAAGTGATGAGAGAAACCAAAGGCGATGATCTATTATGCAAATGGCTACATTTATGTCTGGAGGAACTCCCATTGTTGCATTTCCCCTTCGATATAAGGCAACTCCCTAAAAGCGGTATATATTTTTTCTATGAAGAAGGAGAAATTTGGGGTCATGGGGGCAATAATTTAAGGATTACTAGAATAGGCACATCTAGAGCAGGGAATTTCAGAAACAGGATCAGCGAGCATTTTCTTCTCGACGAAAGGAAAATGGAATTTGATGAAAATAGACCTGCACCACATGAGAGGAGCATCTTTAGAAAGAATATTGGCCGAGCACTTCTTAGCAAGAGAGATGATGAGTACTTAAAGATTTGGGATATCGACTTTACAACTAGAGATAACAGGCATATCCAAGGGCATCTTCGTGATATTGAGAAGGAAAAGAGCTTAGAAAAAGAGATTACAGACATCTTAAGGAATAGATTCTCTTTCCGTTACATTGCCATTGATGACAATATTCCGGTAATAGGCTCGAGGGGAATCGAAAGCTCGCTTATCGGAACTGTCTTTAAATGCCCACTATGTAAAGCGTCCGACCGTTGGCTCGGTAATCATTCGCCAAAATTTCAGATCCGCGAAAGCGGTTTATGGCTCGTTCAGCATCTGAACGCTGGCTCATTGAGTAGCGTCGAGAAAGCCTTTTTAGAGAAGCAATTGTCTTTAACAAGACAATTAATCGAAGACGCTCATAAATAGTGATCTGCAAAGGGGTGTTTGGCGAATGCCTAGCATCGCATATAATAATGGGCTTTGGAATTAGCTTGCCCGGGAAGTGGCTATTACAAATTGTTTAATGCCAGAATCGTCTCCATCTTCTCAACGATATTTGTATAGGAACCTGGAAGCATGTGAGCATACACATCTAGCGTTGTCTCCACCGAGTGATGGCCCATGGCTTGCTGAAGAGCCTTTGGATTAATGCCGGCTGCAATGCAGAGGCTAGCATAGGAATGCCTGAGATCGTGGAATCTTATCATCCGCAGCCCCGCTCTTCTAAGAGCCCTTTTAAACTCCCGGTTTGTCAAATTGGTCCTGTCTTTGGGATTGCCAATGCTATTGGGAAATACCAGGTCATTTAAGTTGGGCTGTCCCTGGGAGTTATGATGTGCACGCAAGGTCTCCGCAAGTTTCGGGATCAATGGAACGGCACGCCTGGAGCTCTCGGTCTTGGGCGGGCCGAACCCATGCACGGGACTGTAGTTTCTCACCACAGATATCTTCTCTCTATCGAAGTCAATGTCTCTCCATTTCAGGCCTAGAATCTCGCCCTGGCGCAAGCCGGCCAGACAAGCCACGGAGAGCAGGGCCTTCATCTCGCCCTGGGTCTTGCTAAGCAGGATCTTTATCTCCTCGGGAGTAAGATAATCCATCACCCGGTGTGCCCTACGGGGCCTCTGTATCGTAAAAGTCGGATCTCTATCTATAACTCCCCAATGCCAGGCTGTCTGCAGTATGCTCTTCAGATATCTAAAGAGCTTACCCCTGGTCTCTAGCGACAGACCCTTCTCTTCCATCAGGAACATGAAATCCTTAACCGTTGCGGGTTTGATCTTGGAGAGGCGCATGTCGCCGAAGTAGGGGATGAAGTGGTTCCTAATCACGCGGCAGTAATCCTCATAAGTTGACGGTTTCACCAGCTCTTTCTTAGCCCGGCAGAAACCCTCAATATAGTCTTTGAATAGTGGATTGTCTCCGGTTCCAAACACCCCTTCGTTTAACTCACATTCGATCCTGTTCTTCAGTATCTCTGCCGCTTCCCTTGTTCCCCCCGCAACCCTTTCCGTCCATTTACCGTTGGGTGCACGAAAGCGCACTACATAGCGTAGATCCCCGTTTTTCTTATAACGTTTAAAGATGTGTGCCATGACGCCCTCCTCCTGCAAGTCCGAAAACAGCGAAATCCATTGTGAGGATTACAGAGACATTGTAGATCTTCATGTATGCTACCTCTCTAATCCCCCCTTAACGGGAAATTCGCCGGTTCTTTGATTCACTCTTCTCTGAAATATCTTGGGATATACTTGAAGTACATTACTCTTTCTGCATATATATCTATATATTCTTCATCAAGTTCGCCGTCATTATCTACATCACGCTTTCCTATGCCCTCTACCATTACCGCTGTGCTACCTTTTATGTTTAGATCAAATCCCAGGTTATAATGTACACGCTTGTTCTTAATTAAGGGGCGTTCTATGGACACCGCCTCCTCCGATTGATCCTGATCAGGCAGCCTTGTTATTCGACAAATCAACTCATCATATTCCGTATCAGTTTTAGGAATGTAAACAGCCGAAACTATCGTTTCAGACAGGGGGCTTACATTACCTTCAGCGAAGTACCAAATAGGAGAACACTCTTTTTCTCGTAAACCTACTGATAAATACCCACCTGTTCTGCTTTCGTTTTTAAAGTATGCTGCTCTTTCGCATATGAAAGGCTTTTTATTCTTTTCAACTACTTCTATCCAATAATCTCCTTCGGGCCTGAAATTAAGCTCTATGGTCTTTCTGCACATTGGATTGATATCATAATCTTTCGAAATCTTCTCGCCATCATTCGGATACAAAGTTACTGTTACGAACACGCTTTCTTTGTCATTGGGGTTCGTTAATAGCAGCCAAATATCAAACGAGTGCTGATAAGGGCATTCAGTAAAATAATATGTACTATCCCAATTCTTCTCGTTTGACCCTCCAGATACAAATCCACCGGTATAACCAATGTCGTTTGATTGCTTGAGCTCATCCACTTTCCTTGTTTCTTCTTGGTAGAGAGCAAATATTGAAAAGAAAGCAACTGCTGATCCGAGCAGAATTGCCACAACGCCAGTATAGAATGAACTGAATTTTGTATCCTGCCGGCACCTATCCCCTTGATAGCATTGCCAAAGATATATTCCTGAAATGAGTAAGAAAAGGGATGCAAATACAATAGTTAATGCAAGCATTGAAGACCCTCCTTAAATGTCGCCCTATAGAAAATAAATGAGACATTTCATTTAACATCCTCGTAAATGTAGCAAAGATGATAAAGTCTTGATAAAATCGCCCGTTTCCTAGTCATTCTTCAGCGTCTGCAACTCCATATCCTGCAACACCGCTAGTCGCAGCCAGGTATAGATCTAGAGATTTAGTCAAGAAAACACTCCAGTGGGCGTCTTGTAGGTCTTTTTCATATGAAGATCTTATAGGGCGGCCAGCATTTTCCTAGAGCCTAATAGTTAAAGAGGATTAATCCTCGGCACATAATAGCCACGCTGTGCACAATCGTCAAGCTGGCTCATGCATCCTTTTCTCTGTTCTTAGGCAGTTTCTAGAATCGTCATTATGTCTACGCTTATTACTAATTAAATATTAACATATTGACATGTTTTAATTAAAGGCCTATACTTTCTAATATGGACCGTTAATCATCATGTGAACAGAAGAAAGGGAGAGAAAATGGATAGTCTTCTAGACCCGAAGGGGCTTGCGGTGATGCTCAAGATCCCAGTCTCACAGGTCTATCGTCTGACCCAAAAGGGGGAGCTTCCACACATAAGGGTGGGCAAGTATCTCCGCTACGATCCCGGGGAGATCATCGAGCATCTTCACCGAGGAAGCACTGCGATAATCGGATAGAGACATCGGAGGTGATGACGAAGTGAACCCACAAGACATTCTGGCAGCCTCCATTGCAATCTTGTTGCCGTTATGCCTCTTTCTGGTTCTGATAACAAACCTAAGGTGGAGGAGGAGATTCTCCCGGGTGGCAAACATCAGGACGTTCGAGATCCAACTCCCGAGGGACGACGATTCCAGCCATGAGATCGCATCCAGCCTTTTCAACAGCCTGCACGGCATAAGGTATCCCTGGTACAAGAGGATACTCGCCCCCCAGCCACACGTAACCTTAGAGATCCATTCCTCACAGGATATCGCCTTCTATATCTCGGTCCCGGACGAGGCGGGCCTTCCCAAGCGTGTAAGAAGCATATTCACGGCAAGCTACCCCAATATCGTCTACAGGGAATCGGAGGAGGAGCTGATAGGACTGGGTACGAGGGCGGTGATGTGCCAGATAAAGCAGGCGAGGCACCCAGTCTATGCCTTAAAGACCGCCTATTTCGATGATGACGACGGCAAGGATCCCATGGAGGCCATAACCAACTCTCTTTCAGGATCAGAGCCAGGCGAGACGCGCACCATCCAGATACTCGTAAAGCCAATAGGTGCGTGGTGGCACGCCAAGGCTCGCTGCATTATCAACCAGGTAAGGAAGAGAAGGAGTATAAGAATATCTACGAAACGTGTGGTTTGGGTACTGAGAGGCCTCTTTGAGGTCGCAGGCGAGCTTATCTTCGGCATGGGCGAGGAAGAAGGGCAGAGATACGGGGGCACAAACACTAATTCCGGCATGCTCACGGAGGAAACGAAGAAATTCGAAGAGGCGGCGGGCGTTAAACTGAACCGTAACTCCTTCCGGGTGGAGATCCGTCTTGTAGTGCAGTCAGATAACGCCCGCTACCACGACGTCGAGGCTCTAGCCGACGCCTTCGGGGTATACACATGGTTCAACCGCCTGAAGAGAAACAGGGTTTGGTTCTATAACCGCAGACTCTTTCTGAAGCTCTCCTCCCGCCGCCTCTATCCAGTGTTCGGGTCACGCACCATCCTTGACTCGGAGGAACTGGCGAGCATATACCATCCCCCGGGGCTGCGCGTCGAGACCAGGGGCCTGCGCCGCGCCTACAACCGGGAGAAGGAGACAGTGCTCGATCTGCCGTCTGAGGGAAGGCTCATCGGCTACGCCATAGACCGGGAGAGACGGCGGCCGGTGGCTCTGGG
>JAFGDU010000019.1 GCA_016931915.1 Actinomycetota bacterium
GCTTAACGACACCCGCCTTGGCTTGGAGTAAATCAACCGCTTCTATGCACGATTCCTGGCTTCGGACCGACCCCCGGTTCCCGGGAATCGGGTTTTCTGCTGTACTATGAACGAGTGGCGATTCTGCGTCCCTTGCGGAGAAATAAACACGCACATCTTCCTTTAGCCTCTTCTTGTGCGGTGTTACTCAGACGGACGGGGTTCGCCAGAGGAAGTGGCGGCGCAGATCACGGGTGACAGGTCTCCAGGGATAGAAGACGGGTGTCAGGCCTTCAAGTGGAAACGTTGAGGCGCTGACACGCCGCATAATAAATGTGGAGGCGCTGACACGCCGCACCGCCCTTCGGGCGGCACTGTCGCTTACGAGATTCAGACCGGCGCAGGGAGTTGCTCAGACGGATTGGTTTCTTCAGAGGGCGGGATCATCGCTTGGTTATTTCGTTGATGATATCGACGATGGCCTCGATGGGCGTGCCCGGTCCGAGGTTTCCCTTCACTCCCATGGACTCGAGGGCTTCCACGTCCTGGGGCGTAAGGAGGCCGCCGGCGATTATGGGGATATCTCCTGCCTCGAGCTTACTCAGCTCAGCAATAACCTGCTCGGCGATGATGGGCAGGCTGCCGGTATGGTCGCTCAAGGCGATCACGTCCACATCCTCGGAGGTGGCCGCGACGGCCACGGCTTCGGGGGTCTGGTAGCGGCCCGTGTAGATGACCTCCATACCGGCGCCGGAAAGGGCGGTAAGCAGCGTCAGCGCTCCCCTCTCGTGGATGTCGCAACCAACCTTGGCGATGAGCACCCTTTTCTTGCGCACCTCCTCCATGATCCTACCTAACCCCCGATCAACTCGCGCACGAAATCCGGCATCTCTATCTGCTTGAAGGGATCATAATCGATCCCGTAACCCAGCCGGATAATGCCGACACACTCCCCTAGCGTAAGGCCGGCTTTGGCCGCCTCGATCACCGCGCGCTGAACGTTGGCTCCCTCCCTCGTAATGCGCAGCAGGTCTCCTGCCAGCGGCAGCAGCCTTTGCATGTCGCGGCTCTCCCTGAACCGCTTGACCTCGCGTACCTTTTCCTCGCGCATGGCGACGGAGGGCGGTTTATAGGCCACGTCCCGGATAGCCTCGTTGATGGGGCCCTCCTCGTCGTCCTCGTCGCGGAAGGAGTTAACCCCTATGATCAGTCTCGTCCCCTCGGCTTTCTCCCGCTGCACCTTGAGGCGGCAGGATTCCATGAGCTGATTCAGCCATCCCGACTTGAGACACTCGAATATGCCGCCTTGCTCGGCGATCTCGTCTAGGTAAGCGTTGACCTCGCTTTCCATTTTGCTGGTCAACCACTCGAGATAGTAGGAGCCCCCGAGGGGATCGGCGACCAGGGGCACGTTGGCTTCGTGGGTGATGATATGCTGCGCGTCCAAGTTAAAAAGACGTGCCTCGGGCGAGGGAAGGCCGATGGCCTCGTCTATACTCGAGGCATCCAGTGAGTTCACGCCGCCGAGAACGCAGCTGAGTATCTGGAGGGTGACGCGGGCGGCGTTGTTCAGGGGTTTCTGGTGGGTCAGAGACAGGCCGGAGGTGCGGATCCCTATCTTCAGATGCATGGCTCGCTCGGTCTTGGCGCCGAACTTCTCCCTGGCGATCCTCGCCCACATCTTGCGCGCCAGGCGGAACTTGGCGACGGTCTCGAAGAAATCAGATTCGGCGTCCAGGGAGAATACCATGGGCCCGTACTCGTCGATGTCGATCCCCCGCTCGCCGAGGTCCTCCATGACCGCCGTAGCCACGGCCAGGCAACCGCCCAGTTCCCTTACGGCATCCATGCCGCCCTGGCAGGGATCGACCCCGTTGGGAGCGATGGGGCGCCAGCTGGGCGTATTGCGGACTGAGAACTCGATATGATCGAGGCATATGCGGCGGTCTACGTGGGTGGGAAAATCGGGACAGCCGTAGACCAGCTTGGTCCTGACCGGGTCGTTGATGCTGTTGCCGCGCAGGCGCTTTATGTCCATGCCCCTGTTCTCCATAAGCGCCACGAGCAAGCCATAGAAGTAAAGGAAACTCGACATGCCGGCATGGGCGAGCTCGAAGACCGCCTCGCCCAGCGGAAGGCCCTCGAGCATCTCTTCGTAGACGGGCAGGGCATAGGTGGCCACCCCGCCGCACATCATGCTGTTCCAGGCCGAGGGGTGGTCCGGATCGATCCCGGATTGGGTGGGCAGATCGCACAGAAGCCGCAGGTCGGTCATGCCGTTGGCTATATACTCCCTGAAGGCCTCGTTGGTCTCCCGGGCGGTCGCATAACTCACGATAAAAGACTTCAACCAGAGACGGTTGCGGTACATCTCCGGGTAGATGCCACGCAGGAAGGGATACTCGCCCGGATCACCCATGTCCCGTTCGTAGGAGAGGTGGCTGGTGTCATCGGGGCCGTAGAAGGTCTTCAGCTCTATACCGCCCTGGGTGGCCGTCCTGACCATGTGGCCGGCAAGCCTGTCGACCTGGGTCTGTTCCGACTCCATCGGTCACTCCCTCCGTTTCCTCAAGGGTATTTCAGCTGTGCATGGAGCCTTCTTGACATACTATGATCGGATTAGCCTGATCACGGCCGCGGTATTGCGGCAAAACCAGCATGGAATCACCAACAGGCTGTCGCTCCGTTTAGGCAAGCATCCCCGACTAATATGACTGCAAGTCATGTTATCATCGGGCGTGTTTGCCGTCAATTGCAGGCTCGAGCTACACCTCCCGGGAATGAAGCGGTGATCTAACGGTTATATCTCGGCATCTATCTTCGCGGAGGTTACTCGCGCAGCCTTTTTTGACCTCGATCCTGATGTGTATCCTTGTCTACCTGTAATATAGTCTTTGGTTGAGGTCCTTCTGCAAGAAGTGTGGGTGAATGAATGGTAGAGTCGAGCATGTCAGCCACCCACATCTTTCGCAGAGGAGCCTCGGTTGAAGATGATGCACAGTTCCCGGCTTCCGCCGCAGGGACCCGAGACCGCCAAAGGTGCGCGCATGACCATGAAGAGCGAGAGAGCGATATTACAGGATCTCAACCCGGAGCAGCGGGAGGCGGCCCAGTATTTTGACGGCCCCCTGCTCATCCTGGCCGGGGCGGGCAGCGGAAAGACGCGGGTGCTCACCTACCGCATAGCCCTGCTTACCGGGCCCGAGGGAGTGGATCCAGGTCGCATCCTCGCCATCACCTTCACCAACAAGGCGGCGGAGGAGATGAAGGGCAGGATACATCGCCTGGTGGGGCCCCGTGCGGGCGCCATATGGATATCCACCTTCCACTCAGCGTGCTCGCGCATCCTGCGGCAGGAGGCGGAGAGGCTGGGATACCGCCGGGGATTCGTTATCTACGACGACGATGACCAGCTGCGCATGGTAAACCGCATCATCCGGGATATGGACCTGGATACCAAGCGCTATCCTCCGCGTCTGGTACGCTCGCTCATCGAGAACGCCAAGAACGAGATGGTGGACGCCGATACCTACCGCAAGCGCATAAGGGACGATCTCACGGAGGTCGTAGCCGGGGTATATAAGAATTACCAGGAGCAGCTCTTCCGCAATAACGCTATGGACTTCGACGACCTGCTGCTCAACACCATCGCCGTCCTCGAGCTCTTTCCCATGGTGCTGGAGCATTACCAGGAGAGGTTCTCCTACATCAACGTAGATGAATACCAGGATACCAACCCCGCCCAATACCGCCTGGTCAAGCTTCTTTCCGAGCGCCATCGCAATCTCTGCGTGGTCGGCGACGACGACCAGGGTATCTATTCCTGGCGCGGTGCGGATCTCCGCAACATCCTGGAGTTCGAGAAGGATTATCCGGATGCCAAGGTGGTACGCCTGGAGCGCAACTACCGCTCTACGCGGGTGATCCTGGAGGCGGCGAATCACGTGGTATCGCTCATAGCCGGGCGCAAGGAGAAGAGGCTGTGGACGGAGCGCGAGGAAGGGGAGCAGATCAGGTATTTCTTCGCCAATTCCGGAAACGACGAGACCGCGTTCGTCGCCCTGGAGATCAACCAGCTCATGGAAAGCGGAGGATACGGCCACCGTGACTTTGCCGTATTTTACCGTACCAACGCGCAATCACGGCCCTTTGAGGAGATGCTGCTGCGTTTCGGCATCCCATATAAGATCGTGGGCGGGTTCAAGTTCTACGAGCGCAAGGAGGTAAAAGACGCCCTCGCATACCTGAAGTTCCTCCTCAATCGCGACGATGCGGTGGGCCTGCGGCGAATCATCAACGAGCCCAAGCGCGGCATCGGCGAGGTTACCCTGGCGCATGCCGACGCCTTCGCCCGTTCGCAGGGCATCGGGATGTGGGAGGCCTTGCAGAGGGCAGAGGAAGTACCGAACCTGGGACCTTCGGCATGCAGGAAGCTAGCCGGTTTCGTCGAGCTTGTTGAGGGATTGAGCTCGGAGATAGAGAAGCTCCCGTTGCCCGATCTCCTGCAGGTCGTGCTGGAGCGCAGTGGCTACCTAGATGCGCTGGCCAGGGAGGGGACCTTCGAGGCCGAGGGGCGGGCGGAGAACCTGCAGGAGCTCAAGAACGCCATGGTCGAGTTCAATTCCTCCAATCCCGGGGAGGGGCTGGAGGCTTTTTTGGAACGGGTCTCCCTGGTGGCGGAGATAGACCTCTATGACGAGGAGGAGGGGGCGGTAACCCTAATGACCCTGCACAACGCCAAAGGTTTGGAATACCCGGTGGTCTTTATCGTCGGCATGGAGGATGGGGTGTTTCCTCATTTACGCTGCATGGGGAGCACGGAAAGCATGGAGGAGGAACGCCGCCTTTTCTACGTCGGCGTAACCCGCGCCAGGGACCTGCTTTACCTCAGCGGTGCCGCTTATCGTTCCCAGTACGGCAATCTCAAGATGAGCCCGGAATCGCGCTTCATGCGGGATATACCGCGCCAGTATCTCCAGGTGATCAAGGCCGATGAGCCCGCGGTAGTCGGGGAAAGGAAAGAGGGCGTCAGGCAGGGAGAGCTGGATGTCCTGGCCGCCTCGTTTTCAGTGGGCGAACGCGTGATACACGACAAGTGGGGAGAGGGGACGATAACAGCCCTTTCACGCAGCCGGAGCGGCCCCGAGGTGACCATAAATTTCCCGGGATTGGGAGAGAAACTGCTCCTCCTGGAGTATGCGCCTATCAAGAAGGCGGGAGGAGCTTGAGGGCGCCTCTTACTTGGTCATCTTCATCGATTTGAGCAGGCTCTCCACTGCTTGAGAGCTTACCTCCCGCATCAAAGCGATCTGGTCTTCCAGGGAGATCGAGAAATTCTCGTTCAGTGCGGCGCCCTTGGTATCGTAGGTCTCCAGGCTGCTGCCCATCCCGCGGCTGACGATGCGGTTTTCCCTGTTGTCCAGGAGGAAGGCGCTGATCTGAACGAAGGCGAAACCGCTGTCAGTGCCCGTACCGGAGGTGTGCAGGCGCGGATAGCGGAAGAAGAAGTAACCTATCTCGGGCAGGAAGAGATACTCGGGGTCGTACTGGTTCTGGATGAGAACGAAGAGCTCCGTGGGCATGTTGGCCGCCTTTTCCGTCACCAGGTCCACTTCGCTCGGTTCGGGAACGTCGTAGAAACCCAGCGGATCCAGGAAACTCTTTACCAGGTTGGGGAGTACGCGTTCGGCTTCCGAGAAATAGACCTCCTTGTGGCTGATGATAAGGCGAGCCTGCTCCATGTCGCTCGACATATACATCTGGCACCCTATGGCCTGGGCCGGCTGAAGCTCACCCTCCCTTTCCACCATGTCCCGGAAATCGCCCAGCGAATCTGGTTCCTGCCCGCTTTCCACGAAGGGCATGATCACCACGCGCATCAAAGGGATCAATCTCGTGCCGCAGGATGTGCAGAACTCGGCATTGGGATCGCCGTAACTCAGACACTGAGGACAGTACAGTCTCCTTGGCAATGCCCCTCCTCTCCTTGGGGCCGCTTCCCCGGCCCCTCACTACACTATCAGGATAAAACACGTACCTTAAGGAAAACAATTCCGTAAAATCATATCGTCCACGCGTTGTCTTCACTTGAGGAAGGAGGGCCGCCCTGAGCCCATGGACGGCCGGCAGCGGCGTGGGATATATGCCCCATGCCCGCCGATGCAAGCTCCCGATGTGGTACCCACCCGAGCTTGCATGCGTTCTTGTGGCGAATTCCACGGGGCTTGAGCCGTTTCTGGTGGGTATGGTTCAAAATATCCGTTGAACGGTGTTATAATATGTTGTCGTTTTCCGGCAAAGTGTCGTTTTCCGGCGTAATTGTGCGTCCGAGCACCAGCATGGGTGCGGTTTCGTGTTCTGTCTTGAACGACGGGGAGGTCTTTTTACGTGCTGATCCCATATCACGATAAGACCCCACATGTCTCGCCCGAGGCTTTTATCGCGGAGGGATGCCAGCTCATAGGGGAAGTGCGCGTAGGCGCGAGCGCCAGCATCTGGTATAACGCCGTACTGCGCGCGGACCGCGGCGCGATCGTGGTGGGAGATTTCTCGAGCATCCAGGATTGCTGCGTGCTGCATGGTCCGGTGCAGGTGGGAGCCCATGTAACCTGCGGACACGGGGCAATCCTTCACGGTGCTGTCATCGAAGATAACAGCGTGATCGGCATGAACGCGGTGGTGCTCGATGGTGCCGTAGTGGGCCATGGGAGCATAGTCGCCGCGGGAGCGGTGGTTCCTCAGGGCATGAAAGTACCGCCGCGTTCCATGGTGGTCGGGGTACCCGCCAAGGTTACCAGGGAATTCCCGGAGGGTAACGAGGAAAAACTGCGGGAGATAGCCACGGCCTACTTCGAATTCGCCCGGCCGCATATGTCGACTTGAACGTAGTAGATTCGCAGAACAATCAGAGGAGGGAGACGTATGGAAGTATTGGACAAGCAGCGCAGGGTTTATGTGCTCGGAGGAGGCATCTCCAAGTTCGCTGCGGAGCGCGTAGACGGCAACATGCGCGACTGGATCAACGAGGCGGTACTGGAAGCTCTCGAGGATTCCGGTACGAGGATCGAGGATATCGAGCACAGCACGACCAGCTATTTCAGCGACCATTTCGACAAGCAGCTGAAAGCGGGCGCGATATTCCACGACAACGTCGGGATGTGTCCCAAGCCCAACGTGCGCGTAGAAGGCGGCGGAGGAACCGGCGGACTGGCCATTCGCAACGCTTATGCTTACATCAAGTCCGGGATCTGCGACTCCATGATCATCTTCGGTTCCGAAAACATGGGCCGCCATGTCCCCTCGGACGTGGCACAGCAGTTCATCGCCCTGGCTTCGGATACCGACTGGGAAGTGCAGGTTGCCGGATTCTACATCGCCTATTACGCCCTGATGATGGTTGCACACATGGAGAAGTACGGCACAAAAGAAGAGCAGTTCGCTCTGATCAGCGTGAAGAACCACCGCAATGCCATGAGCAACCCCAAGGCTCACTATCCCATGGATATCTCCGTGGACGATGTGATGAACTCCAGGATGATCACTTATCCCTATAAGCTGCTCGACAACTGCCTGCTTTCCGATGGAGCGGCATCCCTCATTTTCGCAACCGAGGAATGGGCAAAAAAGCACTGTACGAACTGGGGGAAGAAACCCACCATCGAGGTCACCGGCACCGGTTGCGGCACCGACTACATGCGGTTGGCAGACCGCCCCTATCCCGATCCCGGCATACTGCACTTCCGGGGCAAGCAGGTAGGATCAGCTCAAGCCTATAAGATGGCAGGTATTAAAGACCCCCTCAAAGACTTCGACTGCTTCGAGGTACACGATGCCTACTCTGGGGTCGAGCTGGTGAGCTACGAAGACCTTGGTTTCTGCAAGCCGGGCGAGAGCGGTAAACTGATGGAGAAGGGCGTGTTCGATCTCGGCGGCGAGCTTCCCACCAACACCTCCGGGGGGCTCATCGGCTTCGGCCATCCGGTGGGAGCCACCGGTATTGCCCAGGGCGTGGAAGTACTGCGCCAGCTTCGCCAGGAAGCTCATCCCAAGCGCCAGGTGGAGCTGAACGCCAAGCGAGGCGGCATGGACTCACATGGAGGCACCGGTACCTTCTGCGTCGTGAATATATTCGAGAGGAGGGACTGATCATGGGACTCGAATTAATCAGCAACCTCATGGAGGTCTTCACCGCCGAAGATCCCATGGCATTCGATCATCCCGAAGGAGACCCCTGGGCGGATTTCCGCGAGGTAATGCGTATCGAGTGGAAGATGGATTTCACGTACAAGCACGTACTCGGCAAATATTCCAAGTTCTTCATCGAACTGGCCAACAAGAAGTTCATCACCACCAAGTGTGAGAATTGCGGCAAGGTGTGGGGCATCCCGCGCCCCCTTTGTGCCGACTGCATGAGCATTACCAAATGGATAGAGCTGCCCGGTACCGGAACCCTTGAAAGCTACTCGGTATCGAACTTCGTGCCGGCCTTCATGAAGGTGGAGACGCCCTACGTGCTGGCCATGGTAAAGATGGACGGAGCGGATACCCTGTTTACCCACCAGTTGAAGAACTATGGTGAGTCGACCGACGAGATCAAGATGGGCATGCCGGTAAAGGTAGCCTACGCTACCGAGCCCGTTGAACATCCCATGCTGCTCATGCACTTCGAGCCGGCATAGGGGATTGTCTTACCGCGACGCGGTAGTCTGCAGATAAAGAGGGGAGGCGCCGCCTCCTCTCTTTTATAATGGGATGGTCGGGTGGTGTAAAAGTTGATAAAAGCAGGGAATCGGGTTCTGAGAGTAAGGAAAAAGCGGCATGAGAAAGGATTTGCTCGGCTTCATCACCTGTCCCTCATGCGGTGCGGATAACCTCGTTTTAAAGCTCGTAGCTGAGGATGGACGTGAGGTGCGAGAAGGTAGCATCTCGTGCGGGAAATGTAAGGCTGAGTATCAGGTCAGGTCAGGGGTAACGGATCTCATGCACGATCCATCGCCCGCGGTCAGGCAGGAGAGAGAGGCATGGGAAGCAATGCGACCCGTACATCGCCACGACGATGCCGAAAGCGCCGACTCCCGCGCCTGGCTGCGCGCCCTGCCCATGCTGGAGGGCAAGGAGGGGCCCCCGGCTGAGCTGGAGACATGGCGCAGGCATGGCCGGGCCGTTTTCGAACTCTGTGCCGGAGAGGACTGGCGGGGTAAACGCGTGCTCGAACTCGGTGCCGGCAGGTGCTGGCTGTCCGCGTATCTGGCGAGAAAAGGGGCCGAGGTGCTCGCGGTTGATATCCTCGAAGATGCGGATATCGGCCTGGGCTGCGCGGAGGCTTTCCTCGAGGAGGGTATCTACTTCGAGAGGGTTCTCTGCGACATGCACCACCTGCCCTTCAAGGGAGGTACTTGCGATGGCGTGGTGGCCACGGCTACCCTGCACCACTCGCCCGAACCGCTGCTGCTTTGCGAGGAGATAAGGCGGGTGATCGCGCCGGGAGGCCTGCTCGTGGCCGCGAATGAACCCCTTTACGTGCCCTGGAGGGAGACCCCCGAGGAGGAGAGGCGGGGGGCCCACGAAGGAGCATATCCACTGTGGACATGGCTGAAGTTTCTGCGCCGTACTGGCTTCAGGGTAAATGAGATCAGGGTGGGGCGGGATGCCTCCTTGCACGTTAAGGCGTCTCCCCATGCTGCTCGCGGACTTCCGCGACCTATCGAAACGCTGCGAGCGGCCGCCGCCTACGCGGCCATCCTCGCCATGGCATTGCCGCGCTTCATGCTCAGGGTGACACGTAGCGCGAAGGCGGGAAGGCCCATGTTGCCCCTGCCGCGGGACTTAAGGGGCTATCTTCTAACCAGGGCGGGATTGAAAGGAGTGGGAGAGGAAGCCCGGGCGGAGGAAGAGGGAAACTGGGGGCCGGGGTGGTATCCTCCCGAGGGAGACTGGGAGGCATTTCGCTGGTGCGGGCCGAGATCCCGCCTGCTCTTGCCCTCACCCCGAAGAGCTTCAACCCTGGTCATGGAGCTGGCCACTTTTCATCCCAACCCGCGATCCAACCCCGTGCAGGTCGTGGTGATGGTAGGAAGAGATAAGGTGGGGGAGGCGATGATCGATCGCCACGGCTGGAGGGACTACCGCTTCGATACGCATGGTGGAATCGGTAAATCCACTATCCCCGTTACCCTGCAGGTGAAGAGAGGCTTTTTCGTGCCTAGAGAGATGGGTCTGGGAGAAGACCGTCGCGTACTGGGCGTTGCCTGCCGCTTCGTCCGTTGGGCGACCTGAAGACGTTTGGAGACGGCGGAAATTTCCTATATAATCCCATGGGGAGCATCCGGAGCTTCCCACGCAGCTATGATCGAGGTAATACCCGTAGATAGCCTGAAGTTGAGCAGGGAGAAAGAGATGAGGCAGGTGATGTAGTTGCTGTACGAACTCGACGAGGAAAAGAAGCTATTTCAGAAGACGGTAAGGGATTTCTCCGAACAGGTCATACGCCCCCAGACCGATCACCTCTGGGAAACGGGCGAGTTCCCCTACGACATAATCAGGCAGATGGGAGACCTCGGCATACTGGGGATACCCTGGCCGGAGGAATACGGCGGCGCAGGGGGAGACTACCTGGCTTATGCCATAGCGGTGGAGGAGATAGCCAGGGTAGACGGTTCGTGCGCCATCACCGTGGAGGCGCACATATCGCTCGGCTCCAGCCCTTTCTACTATTACGGCAGCGAGGAGCAGAAGCGTGAGTGGCTGGTGCCGCTGGCCGAGGGCAAGATACTGGGCTCTTTCGGCCTCACCGAGCCCGAAGCCGGTTCGGATGCGGGCAACACCCAGACCAAGGCGGAGCTTAGGGACGGAGAATGGGTGATAAACGGCACCAAGTGCTTTATCACCAATCCCGGCACCGACATGAGCGGCGTGGTCACGGTAACCGTCGTCACCGGAGAGCGCGAGGACGGGCGCAAGGAGATATCCAACATCTATATCCCCAAGGGAACCCCCGGCTACAACATCGCTCCCAAGTACAAGAAGATGGGCTGGCATGCCTCGGACACCCGCGAGCTCAATTTCGATGACTGCAGGGTCCCCGCGGGCAACCTCATCGGCAATCGCGGCGACGGCTTCAAGCAGTTCCTGGACTGCCTGGACGGCGGGCGCATAGCCATTGCCGCGCTGGCGGTGGGTAACGCTCAGGGGGCTTTCGAGGAATGCCTGAAATATGCTAATGAACGCGTGCAGTTCAAGCGGCCCATTGGCAAGTTCCAGGCCATCCAGTTCAAGCTGGCCGACATGGCCACGGATATCGAGATAGCCAGGGACATCACCTACAAGGCGGCAGCCATGCGCGATGCCAAGGTGCCGCATACCAAGGAAGCGGCCATGGCCAAGCTTTTCTCCTCCGAGATGTGCATGCGCACGACCACCCAGGCGGTGCAGGTCTTCGGGGGCTACGGTTTCATGGACGAGTACCCGGTGTCGCGCTTCTTCCGTGACGCCAAGATCCTGGAGATCGGCGAGGGTACGTCCGAAGTCCAGCGCATGGTTATAGCCCGCGAACTCGGCTTGAGATAGCCTGCATCGAACCAGTATACGAACTATGATCTGGAGGAAGAGATGAAAGAAACGGTGGTAGTCAGTTCGGCGAGGACCGCCTTCGGTCGGCTGACCGGGGCGCTCAAGGGCTTCACGGCCCAGGATCTCGGAGGCATGGTAATCAGGGAAGCGCTGCAGAGGGCGGAGCTGGATCCAGAACTGGTGGATTGCGTGATCATGGGCCAGGTACTCACCGGCGGCCAGGGCCAGATCCCGGCGCGCCAGGCGGCCGTCAAGGGGGGTATCTCCAAGGACAAATGGTGCATCAACGTGAACAAGGTGTGCATCTCCTCCATGTCCGCACTGGAGATGGCGGACCAGATGATCAAGCTGGGACAGGCCGAGATCCTGGTTGTCGGGGGCCAGGAATCCATGACCAACGCACCCTATTTCGTCAACAAGGCGCGCATGGGCTACCGCATGGGAGACGGCGTGCTGGTGGACGGCATGATCTATGACGGCCTCTGGGACGCTTTCGAGGATATGCACATGGGGAGGGGCGCCGATGCGTGGGCGAAGCAGTATGGCATAACCCGCGAGCAGATGGACCTTATCGGGGCCCGCAGCCAGCAGAGGGCGGCCGAGGCCACCGAGCAGGGGCGCCTTGCCGAGGAGATAGTGCCGGTGGAGATCCCGCAGAAGAAGGGGGACCCGGCGATATTCGACAAGGATGAGGGTATAAGGGCGGATACCACGGTAGAGGCCCTGGCCAAGCTCAAGCCGGCTTTCGACAAGGAGGGTGTGGTCACCGCCGGCAATGCCTCCCAGATCAACGACGGCGCTTGCGCGGCCGTGGTCATGAGCGCGGACAAGGCCGGGGAGTTGGGGCTGGAACCGCTGTTCAGCGTGGTCTCTTACGGGTGGAACGCGGGAGAGTTCGCCGATCTCCACCCCTGCCCGGCTCTCTCCATACTGAGCGCCCTCGACAAGGCCGAATTGCAGGTGGGCGACCTCGAGCTGCTGGAGATAAACGAGGCTTTCGCCAGCGTTACCTGGCGCTCTGCCGAACTGCTCGGCCTGGATCCGGAGACGATGGAAAACGTGAACGTGAACGGCGGCGCCATCGCCTTCGGCCATCCCATCGGCGTGAGCGGTATCCGCATCGTCACTACCCTGGCCTACGAGCTACGGCGTAGGGGGGGCGGCTACGGAGCGGCCGGTATCTGCGGCGGCGGCGGGCAGGGCGATGGCATGGTCATAAAGGTGGAGTAAGGCGGGGTAGCGGTATATTTTATCCGACCCCTTACATGCCTGATGGTCACCCACATTTTTTGGAGTAGAACCTTACATATTAAGTGGGGGATGATAATATATTGGTGATTTTAAAGACCGAAGGCCACACAGCGGCATCGCCATCTAGCCTTAGGAGGGAAAGATGTATGAACTGAACGAAGAGCAGAAGATGCTCCAGCAGACCGTGCGCCAGCTGGCGAAGGACAAGGTGGAGCCGAGAGCGATGGACATCGACGCCAGCGGCGAATACCCGTGGGACATGTTCGAGCTCCTGCGCGATAACGATCTCCTCGCCCTCTGTTTCCCCGAGGAGCTGGACGGGGCGGGCGCCGACCTGCTCACCGTGTGCATCGCCATCGAGGAACTGGCCAAGGTGTGCACCAACACCAGCCTCATCCTGGGGGTGTGCAAGCTGGGGTCGCAGCCGATAATGCTGGCTGCCAGCGACGAGCAGCTCAAGAAGTACATCCCGCCACTGGCGCGGGGCGAAAAGCAGTGCGCTTTCGGCCTCACCGAGCCCGGAGCCGGTTCCGACGCGGCGGCCATGAGCAGCCGGGCGGTGAAGAAGGACGGGGTATACATCATCAACGGCGGCAAGTGTTTCATCACCAACGGCGGCATCGCCGACATATATTCCGTGTTCGCGAAGACGGACGACAGCGCCGGCGTCAAGGGCATCTCCGCCTTCATCGTCGAGAAGGACTTCCCGGGCTTCGGTATCGGCAAGATCGAGCACAAGATGGGGATCAGGGGCTCCCAGACCTGCGAGCTCGTCTTCGACGACATGGAAGTACCGGAGGAGAACCTCCTGGGCAAGGAGGGGGACGGCTTCAAGATAGCCATGCAGACCCTGGATCGCACCCGTCCCTCCATCGGAGCGCAGGCGGTTGGAATAGCCGCGGGAGCGCTGGAATATGCCGCCGCCTATATGAAGGAAAGGGTGCAGTTCGGCGGACCCATCGCCCGCCTGCAGGGCCTCCAGTTCATGCTGGCGGACATGGCCATTCAGGTCGAGGCCGCGCGGCACCTGGTCTACCATTCGGCGCACATGATAGAGACCGTGGGGCGCGAGGCCTCGGCGGTGTCGGCCATGGCCAAGTGCTTCGCAGCGGACACGGCCATGAAGGTGACCGTGGATGCGGTGCAGATACTGGGCGGCTACGGCTACATGGTCGAATACCCACTGGAGCGCATGATGCGCGACGCCAAGATAACCCAGATATACGAGGGCACCAACCAGGTACAGCGGGTGGTCATCGCCAGGCATCTCCTGGCATAGAGCGAAAACGATAAAAGGGCGCGGGGAACCGCGCCCTTTTTTGTGGCATCAGGGCGGATGGTACTCGAAGTATATCGGCCTCTCGCATACCAGGGGAAGGGTGGATTCAACGATGATGGAGAACTCCCTGCCCTCACCGATGTCGGGGTTCACGTAAAGCGTGGTGCGCGTCAGCGCGGGAAGCGATAGATAGCGCTCGCTGGGGGGCAGACCATTGAAGAGGTAGGTTATGCGTACCTGCACCTCCCCGGCGGCGTTATTGCCGAAACAGAGCCATACGTGGAAGCCCTCCCCCGTGTAACCTTCAGCGAAATAATAGTCGTACGCATAGGGCGGCAGGGATGCCAGTTCGTCTCCCATGGCGGTGCGCGCATCCTCCCAGGTGGTGGCGTCCTTACTCCAGGAAGTGGTACCCCCTCCTGCGTCCCCAAAGGCCATGGGAACGATCCCCTCCACCAGTTCATCCACGCGGGCACCCATCCCTCGCCGCTCCAGGAGCCACATGTATTCGAAGTCCTGCGCTCCCCGCCGCCAGGATTTTAAACGCATGGATTCCACCGGCCCCGCGATGCCGCGCGGGGTGCCGGGATAGAAGAGGGTGCCGTCTCCATTGCCCCAGTCCGGCCAGGTGGTCCCGGAGCGGCGCTGGTCGTAGGTGAGCGGATCGCTCCACACGTCGTTGTCCCAGCAGTCGTTGTAGATATCCTTGAAGTAACATACGTCCCAGAGCAGCCAGCACTCGACGCCGTAGCGCCGCGCGATCCAGGACCAGGAGCGGGGACCCAGCCCGGAGGTGTCGATTATCTGGCTGCCCGCACAGGGCTCGCCGCCGTTATAGGTCCAGGCTTCCTCGCCGGCCGCCTGCCTCTCCTGCATGGGTCCTGGCCATGCGTCGCCGCCGGCACACCAGATATCCACCGCCCCCACCAGGCTTCCCCACGCCGGGTCCTGGGGGAGGGGGGATTCCGTGACCATGAGGGGAAACCCGGTTCCCGAGCGGTCCACCAGGTCGCCGTAGTAGCGCACCAGTTCGTACGCGCCCGTGTCATTGGGCTCGTCGACGATGTACAGGAAACAGCGATCGAACCAGCCCCGCGCCTGGAAGTGATCGCGGAACTGCTGCAACATGGTTATGAAGGTAGCCTCGAACTCCGGGCTTCCCGGTCCGCCGTGGTCCGCGGGATCGGGGTAGTCCTGCCCTATGGGCAGCGCGTAGAGGTCGATTCCCCTGCCGTCGGGGAAGATGGTGCCGTCCAGGTGCCTCTCGGCTAGGTCATCGTGCCAGGAGTCCCAGATAACCGTCGTGCCGCCGCCCGTGCCGTTATATTCCGGGTAGATGGAAGTCGAGAAGTTGCAGCGGTGACGGCGGGCGGACCTCGCGTACTCCGCCTCGATGGCCAGATACTGGTCGCCGTATTTCGCAACCCCGTGGGCGTCGGCGATCTGGCCCGGCTGGTAGAGGAAGAACGACGGCATATGAGTCTCCGTGGGAAGGTCGAAATCCCACACGTGCAGTTCCAGGGGAAGGGAGCTTGCGGGGACGCCGGTGGCGGTGACGGCCACCGTACCGCTATAGGTGCCTGCGGAGATACCCGGAGGCACGTAGATATCGACCCATATACCCTGGTTTGCACCGCTGCCGACGTCGCAGGGCAGGCCGCCACTGGGAGCGTGCGAGGGAACCAGCGGGTCCGGGTACCAGCCAGGGCCGGTTGTCGATTGTTCGCCGTACATGGAGGTGGAGGGCTCGGTCACGTTGAGGTAATGCTCGCGGAAGAGCTGTACGTTATCTGCGGAGATAACGGCTCCCTGGCCCGAGAGCGAGCCGCACGTTGCGTCCACGCCATGCAGGTCGCCCCCCTCCGCCGTCACCATCACCTGGAAAGCCACGTACTCGTTGCGTGCGGCATACAGCACCACCTTGCCGTTTTTCGCGGACCACACCGCGGATGAACTCCAAGGCGCTTCGTCGCGCAGCACTTTGGCGCAGTCGGAGACCGCCCATACGGTCATGGAAGGGGATTGGCCCAGTGATGCGGATTCCCACGTGAAGGGCGCCACCAGCACGAGAGAAAGCACGATGAGAAGAGCCTTGACGGCACCAGACCTTGCGGTCCTCGCTATGAACATGTAAGCCCTCCGGCATCGATGGCTCATCGGGTTACATTAATATTCTCGGTATCCTGCGCGCCCGTGATAACCGTTTTTATCTCTGGATCTCATACTCTATGTCCGTTCTTGACCTTGAGGTGGGGGTAGTGATAGAATGTCGACCGGGTGGTCGGTCGATATAGGGACGGACAGATGGCAAAGCGTGAAAACCCCGTAAAGGAGATGCGGGAGAAGCAGATAAAAGAGGCTGCTCTCATGCTCTTCTCAGAAAAGGGCTTCCACAATACCACCGTAACCCAGATAGCGGAGGCTGCCGACCTGGGAAAGGGCACTATCTACTGGTACTGGAAGTCCAAGGAGGACCTCGCCTTCTCCCTGGTATCCGATATGCTCAGGGATTTTCTCGCGCTCATCGAGGAGGCGAGGGATGGCGAGGGCACGGTGATCGAGAGGTTCTCGGGCATGGTGTTGAAGGTGGCCGACCTGTATTACAAGGAGACGGATTACCTCAGACTTCTCTGGAAGTTCCGGGTCGACCGCAGCTATATCTTCAGCGAGGAGTACACGGAAAAAGTCGCAAGTTATTACGTACGTATGAGAAAAGCGCTGGAGGAAATGATCGTGGAGGGCATCGGCAAAGGAGAGCTGAAGGAGGTCGACCCCGCGCGCACGGCGTTCATCCTCCTGGGCATAGCTGAGGGACTCGAGCTGGAGTGGTTGGAAAACGAGGAAGAGCTGTCCATGCGAGACGCCCTGGTCGAGGTCATGGGCATGCTCATGGCTGCCATCGCAAAGTGAAGGGCTTACGCATGGAGCGAAAATCTCAACCGAATGCGTGAGGAAAGGAGAATCAGATGAGGGTTATCGCGCTGGGAGGGGCGGGGATGATGGGACGCTTCGGCGTCAAGGACCTTGCCTCGAGGGAGAATGTAGAGGATCTCCTGATTGCCGACTACGACATTGCAGCGGCCGATGCGCTGGCGAAAGAGCTGGGAAGCAAGTGCCGGGCCCAGAAGATCGATGCCAACGATCACGCCGGCATGGTGGAAGCCATACGGGGTTTCGATGTGGCCATGGGGACCATAGGGCCGTTCTACAAGTACGAGAAGAAGGTGGCGAGCGCGTGCATCGAGGCGGGCGTCGACTACGTGAGTATCTGTGACGACTACGATGCCGCCGCGGAGTTCATGGAGCTTGACGCCGATGCCAAGAGGGCCGGGGTAACCGCCATAACCGGCGTGGGGTGGACCCCGGGGATCACCAATGTCTTCGCGCGCCTGGGTGCGGACCAGTTCGACGAGGTGGAGGAGATCGCCACCGCCTGGGCTTGCGATCCCGCGGATACCGCCGGCAAGGCCGTGACCCTGCATTACATTCACGCGGTCACGGGCATGATCCCATCATATATCGACGGCAGGATGCAGAACATCAAGGCTGGTTCAGGGCTCGAGCAGCTGACCTTCCCCCCAACGGTGGGTCCCGTGGGCGTATTCCATGCCGGGCATCCGGAGCCGGTAACCATCCCCCGCTACATAGACTGCAGGACGGTAACCCTGAAGGGCGGGCTCACGGACAAGATGCTGGTCGTTCTGACCAACATGATCGTTGCCGCCGGGCTGACCAATACGGTACGTAAAAAAGACGTTATCGGCGGGATATTCAATTACCTGCTGCCCTATCTCGAGAACATCGGCAAGCCGCCGGAGACCTGCTCCGCATGCCGCACCGACATCACCGGTAAAAAGGACGGCAAGTGGATGCACCTGGCCTACGGAGCCGCCGCCCACATGGACATGCTCACCTGCCTTCCTTCGTCGGTGGCGGTGCAGATGGTTGGCGAAGGCCTGATCGAGGAGAAGGGTGCCATGGCTCCCGAGGCGTGCCTGCCGCCGCAGGAGTTCCTCAAGAGGCTGGAGGAGGGCGGGATTCGCCTGTACGAGGGCGACGACATGACCACCCCCTTGATGCTTTAGAAAGAGGCGAAAACGGAGGGGCTTGGAGGGCCGGGCCCCTCTTTGCTCCGTAAAAAAGGTGGGGCAGACAGGCATATGATGATCTCCGTATAACGCTCCCGCGTGGCCCGCGTGTTAGTGACGGAAACCTCTGTGGAAAGGAGATGAGCATGATCGTCGATGCCCATACCCATATGCAGGCAGCGATCCACGGCGTTACCCCCGATCCCGGGCGCAGGAAGATGACCCATCTGCTGATGTGGAACTACGAGCTGCTGGGTTTCAACAATCCCCTGTGGAGGGGGGAGCCTCCGGAGTGGGGCCGCATAATCATCGCCATGGAAGGTCAGTTGCGCATCTCCCAGGGATGCAGGGAAAACCTTCTGCGCTACATGGACAGGAACGGCATAGACAGGAGCGTCGTCTGCCCCGTCGCGCCCTTCGCTACTCCCAGGGCCTACCTGGATATCTGCGCGGGTGAGCCCCGGCTCATCCCCTTCACCTGTGCGCACCCCTCCCAGGATTGGGAGGGGGGGCTGAAGGAGGCCATGCAGGGCGGATGCAAAGGGCTCAAGATCCACAACATCCTGCAGCGTATCCCCCCCGAGGACCCCTTCTGGTTCGCCGTACTGGAGGCCTTCGCGCCCTACGGCAGGCCGGTGCAGATGCATTCCGGGGAGTTCGACTACTATATAGTGAAGGACGGTTACGCGCCCTACGGAGATACGCTGCGCTTCGAGAAGCTGATCGCCGCCTTCCCGCAGGTGCCCTTCATCCTAGTGCATTCGGGATTGTACTTCCCCGACAAGGCGCTGGAGCTGGCACGCCGCTATGAGAACGTCTACCTGGAGACCTCCTTCCAGCCCCAGAAGGTGGTGAGGAAGGCGCTATCTGTAGCCGGCAGGGACCGGGTGATGTTCGGCTCCGACTGGCCCGAGAGCGATTCCAAGTACGCGCTCAGGATAGCGCGCAGGGTTGCGGGAGAGGATGCCGCGTTACTGGACAAGCTCACGGGCGGGAACATCCTGGCCCTGGTATCCTGAAAGAGGGCTGCCGCCCTATGGGTGGGGCGAGGCCTCATGTTCTGCCGCTCTCTTACATCGGGTAGCCAAAGAGATAGGTTATCTTATGCAGCCCGATTCCGTGGACCTTTCCCAGGTCCCAGGTGCCGCGCACCGTACCGATATCCCAGGCGTAACCGTTCACCGCGATATCCTTGGCGAGCTCCTTCAGCTCCTGCGGTGAGTACGTACGCATGTTCGATGCTATTCCCTCCCATAGAACAACCAGTGGTGCGAGGGGGATGATGTAAGTCCAGAATAACCTCTGCCAGCTGAAGGGTTTGATGAACGGCATAGCAAAAAGGAGATATAACGGAGAGAGGAGCATGATCAGGAAGATGCCGGGGTTCCTTCCCGTGAACTCGAAAACCCCGATCCCCTCCCTCCTGCGGGCGGCGTCTTCCAGGATAGCGCGCGCATCCTCGGGTCTGAAGTGGTGAAATGATGCGAACATGGTACGAAAACCCCGCAAACCCTCCGGCACGCTCGCAGCATCCACCGGTTCCGCGATGAAGCTGACCTTGCAGCCCGTTCCCTCTACAACTTGTTCGAAGGCCTTTAAATGCGGGAACTTGTCGCTCAAGATGACCCGTACGGGATAGCCCTCGCGGTTGTTCAGCTGTTCCTGGATGAGGAGCACGGGGCCCGATCCTCCCGAGCAGAGGTCGACGATGTCATGGCAGTCCAAGGTCTGCAACACAGCTTTCAACCGCGGCAGTATCGGAGCGTACATATTCGTCTTCACGCTGGTGAAGCGCAGGACATCCGTGGTGATATTGCGGAAGAGGCGGGGGCACAGTCGCTGATCCGCTATCTCGACCAGGTGTCTGCGCCGCATCACGCTCGCCTCAGTACCCGACCACGTCGTGGCCGCCCTGGCTGCCGCCCATGGGGCCGTTATAACTGAAGTACATGGCCCTCTCCGCCAGCAGGACGGGAGTGCCGTCCACGGAGGTCACCCGCATGGAGAACTCCAGGTTTTCCTGGCCCAAAACCTGGTTGGCAGATACGGTGGTGCGGGAGAGCGCCGGGAGTTCCAGCTCCTGGCCTATAACCTCTCCCGTCATGAGGATGTAATCCACCCGGGCGGTCTTGGCCTCGTCCGCCGTGTTCTGGATGAGCACCCAGGTCTCGAACTGGGAGCTCGGATTGCCGGTATATCCCTCGGCGAAATACAGCTCCCGAGCGGGGGTCGTGGCTCCGAGGCAGTTATGACCGCCCTGCCAGGTGTTGCGGTAGTCGAAGTACATGGCGCGTTCCACCACGACGGGTACGTCGGAATGTACGTGTGCGCTGACCATCTGACCCTGGCCTACTTCGGCGTCGGCGCTCACGGTCATGCGGCTGCGCGCCGCCGCGGTATGTTCCACCGCCTGCGTGCTCCCGTCGGGGAACATGTAGGTCACGGTGACGGAGGCGGGCTGGTCGTTCTCGTTGGCCACCAGTATCCACTCGTCGAACTGGCTGCCCTCCCAGCCGGTATAGCCTTCGGCCAGGTACCAGTCGTTGCGGGCACCGGTGGCCGCAACGCCGTTGTGGCCCCCCGGCCACACGCCGTTGTATTCGAAGTACATGGCCCTTTCGGCCACCACCGGCAGTTCGGAGCGGATGCGGGCGCTCACCTCGCGGCCCTCACCCACCTCGCTGTCCACGTTTATGGAGATGCGTCGGCGGCCCGGCACGGAGTAGACCTTCTGGTCCGTCTCCCCGCCGGGGAAGAGATAGTCGATGGTGACGCCCGAGGCGTCCGGGTTGGGATTTAGCAGGAGCAGCCACTCCTCGAAGGGACTCTCCGGGGTGCCAGTGAAACCTTCCGCGAAGAAGAGGTCGATGCTGGGGGCATTGGTCCCGATGACGTCGTCCCCACCAGCGATGCCGTTATGCACGTAGTACATGGAGCGCTCGCATATCAGTCCTTCCTCGCCGGTCACGATTGCCGCCACGCCCGCCTCGCCAGGCACTGCGGCATTGACATAGACGGTGCTGCGGCTTTGGGCCGGAACGAGGTACTGGAAATCGCTCTCGTCTCCGCCTTCGGTTATGTAGGTGATGGTGACGGTCATGTCCGTATCGCCCATATTGGAGAGAAGGATGTACTCGTCGAAGCCCGCCTGGGTGCTGCCCTCAGCGAAATACCAGGTGGGGGGAAGATCTGGTGGGGTGGGGTTATCGCTGGTGGCCTCCGCGGCAGCCGTACCTTCGCTACTTGCGGTGGCGGTATTGCTCACCGTCGCTCCCAGGGGAAGGTCGTTACCGACCTGCACCGTGAACGTCACCACCGCCTCCTCTCCGACGGCTATGACCCCGGCGGCTTCTCCGGGGGAGTTCACCGCCATTCCCCCTGCCAGGGGGCTGGTGCCGCCTGCATCAGCGACAGGTGCCCCGTTGAGGGTGGTGGTGGCCGAGACGTAGCTGGTGTATTCGGGTATGTCGTCTGCAAGGGAGCATCCCGTTGCGGGTGCGCCTCCATTGTTACCGGCTCGCAGGGTATAGGTTATGACCGAGCCGCGCGTCACGGTCCCAGGGGGGGTCGCCTGCTTGGAGAGCGTGAGGTTGGGGTCGTTTGAACCCATGTAACCTATGGCGTAGTTGGTGGAGGGGGTATTGGTCCTGCCCGTGAACCACATCTTGTACAGGGATGCATCTCCGTGCCCGTCGAATTTGCCGGGGTTGTAGAGGACGCTGGGCGTATAGGTGCGGACGTCACGCCAGGCAACGCCGTCATAGATGGAGATAAGGGGGTTATCGGGGTCCCTCGTCCAATTTATGCCGTCGCTCGAGGTGGCATAGCCCACGCCCTCGTTGCCGCCGCCGGCTGGACCGCTGCCCGAATACCACATGCGCCAGGTCCCGTCGTCTCCGGGTATCACCGTGCCGTTGGTCGCGTAATCGCTGTCCCAGTCGCCGGGGTTCCCGTGGTCGAGGACGGGGTCGTCTCCGTAGCGCGTCCAGTGGTTGCCGTCCGCGCTGTATCCCAGCCCGATCACCTCTTGACCGCCGGTGGTTCCGTCGTAATACATGGCGAAGGTGTAATCGAAGGGATCCCCTCCCGTGTTGGAGGCGGAGGGGTTATGGAGCATGGCCACCGGACCGTACGAGCCACGGTTCCAGTCATCGCCCACGTTGTCTACCAGCGAATATGTGGCGTCCTGCGTCAAGGCCTGATCGTTGACCCAGTTCACACCGTCGGTGGAATCGGCGGTACGGATAGCGTTTATGCTATAGAGGACGGCTGGAGTGGAATCCCAATACCATATCTTATAGTAGTAAGGGCCGGCGCCGTAGCCGTCCTCCAAATACAGGATCTTTGCATGGTAACCAACGGCTACGATCCCCGTTAACGCTGTGGGGTTCTCCCAGTTGATGCCGTCATCGGAGTAGACGACCCATTCGTAGGGCGACGAATCGGTGTCCCCGTACCACATCTTGTAATAGTAGGAAGCGCCGCGACTCGAGAACCGGTTCGGGTCGTAGATAACGCATGGGTAGTAAGCCCTTCCAGCTGGTGGATCGTAAACGGGGTTGCCGGGGTACTCGCTCCATGAGATATCGCCCGCCGCCGCCCTGTCGCTTCCCGAGAAGAGCATGCAGCCAGCCAAGAGAAATACGATTGCGGCCGCGGCAGCGATCTTGCGTCCACCTGTAAAAGACAATTTCGGCCTCCTTGTCCATAAAACGCCTTTGTTAGCGTTTGCTGTGTCTTTCAATGTATATTTCGAGGATTTGGCCGGGAAACTGAATGATATAGATTGATAATCCCGCAAGCGGTAGCTTGCGGCGCTGAAACGGTGGTATGAACGGGGCCGGCGGTAGGGAAAGCATCACATCAGCTACTCGAGGCTGTTTGAACGCGAGACCTGCGGCGGCCTGCGCGGGACATGAGGTACGGTTATAATGAATAGCGATGACAGTACCCGGTTGCCGAGCGTCGGCCGCAGAACAGCAGGGCGCCGGAATCCTCTATGAAGACGCAAGGGATGGATGGGTTTGAAAAAGATAGCAGCGACCACGGCACTTATTTTCACGGTTTCCATGCTGTTGATGGCACCGCTGCCGCAGCCCGCCCCGGCCGCCGTCACCCTCCCCACCACCTGGTATTTCGCCGAGGGGACGACCAGGGAGGGGTTCTTCGAGTGGCTGTCCCTGGAGAATCCGTCGGCGGAAACGGCCCAGGTAAGCATAAACTACATGACCAACGAAGGTCCCATAGGCCCCTTTGTCTACGATATACCGCCGGTATCGCGCGAGACAGTGTACGTAAACGGGTATCTGGATGCCGGGCTGGACGTCTCGGCCAAGGTCGAGAGCAGCCTCGGCCTGGTGGCGGAACGCCCCATGTACTTCACGTATAAGGGGAAATGGGAGGGTGGCCACGACGTGGTGGGCGTCACTTCTGCCAGCACGGACTGGTACTTCGCCGAGGGGACTACCCGTCCCGGTTTCGAGGAATGGCTGTGCATACAGAACCCGCAGGAGGAGGACCTCGACGTGACCGTCAGTTACTTCACGCCTTCCGTGGTGGAGATGGAGGCCTACGCGGTGCCCGCGCTGCACCGCTTCACCCTGGACGTGAACCTGGAGGTGGCCAAGCTGTGGCCGGACGAGCCCTATCAGGACGTGAGCGTGCGGGTGGAAGCGCCGCAGGGGATCATCGTCGAACGGCCCATGTACTTCAAATACAAGAACGATTGGGAGGGCGGCCACAACGTGATGGGAGAGACCCAGCCGGGCAAGGAATGGTATCTTGCCGAGGGGTACTGCGAGTGGAATTTCGATACCTGGATCTGTTTTCTCAACCCGAACCTGGAGACGGCGAACATCACCATAGATTACATGCGCAGCGACGGGACGCCCTTGCCGCCGCAGAAGGAAAAAGTCTCGGGCTTCTCGCGCTATACCCTCTATGTCAACGGCATGGTGGGGAAGGGTGAGTTCTCCTTTCATATCACCTCCGATCAGCCCATAGTGGTGGAAAGGCCGATATATTTTACCTACAGGTACGTCTGGAACGGCGGACACGACAACATGGCTATAGATCGCACCTCCGGAGAGTGGTACCTGGCGGAGGGGGCTACCTGGGGAGGCATAGAGACCTACCTGACCATAATGAACCCGCTTGAAGTGGACCAGACGGTGATAGTCGAATACCTCATGGAGGACAGCGGCTATAAGGCAGTGGAGTTCGTGGTGCCCGGAAACTCGCGCTATACGCGTAACGTAAACGCCGATGTGGGGCCCGGTCACGACGTGTCCTTCCGGGTGAGGGCAACGCAGAATACCGACCCGGTCGGACCGGGAGCTATCGTCGTGGAGCGCCCCATGTATTTTCTCTACGGCGGCACTATTCCCGGGGGGCACGTCGCCTCGGGATACCCTGCCGATTAATCGTCCCACCTTGGCCGAAGCGATGTTATTTGCCACATCTTAGGCTTTTGAGATAATATTTCTTGTCGTAACGGAGGGATAAGAAAGATAAATAAACGGAGGATGTTATGGGCATAATCGATGAGGCCGTGGCCAGAGGGCAGAACGCGCTCTCTGAGTATGAGGCCAAGAAGTTCCTTGCCGAGCATAAGATCCCGGTGACCAGGGAAGAGCTGGTGGTGGGCGAGGATGAAGCCGTCGCCGCCGCGGAAAAGCTCGGTTTCCCCGTCGTCCTCAAGGCAAACGGGCCGGATATAGCCCATAAGACCGAACGTAACCTGGTACAGGTAGGCCTGGACGGCCCGGAAGAGGTGAGGAAGGCCTACAAGGCGATCGTCGAGAACCTGGGCAGCGATCCCTACGACGGCGTCCTGGTGCAGGAGATGATCAAGGGCGAGCGCGAGCTCGTCGTAGGTCTGGTGAGGGATCCCCAGTTCGGCCCCTGCGTGATGTTCGGTCTGGGAGGGATTTTCACCGAGGTGCTCAAGGATACCTCCTTCAGGGTGGCTCCCATCGATAAATACGATGCACTGCAGATGATGGACGAGATCAAGAGCAAAGCGATCCTGGGCCCCTTCCGTGGCAAGGAAGCCGTAGATCGCGATCTCCTGGCCGATATCCTCATCGCCATCGGCAACATCGGCATGGACTACGATGCCGTCAGGGAGATCGACATGAACCCGGTGATCATACAGGGTTCGGATCCGGTCGTCGTCGACTCCCTCATCGTGCTGGGAAACGGCACCAAAGAATAACCCCACATAAAAAAGGGCGCGGGTGACCGCGCCCTTTTTCGTATCCGGATGCGGAATTTTGTATCGCGTAAGCGACAGCGACGCCCGCAGGGCGGCGCGGCGGTGTCCCAGCGCCTCCACATTTCCGAATGTGGAGGCCTGGCACGTGTACGTGCGTTAGCAGGAGAGAGCTGCTGATTACTTGAACGTATGCAAGAAGGGCGCGGGTGACCGCGCCCTTTTTCTATCAGAGATCAGCGGCCGATAATATAGTGGTTGGGGTCGACTTCCTCGCGCAGTATGCGCAGTTCTTCCGACGTCGGTTCCGGCGTCTCCACAATTTCGGGGGCCTTTAACAGCTCGAAGCCGGTGTTATCCTGCACGTCGTCGAAGGAGAAACCCTTGTGTATGGACTCGACCCGCATGCGCTTGGTCTCGGGGTCGTAACCCATAACGGCCATGTTGGTGATGACCTTGTGGGGGCCGGTGTTGACAGCCAGTCCAGCTTCCTCGCGGGCACCCGGGCCATCAAGATAGCCGGGGGTGGTTATGAAATTGACCCGTTCGACGAAACGGCGTGAGTCCTGTGGAGTAATAACCATGATCTTCCAGGCCATGGAGCCGAAATCGTTCGCACCACCGGAGCCGGGAAAGCGCACCTTGGGGTTCTCCCAGTCGCCGATGACCGTGGAGTTGATGTTTCCGTACATGTCGA
>JAFGDU010000156.1 GCA_016931915.1 Actinomycetota bacterium
CGCCTCCCTGGTAAACATCTTCAACCCGGATGTGGTCACCCTGAGCGGGGGCCTGCTGGGCTGCTTTCACCACATGGAGGACGCCATGTACCGCTCTTTTGAGAAGACGGCCATCGCCATCAGCCGCGATCACGTGCGCATCCTCACCAGCACGCTGGGGGATGACGTCGGGATGTTGGGCGCCGCCCTGCTCGCCTCCGAGAGCGTCAGCAAGGATCGACAATAGAGGTGGCGGTCAGTTACATGGAGATGCCGGATCGGCGCAGGTTTCTCCTTGCTTAGACATGAGGAGATCTCATGCCCAGTATCAGAAGTCATATAGCGAGGATCTTCGTGCGTTTGAACTCCACCCTCATGCTAGGTGGACGTTGTCCGGTAAGCTACCAGAGATTCCTCTTCTCGGAAGTAGTTCCCCGCCTGGCCGTAAAGACCGCGGGGGTAAGGAACGAACCGGCTGACATACCCGGCATGCAGGCCGAATGGTTGATACCCGAAAGCGCGGTGGACGATCGAGCCATCCTCTATCTCCACGGGGGTGGATATGTCATCGGTTCCATCAGCAGCCACCGCAGCCTGGCATCCCAGCTCGCCAGCGCCGCGCAAAGCCGCGTGCTGATAATCGACTACCGCCTGGCGCCCGAGAACGGGTTTCCGTCCGCCGTCGATGATGCCGTGGCGTCTTACCGCTGGCTGCTGTCGCAGGGATACAAACCCTGGCAGACCGGCATCGCGGGTGACTCCGCGGGGGGAGGCCTGGCCGCGGCGACGCTGGTTTCCCTGCGGGACTCCGGCGAGCCACTCCCGGCTGCCGCCATGATGCTGTCTCCATGGGCCGATCTCGAGCTCAAAGGAGCAAGTTGCAGGACCGTCGGGTGGAGAGACCCGCTGGTGAGCGGCTATGCCTTGAGAAAATGGGCGGCTATGTATCTGGGTGGCGCCGATCCCAGGGACCCTCTCGCGTCACCCATATATGCCGACCTGAAGGGACTTCCCCCCCTCTGCATACATGCGGGAACCCGCGAGATACTGCTCGACGATGCCAGGAGGCTGGCCGATCGGGCCAGGGAGGATGGTGTACGCGTGGATCTGGACGTATGCGAGGGGATGTTCCACGTATATCAGTTCTTCTCTCCCCTGGTTCCCGAAAGCCGGGAGGCCATCAAAAAATTAGCTGGATTCTTCAGGGATAAGACCGCGGAGGGAGCGGGATCCGCAGCGTGACCATCTCCAGCCTATAAGATCCATGCGGGCGATTCCGGTCACATACGGTCATATATATAGAGCGATATAGAGCGTAACTTCAGTCCTTCCTCGTCTTCAGCGATAGGACCGCCAGGGTGAGGAAGAAGGCGGCCATGGCGAGCAGGGCGACGATGTCGATCCATATCTTCCCGATGCCGAAGCCCTTGAGCATAACCGCGCGCGAGGCGTCCACGGCATAGGTCGGGGGAACGATGTAGGAGAGAGGCCTGAGCCAGGTGGGGATGGCCTCGATGGGCCAGAAGATGCCGGCCAGCAGAAAAGCGGGCAGCACTACGAAGGGCAGCACCTGGATGGCCTGCGCCTCCCGCTTGGCGGTGCTCGAGAGCAAGATACCCAGCGCCTGGGAAACGATAGCCAGGAGCGCGATGACGAAAAAGGCCAGGAGCACGTTGCCGACCACGGTGATGTCGAAGACCAGTATACCCACGAGGAGCAGCAGTACGGCCTGGCCGATGCCGATGAGGCTGAAGGCCGTGGCGTATCCCATCACGATGTCCCGCTCGTTCAGCGTGGTGGCGAGCATGCGCTGCAGGGTGCCGGAGGTCCTCTCCCCCACGAAGGTGACCAGGGTGAGCAGGGTGGTGATCATGTACACGGCGAAGGCCATGATGCCGGGGACGAAGAAGTCCATGAACTTCGCGTCCTGGCCGAAAACCGCCACTACATCGACTTTGACCGGCGTCTGCATCCCCGCCTGGTCGATGGTCGCCAGCAGTGCGTCGTTGATCGCCTTGGTGATGGCGTTAGCCACGTTGATGTTGCTCTTGTCCAGCTCTAGCTCGAT
Source organism: Actinomycetota bacterium (assembly GCA_016931915.1). Lineage (GTDB taxonomy): Bacteria > Actinomycetota > Geothermincolia > Geothermincolales > RBG-13-55-18 > SURF-21. The sequence goes on from JAFGDU010000156.1 coordinate 2,048, forward strand.
GGAGGCGGACGAGCCGGAGCCCTGGTCCTGTATGCCGGAGAGGGCGCTGGCAGTGAAATCCGTGGGGAAGATGATGGCCGCGTATGCATCCCCGTTCTCAACCATGGCTATCGCCGTATCCCGATCATCTACATACTCGATCTTAAGCACCTCCTGGTCCAGGTTGGAGATGATCTTCTCCGACAGGGATACGGTGCTTGAGCCGGCGGAGGCCCCCTGGTCCTGGTTGACCACTACGACCTTGACGTTCTTGACCTCGCCGCTGAAGGCCAGGCCGAAGACGAACATGACGAAGATGGGCGCGATGACGATGAGCGCCAGGGAGCGCTTGTCGTTCTTGAGGTCCCTGAAGACCCTCTTGGTAACGGTGAGGAATCGGGCCTTTCTCATCTTTCGGCCCCCCTCCCGCTTTCTCCCGCGAAACTCATGAAGGCATCCTCCAGGTTGTCGGTCTCAGTCAGCGACAGCAGCTCATCCGGTCTTCCCTCGGCTATCAGCTTCCCGTTATGCATGAACCCGATGCGGTCGCAATGGCCCGCCTCGTCCATGTAATGGGTGGTGATGACGATGGTCCTACCCTGGCCCTTGATGTCGTTGAAATAGCTCCAGAAGGAGACGCGCAGCTGAGGGTCCACGCCTACGGTGGGTTCGTCGAGAAGGAGGAGGGGCGGCGTATGGATGAGGGCGCAGGCCAGGGAGACGCGGTGTTTCATGCCGCCGCTGAGGTTGCCGACAATCTCGTTCCTCCATTCCGGGAGCCCTATGAAATCGAGCAGTTCCTTCTCCCTTTCACCTATCTCGCGCTTGGAGAGCCCGAATATCTCCCCGAAGAACGCTATGTTCTGATGCACCGTGAGGCCGAGGTATAGCGCAGTCTCCTGGGGCATATACCCTATTTCGGCGGAGATGCGCATGTCGGGGACCTGCCTGCCATCGACGTATGCCTCGCCGCCGCTCATCTTGAGCAGCCCGCAGAGTATCTTGATAGTGGTAGTCTTCCCCGCGCCGTTCGGGCCCAGCAGACCGTAGATCTCGCCCTTCCTTACCCGCAGGTCGAGGTGGTCGACGGCGGTGAACTTACCATATCGTTTCACGAGCCCGCGCGTCTCCACCATCAGGTCGGAGTATGCTTCGTCCATTTCATCCACTCCTCTTTATGCCCGCTCTGCGCGGAGATCTGCCAAACGAGCATCGCATCCGCGCCAGGGCTTTCATGGTCACCGGTCCCCCTTATCGCTCGCAGCCGGGCCGGCGGTCTGCAACTCCAAGTCGCTCCCCGCCCCCTCGACCTCGTCCCATTCGAACGGCTCGACGCCTTCCCCTTCCCCGCGATGGTAGAGGAACTCGGCCAGCAGGGCCATGGGGATAAGGACGGCCACCGTCAGCCCCAGCCTCAACAACATGAACTCCCAGCCCAGGAACTGCAGTTCCATGAGTTCCTGGGGAAGTTTTATACAGGCCCAGGCTGAGAGAAAAAGGATGACGTTCGCCACCCTGGCTCCCTTCTTGAGCAGTATAGCGGCGAGTGGAAAGGCGATATACAGGGGGCCAGTGGGAAGCGCCCCCAGGATGATGGCCAGGAACAGCCCGCCGGTGCCAGAGCCCTTGCCCAGGAATCTCACCACGATCCGGCGGTCGACCCACACGGCGAAGAGGCCCATGAGGATCATCAGAGCGGGGAGGACGAAGGCCATCTCCTTGAAGAACGCCCAGGAAGCCTCGAGCGCCCTCTCTCCCTTATCCTGGAAGATGAGGGAGAGGCCGTAAAGGGCGACCGCTGAGACAGCGAGGGCGACCACGTCCCACTTTATCCTCTTGCGCAGGGGCAGCGTGGGTGCAGACACCTCTTTCGCTCCTTTGTGTTCACTCATATCCGACACCTCCCTGACCCATCAGCCCAGTATCAGGCCCATGACGACCGCGATGATCATTGCCGCGCCAAGGCTGAGGCCATTACGAAGAAAGGCGAAGCGTTTACCCAGTTCCTTTATCTCTATGGGCAGGAAGACGAACCCGATCATGGTCAAGGTAGTGATGAAGGCAGCCATGGCCATCACTCCCGCGCCCATGTCAAGCAGGGACTTAGCCAGCGGGAAACCGATGAGGGCGGGGATGAATAGCACCGACCCCAATGCTGCCGCTATGAGCAGCCCCAATACCCCGCTCTCGCTACCGATACTCGTGGCTATCCACCTTGGCGGGATAAACCCCACGATGAGGCCGATCACGGCTATGACCGCCAGTATGCTGGGTGCCAGCCTCTTCATCGCGTTCCAGGCGATGAGCAGGGCGGTCTTGGTCTTCTCCCTGTCCTTGATCAGGGATGCAGTCAGACATATCGCGACGAAGGCATTGATGACGATTGCTGTTATGGACATCTCCCTCACCTCGCCTTCTCGCACAGGGAGATGAAAGCGTTGAGCATCTCTACCCTCTCCTTGAAGGCCTCCACCCAAACCTCCAGCCTCGCCTCTCCCTGCGGCGTGAGGTAGTATACCCGCTTTGATGGCCCCGACTCTCCATGCTCCCATTCCGAACGTACAAGACCAACCTTCTCCAGCTCGCGCAGCATGCGGTAGACGGCCGCTGAATCCGGTATGGGTCCAGGAAAAGGAAGATTCCCGATATCCTCGATGAGCTGGTAGCCGTAGCTGGGGCTCTGCCCTATAAGATAGAGCAGGCGCGGCTCGATGAACCTCTTTTGCGGTCCCTCGCGCACGAACCTCTCGTGGTCGAGGATGTCGGGCTTTGTCCCTCCCGCTTTTTCTCTATCCGCAGCCTGCCTGGCCATCTTAAGTCTCCATTTCCACTCACTATATGTTATTCTACATATAACTGTATTTTGCATTTAGTTTGCTGTCAAGGCCTCCCAGCCGCTCGAGTATTGATGCATCTCATATCGAGTTAGCTTGCGATTGATAACCCTCATGACATCAATCCGCCCCGACCCCCATCATGGGATTATGGAAAGCAATATTTCCTGGGGATCTTTTATCTGAACGAGACCGAGCTCACAGTGGCTGAAGAGGTCGCCGCATGGAGAATTCCCAGGCGCCAGGTCCAGATACCGGTCATATCGAGAGATCTCACTACAAATATAGCGGGCCTGGCGCCTCTCTTTCTTCATAACCCCCCAAAAAAACGGTGTATGCTATCTTCCGTGTATTCCCAGCTGCTGCTGGAGCTGCTCTAATTGCCTCTGGATCGGCCACTTGCTGAAGGCCAGGATGAGGAGGAGTATGAAATTGATCAAGGGGATGAACATCAGCAATCCCAGCGCTCCGCTGTATCCCGCCTTCTTGAAGATCTTCCACCAGATCGAGAAGAGGAACAGCACCACCACCACGGCAATGGCGATGGAGACAATCAACCATATATCATTTGAATCCATCCGTACCTCCTTACACCCATCCCTTCCCTTACAAATCACTCAACTCAATTTTTCCTTCATTTGCATGCATACACCTGCAAGCGAAGATAGATCCACCTTGCCGGGGTTCTGGCCATCATCACCCATCTCTCTCCGCAATAAGAAAAACGCCGTACTCGGTGCGTCAAGCTCACCGCGCTGTAGTAGAATCATGCTAGTGATGGTTTATCCCGGCCCGGGTGGAGTCGCGTACGGCAGAGAGTGAGTCCGACTCATGCAAGAGCTTGCGGTCGACGTGCACATGCTCGAGGAGTTCGAGCGCGGCCTTGACCCCAGGTATCCCGAACGCAGCCGCATCCCCGCCAGGGTGCTGGGCTACGGGGAGATCAGCACGGTGTTCGAGATCCATGCCGAGGGGATGGAGGGGTACGCCTTCAAGCGGCTGCCCATCTTCAAGGACCGGGATGAGATCGGGCCCTACCTGGCCAGCTACGAGGAGTACAACCGCATCCTCTCGGGCGAGGTGGGCATTTCCCTGCCGCCGTACGGGCACGCGGAGTTCGTATCCGACAGCGGAAGGCCCGTCTTCTTCATCATCCAGAAGCAGCTTCCCGCTTCCTCCATAGGCAACCAGGCTATCCATGTCCTCCCGGATGAAGAGGTTCCCGTCCTGGTGACGATGATCCTGCGGGAATTGAAGAAGGTGTGGGATTTCAACCGCCAGAGCGACGGATTGGAGGTGGCCATCGACGGGCAGATATCCAACTGGTCCATCGTTGATTTCGATGCGGAATCACCACACGTAGACGAGGATACCCGTTTCCTTTACATGGACACCAGCACCCCTCTCTTCCGCATAGCTGGGGTGGAACAACTGGACCCGGAGCTCTTCCTGCGCAGCGCCCCGTCCTTCCTGGTATGGATGTTACGCCTCCTCTTTCTCGAGGACGTGATGACCCGCTACTACGACTTCCGCCTGGTGGCCATCGACCTCATCGCCAACTTCTACAAGGAACAGAGGGCGGAGCTTATCCCCAGGCTGGTGGAAACGGCCAACGATTTCTTCGCGCAAGAGGCCGCGTACCTGGACATCGAGCCCATCAGCGAGAAGGACATAGCCTCGTACTACCGCGAGGACCGCATCATCTGGGCGCTTTACCTAGCCCTGCGCAAGCTGGACCGCTTCCTGCATACGCGCCTCATGCGCAAAGAGTATCCATATATCCTGCCGGGGAATATAAAGAGGAAGTAGTCAGGTTCGATGGATCCTTAAGTGGGGTAATCTTCGTTGAGTCGATAGGGGCCGCGGATCTCGAGCGAAAGCCGGGGCCGGTTTCCAATCTTATTTACAGGAGGTTGAGGGAATGTCATTGATCGGACAGGACCCCAAGGACAAGATCGTCGAGCGTTTCACCCGCCATGTCTCCAGCGGCAAGGCGAAGTTCTTCGGGCAGGTGGGCATCGATTTCGTCTTCGCCCGGCGTGAAGGGGTGTACGTGTGGGACGTGGAAGGTACCCGCCTTATAAACTGCCACTGTAACGGAGGGGTCTTCAACCTGGGTCACTGCAACCCGCGTGTAGTATCCGCCCTGAAGCGGGCCCTGGAGGAACTGGACATCGGCAACCACCACCTGGTGAGCGAACACCGCGCCCTCCTGGCGGAGAGGCTGGCTGCAATGTCCCCGGGAGACCTCAACCGCGTGGTCTTCGGGGTGGGCGGCGGCGAGGCCATAGACCTCGCCATCAAGCTCGCCCGGGCGCATACCGGGCGGCCGGGGGTCATCTCCGGCATCGGTGGATATCACGGCCATACCGGTTTTGCACTCACCGCCGGCGACCCCAAGTACAGCGTCCCCTTCGAGCCCCTGCCGCCGGGTTTTTCCCAGGTGACCTTCGGCGACCTGGACGCCCTGGAGGAGGCCATGGGCGATGGAACAGCCGCGGTCCTCTTCGAGACCATCCCCGCCACCTTGGGCATCAAGGTGCCGCCCGAGGACTACTTCGCCGGGGTGCGGGAGCTTTGCGACCGATACGATGCGCTGATGATCATAGACGAGGTCCAGACGGGCTTGGGAAGGTGCGGAGCGATGTGGGGCATAGACACCTACGGGGTCGTCCCCGATATCCTGGTCACCGCTAAAGGGCTCTCGGGCGGGATCTACCCCATCACCGCCACCGTCTACGACGACCGCCTCAACCCCTTCTTCGAAGAGAACCCCTTCATCCACGTCTCCACCTTCGGGGGAGCGGAGGTGGGGTGTTACGCGGCTATGGAGGTGCTGGACATCCTGGAGGAGGAGGGCTTCCTCGCACACGTGCGTGATATGGCCGCACTGTTCGAGGAGGGCTTCCGCGAGCTGCTGGACAGGCACCCCGACGTCCTGGTGGAGGCGCGCCAGAGAGGCCTGATGATGGGGCTCAAGATGGCGAACGATTTCTGCGGACCGCTTATGACCCTGGCAGGGTTCCGCCACGGCATCCTCACCATCTACGCCAACAACGATTCTTCAGTGAGTCAGATCCTCCCGCCCCTGATCATCGAGGAGGAGCAGGCGCGGGAGGTGTTGGAAGCACTTGACGCCATGCTGGGTGAGGTGGAAAAAGCGCTGGAGGGCGCCTGACCGCGATCAGTCCTCCTCCATCTCTACCAGGTTTCCCTCCGTGAAGAGATAATCCTTGAGCTCTTTTGAGAGCTCGTCGTCCATTCTGCGCAGCCACTCCAGGAGCATGGCCGCATGTTCTTTTTCCTCGTCGCGGTTGTGTGCGAGGATCTCCTTGAGTTCCTTGTTCTTTGTGGCGTTGACCCTCTGGTTGTACCAGTCGACGGCCTCCAGTTCCTCTATCAGGGAGACGATCGCCCGGTGATGGTCCCTCGCTTCCTCGGGGATGAGATCGAGGGGTTCGTGGTATGGTTCCGCCATCTTACATCACCTCTCCTTTCACTGCCTCACCGTCGCCGGCGAAGTCCTCGTCTAGTACTGAATTGAGATATTTGAAGAGTACGTGGTCATAGCCCTCGTCCGCGTGCCCGAAATCTGCATAGCTCTTGAAGCGCGCGTTCCCAGCCGCCCTGGAGTACAGTTCCTTCGCTTCCTCGAGCGAGAAAAAGCGGTCGTCTTTCCCCTGGATTATAGTCAGGGGCTGGGGATATATCAATCCCATCAAGTCACCCGGAGGAGCGGCTTCTTTCCATTTTCTGCTTACTTTGATGTCGTATATCCATGACACTAACGCACGCCCCAGCGGGTTCCCGAGCAACAGGTAGAGCAACATCGACGCCGGTTTGCGGCATTTCTTTATGTCTCCCGTAACGCCGACGGCGATGACGGAATCGAGCCCCCCGACGATAGCTGCATAACGCAGTGCCACCATGCCGCCCATGGAGAAACCGATAACGCCGATCTTGTCGTTGCCGTCTTCTATGGCCCTCCTGACCACGGCCAGCAGGTCAAGCACCTCCAGGTAGTAGAACGTGGAATCGCCGCCTGAGAGCCCGTGGCCCCTGAAATCGAAGGTATACACGGTGTAGAACCTCGACATGTCCTCCGCCAGGGCAACGATGTTCACCGAGTTCTTGTTGCCGGCGAACCCGTGACAGATTATCACCGCACGTTCGGGTTCCTCGCCCATGCGCAGGGTGTCGAGCTCTATCCCGTCGAGGGTCCTTATCCTCCGCCTCTTCGTCCGCACCTTGTAACGGGCGATCAGGGTATCGCGGATATGCCTTTTTCTGCCGTAAGTATCGACGAACTCTTCCATGGCTTCCCTTATCCAGACTGTGCTGACAAACATGTGCCGGCGGCACCGGAGGCTTTCATTGCTGCGGTTGTGATTGCCGCTCACCGAGAGGCTCCAGCTGTACCGTGCGCATGGGGAAGGGTATCCTTATCCCTTCCTCCGCATAGCGTTCATGCAGCCGCTTTATGAACTCGTGGGTCACGCTCAAGTGATCCATGTATTCCCTAACCCTCAAGACGACGGTGAAATCTATACTCGATTCCGAAAAATCCCTGTAATACAGGCGGGGCTCAAAGCCGGATACTCCTCCCTCCTCTTCATGCAGGACCTCACCTGCCACCTCCTTGGTGACTTTCTCTACCTTCTTCAGGTCGCTGTCATAGCTTACCCCGACTTCGACGAGAATAGACGACTCGCGCGACAACGTGTTGTAGTTTGTCACTATGGCGGAGGCCATCTTGGAGTTCGGTATCAGGACCACGTTGTTCTGGATCGTCCTCATGGTGGTGTTACGCCAGGTGATATCCATCACCAGCCCCTCTTCTCCCGTATCGAGTTCGATAAAATCTCCGGGGCTGATCTTCTTCGAGGCCAGGATCTGCAGACCTGAAAAGAGGTTCGAAAGGGTGTCCTGGAAAGCCAGCGCGACCACGAGCCCGCCTACCCCCAGGGCGGTGAGTATAGGCGCGATGGGGACCTCCAGGATCATCAGGATGACCAGGATGCCCGTGAGCATGACCACGATCCTTATGACGTTCCCCATTATTGTGGTGGAGGGCAGAGAACCCTCCGCCCTGGTTATGTAGAGGTCCACGAGGCCGGCGGTTATCCTGGCTATCACCAGGCTGATAGTGAAGATGATGAGTACCAGGAGGGCCTTTTCGAATATATCCCTGATGGTGGTGCTCATCTCCACTATGCGTATGGCCGTATACAATCCCGCGATCACGAACCACAGCGTGATCATGCCGCGCAGACCCTTCTTCACCGTCATCCAACCCGTCCATCCGCGCTTGCGCCAGATCTTTTTAAGGACGAACCTGACGATTATCTCCACGAACAGGCCGGCGAGCAAGCCGCCGGCTACGAACACCAGTGCCAGCAGTGCCTGCCGGTCGGCAAAGAAATCGGCTACATTCGACATAAGATCACCCTGGTGCCGATCATGCGATCTGCCCTCTCTTATCGCTTCCTCATATATATGGCTGTTTCCCCTGCAAGAGCGCCGGTAAACTCCTTCAGACCGATGGATCCCAGCAATTCAAGATGGCGTCTTGAGGAAACGGGCGTTGAAGGCGACTATGATGGTGGAGACCGACATCAGCGCCGCCCCCACCGCCGGGCTGAGCAATATGCCCAGCGGGTAGAGTACACCTGCCGCCAGGGGGATGGCGATGACGTTGTATCCCGTCGCCCAACCCAGGTTCTGCAGCATCTTGCGGTAGGTGGCACGCCCCAGTCCGAGCACGTCGGCCACGTCGCGCGGGTCGTTTCTCACCAGGACGATATCTGCGGCCTCCACCGCGACGTCCGTGCCGGCGCCTATGGCTATTCCCACGTCAGCCTGCACCAGCGCCGGAGCGTCGTTCACGCCGTCGCCCACCATCGCCACCTTGAGGCCCCGCTGCTGCAGCTCCTCTATCTTGTTCGACTTGTCATCGGGCAGTACTTCCGCGAAATAGTCTTCCAGTCCGAGTTCACCGGCGACCCACTCCGCCACCTGGCGGGAATCGCCAGTGAGCATCATGCACTGCACGCCGGCCTGCTCCAGGCTCTCGACCGCCTCCCTGGATTCGTCCCTTATCACGTCGGCAAGGGCGACGGCTCCGACCGGCTCGCCGTCAGATAATACGTAGACTATGGTCTTGCCCTGTTCGGAGACCTCGCCGATCTCTTCCCCACCGGCAGTGTCGATTCCCTTTTCCTCCAGGTATCCGGGGCTCACCACCGCCACTCTCCTGCCGCCGACCGATGCCTCGGCCCCCTTGCCGGGGATGGCCTTGAAATCCTCGATGTCTCCTGTCTCTATATCCCGCTCCTTTGCCTCCTCCACGATGCCCCGTGCTATGCTGTGTTCCGAGCGCGATTCCACCGCCGCCGCCAGACCCAGGACCTCCTCCTCGTCCAACTCTGCATCCAACGAGACGACATCGGTCACTCCGAAACTGCCCTCGGTCAGGGTGCCCGTCTTGTCGAAGACGACCGCCTGCAGCAGTCGCGAGCGCTCGAAAGCCGAACGGTCACGTACGAGAAGGCCGTTCTTCGCGGAAAGCGTGGTGGATACCGCCACCACAAGCGGGATGGCCAGGCCGAGGGCATGGGGACAGGTGATGACCATGACCGTTACCGACCTCTCCAGGCTGAAATCAAATTCGTAACCGATGATCAGCCATACAGCGAGGGTCACCGCGCCGACGCTTATGGCGATAATGGTGAGCCACAGCGCCGCGCGGTCGGCCAGGTCCTGGGTATGGGAACGCGCCTCCTGCGCCCGGCTCACGGTATCGATCACCTGGGAGAGATAGGTGTCGGCGCCGGTCTTCTCGATCTCCATCTTCACCGACCCTTCCTGGTTCACCGAGCCCGCCATGAGCTCGTCCCCGGGGCCCTTTGGCACGAGCTTGGACTCTCCCGTGAGCATCGACAGGTCGACGCTGGTCTCTCCGTCAGACACCTTCCCGTCGACGGGGACCTTCTCTCCCGGTTTCACCAGCAACCGGTCTCCCGGTTCGAGTTCGTCTAGGGGAACGTCCTCGATATCGCCGTCCTCGCCAATGCGGTGGGCCTGGTTCGGGAGCAGTTCGACCAGTTTTTCCAGGGCGCGGGAAGCTCCCATGACCGAGCGCATCTCCAGCCAGTGCCCCAGCAGCATGACGTCGATGAGGGTCGCCAGCTCCCAGAAGAGCACCTTGCCCTCCAGCCCGATGACCACAGCCGCGCTGTAGAAGTAGGCGACGCTTATGGCCACCGCCACCAGGGTCATCATGCCGGGCTCGCGGCCTAAGAACTCCCGCTTCATGCCCTTGAGAAAGGGCCAGCCGCCGTATATGTAGAGAAAGGTGGAGAGCCCCAGGAGCACGTACAGTTCGCCGGGGAAGTCCAGGGCTTCCGCGATACCCAGCCAATCCTGGATCATGGGAGAGAGGGCCAGGATGGGCAGCGTAAAGGCCAGGCAGATCCAGAAGCGGCGGCGGAAGTCTGCCACCATGTGCGCGTGATGATCGCCGTGATCGCCGTGGCCACCGGCTCCAGGTCCGCCCTCGTGTTCCCCGGCCTCTTCGTGGGACGGTCCTCCGTCAGGCTTTGTCCCTGACTCTCCGTCTCTACTGCCTTTCCGTCCGTGCTTCATCTGCCGCCCTCTGTTTCTCATATCCTCTTTTGCTTCATATAACTTTGAGGATTCCCCGCCGCTTCAGGCGGGAAACACGCATGATGGTTTCTGGCCGCGTACAGGCAGGCTTAATGCATATGAAAACCAGGGTTAGGAGCGTAAGGAAGAAGAGGCAGATTATCGAGCGTATGCAGGAACGGTGAAGTAGAAACAGCAGCCCTCTCCGGGCACGGATTCAATCCACATCCTGCCGCCCCACGATTCGACGGCCCGCTTTACGATCGCCAGCCCCATGCCCCATCCCGGGCCGCCGGAATCCCGGGTGCCCTTGAAGGGGAGGAATATTGACCCGTGCATCTCTGGTGGTATCCCCTGCCCGTTATCGCGCACGAAGAAGGTGACTTCATCGCTCACCTGGATCGAACCTATCTCTACAACCAGTTCATCGCTGCGGGCATGGTCAAGAGCATTCTGGACGAGGTTGCTGAAGACCTGCCTGAGCTTGGCCGGGCTGGCCAGGACTGCCGGGGACCCATGCAACAGCCTTACCTCCGCCCCGGCGTCTTCTATACTTCTAGCCAAGTCATCCAGGACCGCGCGCAGTATCAGATCGCTTGCGGCGGACTCACCTTCGCTTTCGCTGTAGCCCGCACGTGCATATACCATGAGGCCTTCTATGTACTCCCGGATCGTCGTGACAGCCTTGTCAATTTCCCGCATATACTCAGCAGCTCTCTCTACATCGTCAGCCTCGCAGTAACGCAGAGCAGCACTTGCGAAATCCCCGATTACGACCATTGAACCCGCCAGGTCGTGAGAGACCGCGCCGGCATAACTGTCCAGTTCCTCACTGCGAGCCTGCAGTTCTTTCTGCACCCGCATGCGTTCCGTTATGTCCTTCGCGAAAACGGTGAGGCCCTCTTCGACGGGATAGGCACAGACCTCGAAATAGAACTCCTGCCCGTCGCGCTCGTACCTGTTGATGAAAGCATCCCCCATACCGCTGCGGAGCACCTCGGAGTACACCGCTACGGCCTGCTCCAATGCATCGGGGTCTCCGAAGAACAGCTCGTGGATACTCTTTCCCAGGGCTTCACGTGCGGGTATGCCGGTGAATCTCTCGGATGCCTTGTTCCAGTACGTGTAGCGCAGGTCCATGTCCAAGGCGAAAAAGAGGTCGGTTATGCTTTCCGCAAGTTCCCGGTAGCGCGTTTCGCTCCTGCGCAGTCTATCCAGGATTTCCTGCAGTTCCTCGTTTATCTCGAGCAGTTCGAGCTCTACCTTGCGGTGCACTTCCAGCTCGGCGGTATTCTGGGCCAGCTTATCTTTCTGGTCTTCTATCCTGCTTCGCTGCTTGCTAAGCTGCCCCTGTAACGTTATCCGCTCCTCGCCACCTTTCGTTTTTTGGTCGCGCTCCGCTCGGGCAGGCCCGCCAGACAGTACCTCATCCTCCAAGCCGCTCAACTCCCCTACCAATATCTGCAAAGGGCGTGGAAATCGCCAGGAACAACTCTATAACCCAGTAGGATAGATTATATTGCCCCGTTACTCATATAGCCAGCCGGAAGCGATGCCGTCGGGGTCAGTCATCGAGCATGCGAAGTAGGGATTCTGGTCTCCGCCATGATCCAGGACCTTCTCACAGCCCTGTTCTGAGCAAGAGCCGCCTCTTCGGGTCGAGAAGGCGGCTCTTCTACCGTGTTCCGCCCGTTTACAGAATGCCGAGTCTTCAGGCGGAAGCGCTTTTATCGCTGAAGCAGAGTTCTCCCAGCATCTTCATGGCATCTCCCTGGAGACGCGATACGTGCATCTGGGATATGTTCAGTTCGCCGGCGATACGCTTCTGCGTCCAGCCTTCCTTCAGGCGCAGCTCGGCTATGCGGCGCAGCCGCGGCGGCAGGTCGTTCAATGCACGCGAGAGCAGGGCCTCGATCTCCACCTCCTCGAAATGCGGGTCGTCCGTC
>JAFGDU010000157.1 GCA_016931915.1 Actinomycetota bacterium
TCACCCACCGCCCAGACGTGGCTCTCGTCGAGGGCGGAGACGCTGTGCAAGTCTTCCCAAGTGCCTGACTCCTGAACGGACCAAGAGGTGCCGTCGAAAAAACCGATCTTTCCAGATTCACCCACCGCCCAGACGTGGCTCTCGTCGAGGGCGCAGACGCTTTTGAGCTCACAACTTTCAATGCCGGGACTCTGAATACTCCATTCGAAGTATTCCTGGGCTATTGCCGGATTATCCGACGGGACAAACAACGACATAAATAGCACTATCGCTATGATCGGTATGGAAAAACGACCGATGGGAGTCGCGGTTCGGTTCATCTTCCTTCACTTACCCAGTACATAGCCCTTTGCGAAAGATACCTTACAGTACACATATCTGATAATCGGAATGCCAGGTAGCTTCCTTGATAAGGGGGTCGGGGACCAGGCCGGGGGGTCAGGCCCGGCTTTCGGCCTGGGGCAAGGCCAGGGGTTACATAATCACGCCCAGGGGTTACATCATCCTCACATGCATCCATGGAGAGAACCGGGCGCGCTGAGATCGCCGCGTCGCCTGTGACTCCTCATCGCGATGACGTTGTTAGGCCAGTCACCCCCTCATGCTATAACATTAATATGTTTTATAAGACTTACATAAGAGTATATGACCAGGGCAAGGCTGAGGAAAGCACGAGGACCGGGTGCTCGCGCCAGGTTGTACCCGAGGTCCCTTCATGATAATCTTACGTTAGACATCTAACGTCTAACGTAGGAGGAAAGAAAATGGCTCGGAGTCCGCAAGGAGAGGCGACCTTGAGGCCGAAACGACAGCTTACACTGCCGGCCGAGATATGCGAGGCGCTGGGCATCGAGCCCGGTGACATGCTGGAGCTGAGCGTCGAAGGACAGGTGCTCACGGCAAGGCCCAAGAAAGCGAAGGCTATGGACGCGCTGCGAGAGATCCGCGACTCCTTCACCAGGTCCGGCATCACCGAGGCGGAGCTTCTTAAGGCCGGACGTACCACCAGGCGCGACATCAAGCGGGAGCGCAATGGCGGGAAAAGCTGAAGGCAAGGTGCGCGTCTTCCTGGACAGCAACGTCATCTTCTCCGGGCTCTACTCCGGCGATGGCCCGCCCGGGGCCATCCTCGAGCAAGCGGTTAAGGGAGGGTTCTTGCCGGTCATCTCCCGCCAGGTCCTGGACGAAGTGGTGCGCACCATCGCCGAGAAGTTGCCCGCGGCCCTGCCGGCTCTTCAGGCCCTACTGCTCAGCATGCCGCTGGAGGTTTGCGAGGACCCGGACCCCTTGGCCGTGAGGGCATGGGCGAAGATCACGGGCGCGGATGATGCCCCCATAGCGGCTGCTGCCAGCGCAGCGGAAGTGGATCTTTTCGTGAGCGGGGACAGCCATTTCCTCGCGGCCAGGGCCGCGGCGGTGAAGAAAGGCCTCCGCATCGTCTCCCCCTCCGATTTCATCCATAAAGGGTAAAGCCGAAGCCGGGGGGTCAGGCCCGGAAATCGGCCTGGGCTTTATAGCCGGGCCTTGGGATATAGCTGAGCTTTTGTGGTGGAGCATTGGCATCGAGCCTCGTAAGGCCGAAAGCCGGGCCTGACCCCTCGGCCTGACGGGCCACCACTTGATAAAGTTATAAATAATATATATATTAGCTAACATGGCTAGAGCTTTAAGAATCCAGGAAGAGGGAGCGGCATATCACGTCCTCTCCCGAGGAAACCTCAAGCAGGACATCCTCGAACAGGACAGCCAGAAGGCCTATTTCCTCAAGCTTCTGCGAACCGGTGCGGAGAGATACCGCATACATATATTCGCGTACTGCCTGATGGACAATCATTACCATCTATCCCTGCGCATCTCCACCGAGAATCTTCCCGAGTTCATGCATTATCTCGGATCCTCATACGCCAACTACCTCGTCAGGGGCGGATGGGTTGGGCATGTTTTTTCCGGAAGATACAAGGCGATTCGCATCGATGAGGAGGAATATTTCCTCATCGTGAACCGCTACATACATCTCAACCCCGTCAAGGCCGGTACGGCAGGGATGCCGGAGGAGTACGCGTGGTCGAATTATAACGGCTGCGTAAACGGGGGCAACAAGGGGTGGCTCGAGGAGGACTGGTTGACCGAGTATTTCGGGGCGGATCTCGGAGAAGCGAGGAAGGAATATCGCCGTTTCGTTGAGGAGGCCATGGGAGGAGGGTCCTATTATCCCGAGAACAGGGTCGTAGCACAGGCCCTGCTCGGCAGCGATGAATTCGTAAAACGCATCACGACCAGCCTCAGGATAACGGAATGGACGAAGGAGGTAACCGGCAAGCGGCTGCTCATGAAGATCGCCTCCCTCGATGAGATCAGTCACGCCGTGTGCGAGCACCTCGGGATTAACTGCCTGGAGCAAGGAGATTACGGGCGTGACGAGGAGTATCGCTATGCATGTTGGCTCATGATGCGTATGGCCAGGGAGTATGCGGCGGCATCGTGCAAAGATATTGCCGAGGTCCTGGGAGGGATCAAGGAGAACGCTGTCTCTCACCGCTTTGGCGGGATGAGGAAGAGCCTACGTGAGAGCAGCGGGCTACAGGGCAGGCTTGAAGCCGACGAGAAGCGGGTGCTGGAGATAATCGAAGGCTGAGGCCGGGGGGTCAGGCCCGGAAATCGGCCTGGGCTTTGGAGCCAGGCTTTGGGATATAGCTGTAAGGCCGAAAGCCGGGCCTGACCCCCCGGCCTTATGACCCCCCGGCCTTATTTAAGGCCGAAAGCCGGGCCTGACCCCCCGGCCTTATTCAGGGCAGGCTTGAAGCCGACGAGAAGCGGGTGCTGGAGATAATCGAAGGCTGAGGCCCCGGCCTTATTTCGTCATCATAGCTTTGAGCTCGCGCTTGAGGATCTTGCCGACCCCGCTGGTGGGGAGCTCGTCGTAGAACTCGACGACCTTGGGCACCTTGTACGGAGCCACGGTATCGCGCAGGTAGGCCAGGATCTTCTCCTTCTCCGCGTCGCCCTTCTCCACGCCAGGCTTTAGCACTATGGCGGCCATGACGCGCTCCGAGCCCGGCCGCTCCGGGTCGGGGTAGCCGATGGTGGCGGCCATCTCGACGTCGGGATGCTTCATCAGTTCGTCGTCCAGCTCCCGCGTGAACACCTTGAAGCCGGAGACGATGACCATGTCCTTCAGGCGGTCCACGATGTAGAAGTAGCCGTCCTCGTCCATGCGTGCGATATCCCCCGTATGCATCCAGCCGCCGCGCAGGGCATGGGCGGTCTCCTCGGGCTTGTTGTAGTATCCCTTCATCACCTGCGGGCCTCGCACGCACATCTCGCCGGGCTCTCCCAGTGCTGCCAGCTCCCCCGTTTCGGGGTCCTCGAGCATGAACTCCGTGTCCGGATAGGGAAGGCCCACCGAACCCGGCTTCTTCGGCCCGTAACGCGGGTTGCAGGTGGTGACGGGCGAACACTCGGTCATGCCGTACAGCTCGATGAACTTGTTCTCCCCGATGACGCTCTCCAGTTCCGGTATCGCCTCCGCGGGGAAGGGGGCGGCGGCGCTCACGCACCAGTCGACGTGGCTCAAGTCGAGCGTCTTGAACTCCGGGAGCTTCATGAGCTCGAAGAAAACGGTGGGCACGTTAACGATGGCGGTGGGCTCGTATTTCTTGATGCACTCGATGAGGAAATGCATGTCCCGCGGGTTGGGCACGCAGACCTGCGTGTAGCCGTAAGCCATGGAAAATCCTCCCAGGGCCTTGCCGGCCAGGTGGAAGAGGGGGAAGGCGGAGACCATCACTCCTTCGTGCTCTCCCGATTCCATGTCCAGCCAGACCATGGTCTGTTTCGCATTGCTCATGAAGTTGCGCTGTGTGAGCTGTGCGCCCTTGGAGGGCCCCGTGGTGCCACCCGTGTACATGATGAAGATGGTATCCTCCATGTCCCGCTCGACCTCTATCGGGCCATCGGGCATCCCCTTGATCGCATCCATGAACGGGATCACCGTTTTGCCGGGAAGAGGCTTGACCTCGGCGGTGGGGATCTTCTTCAGGGCCTTGCCCAGCACCCGCTTCACTCCGGGCAGGAAATCGGCGACCCCCGACACTATGGCGGTGGAGAAGGACGTCTTGTCCGCCACCTCGGCTATCTTTTCGAACAGGATGTCGATGGTCAACACCACCTTGGCGCCCGAGTCGTTGAGCTGGTGTTCCATCTCGTGGGCGGTGAGCAGAGGGCTGATGCCCGTGGTCACGCACCCCGCTTTCTGCGCGGCGATGATGCCTATGTAGTGGGCCGGTATGTTGGGCATGTGCAGGCCCACAACGTCATCGGGCTGGAGGCCGAGCTTTATGAAGTAGGCCGCCAGCCGGTTGGATAGCCGGTCAAGCTCTGCGAAGGATATGCATTTGCCCATGTAGATGAGGGCGGTCCTCGCGGCGCGTTTCTACACCGCCTCCCTGAACTTCTCGGCGTAGGTCTTTTCTTCGTAATCGAGTTCGGGCGGGACGTGGTCGTCGTAGTGTCTCAACCACGGCTTCTGGGCGTAGACATCGGTCATGGCAAATCACCTCCCGGTGAATTTGGCCTTGCCGGGGCCTTCGTCGAGGAAGGAGCGCATACCTATCTTCTGGTCCTCGGAGGCGAAGCAAAGCGCGATGCCCTGGGCCTCGATGAGCAGGCCCTCCTCCTGGGAGCACTCCATGCCCTTGTTGATGACGTGCTTGGCCATGGCCAGGGCCACCGCCGGCCCCTTGGCGTAGCGGCCGGCTATCTTCTGCGCCACCGCGATCACCGAGTCCTCGCCCGTGATCACCTTCTGCACCAACCCCATGTCCAGGCACTGCTGGGCGGTGTAGATCTTGCCGGAATAGACGATCTCCTTGGCCCAGGCCGGCCCCACCAGGCGGGGCAGGCGGTTGCAGCCCCCGGCCCCGGGGATGACGCCCAAAAGGATCTCCGGCTGGCCGATCATGGCACCCTCGTGGGCGAAGCGGAAGTCGCAGCAGATGGAGAGCTCGCAGCCTCCCCCCACCGCGAAGCCGTTGATGGCGGCGATGGTCGGCTTGGGTATGTCCTCCACGGCGCAGAATTGCGCCTGCACCGTGCGCACGTGCTTTATCACCTCGATGGGGCCAGCCTGGATGAGCTCGGTGATGTCGGCCCCGGCGGAGAAGACCTTCTCCCCGCCGGTGATGACCACCGCGCGCACCGCGTCGTCCGCGGACAACTCGCGGGCGCACTGGCCGATCTCCCAGAAGAGCTGCACGCTCATGGGGTTCATGGGCGGACGGTCGAGGGTCATGGTGGCGACGGCGTCCTCCACCTCAACCTTGATCAGTTCGTAGTCGTAAGGCATGACGGTCCTCCTTTAAAGACAATCACCGTACGGGTACGTAGTGGGACAGGTCGGCCAGGGCGCCCTGGGGCTCGTCCACCCACACCGCCCGCACGCGCATCCCCACGTGCACCTCTTCCTCGCTGCAGTCCTTCAGCTCCATGAGCAGGTGGGTGTCCACGGAGTCCGGCTGCACCAGTGCGAATATCCTCCTCTCCTCGGGGGAGAGCTCGCGCAGGCCACCGGGCGATACGTCGGTATAGGTGACGGTATAGGTGATCACCGTGCCCTGCTGGCTCACCGGGATCCAGTCCTCCTCCCGCTCCAGGCGCATGGCCGTGTGGCAGCGCGCGCACAGCGGCATGGGAGGCATGTAGACGGTGCCGCACCCAGGGCACCTCAATCCCAAAAGCTTCTTCTCCTTGAAGCCCCGCACGTAAGGGTCCATGAAGCGCTCGGTCTTCCAGCGGTAGGCGCTGAGCAGCCACTGGCCGCTGGTGGAGATGTGATCGGTCTTATCCTGCTTTTCCGCCATCTTCATCACCCCCGGTTAGGCTCGTCGCCCAATACGGTGACCACGTTGAGGTTGGCTGCTCCCCCCAGCCCGTGTGCCACGGCG
The DNA here is from genome assembly GCA_016931915.1 of Actinomycetota bacterium. GTDB lineage: Bacteria > Actinomycetota > Geothermincolia > Geothermincolales > RBG-13-55-18 > SURF-21. The sequence continues at coordinate 5,943 of JAFGDU010000157.1, forward strand.
TTGTGCACCTCTTTGGGGACCTGGTGCTCGCCCGCCTTGCCCATGATCTGCAGGGCGCACTCCGCGATGCGCTCCATGGCGCTGGCCCCGATGGCGTTTGTGGACATCACCGCGCCGGAGGGGCACGTGGGGAGGTCGCCTTCTATCTCCATGACCCCCTCGTCGAAGAGGCGGGGCGCCTCGCCTTCGGCGCAGAGCAGCAGGCGCTCGAAGTAGATGAAGAGCAGGTGGGCGAAGGGGATGTAGGGCTCGGCCAGGTCGATCTGGCGCGCCGGGTCGGTGATGCCCGCCAGCCTGTAGGCACGGGCGGCCGCCAGCTTGCACGAGCGCTGCTCCGCCGGGTCGATATTGATGGAGCCGCCGCCGAAGAGCCCGAAAGCGGTGGCTTCCTCGCTGGCGGAGGAGCAGCCCTTGAACCACGCCGGGCGGCCCGTGAGCTTCGCGGCCCTATCCTCTGTAGTGAGGAGCATGGCGCAGGCCCCGTCGGAGGCGGGACAGGTGTGGCCGAAGCGCAGGGGATAGGAGATCATCCGCGTGGCGGCGATGTCCGCCGCGGTCACCCCTTCCTGCTGCAGGTGAGCGAAGCGGTTCTTGCAGGCGTTGGCGCGCAGCATGGCCGCGGCACGGTCGATGTGGTCGACGGTGCATCCCGAGCGCTGCATGTACACCGCGGCCTGGTAGACGAAGAGCCCGATGGCGCCCCCCAGGGAGGCGGCGAGGGTGGGGATATCCGCCCCATAGGCGACCACGCTGGCGAAATCTCCCAGGGCCACGGAGTTGAGCCCCATGGTGGTGTCGCCGTCCGACTGCTTCTCGAAGGCCAGGGTGAGCACGGTGTCGCACAGGCCCGACGCCACCATGTAATAGGCCCCCTGCGCCACCGAGGAGCCCGTGGTCCCTCCGGTGGTTATACGCACGACCGGCTTGCCGTAGCCGCCCCAGTAGCCCGCCCCCCAGAACTCCGGGGTGTTCACGCCCTCGAAACCGGGCATGTTGCCGGTGACCACCGCGTCGATGTCGCGCGGGGTGAGGCCGGTCTCGTCGAAGGCCGCCTTCACCGCCTCGTAGACCATCTCGGGGATGTTGACCTCATAGCGTTTGGAGGCGTGCTTGTTCATGCCCACGCCCACGATGGCTACGTTGCGGTTCATGCCCTCACCCCCTCGGCTTCCGGAGAGGACAGGTGATGCAGGAGGCGGTGGAGGA
>JAFGDU010000158.1 GCA_016931915.1 Actinomycetota bacterium
GAGATAGAGGAGGCAACCGGAGCTCCCGTGCCCGAGGCGGTAGAGGAGGAGATCGCAGAAGCGGTCGAGGAAGTGGTGGAGGAGGCCATTGCCGAGGACGAGGAGGAGGAGGAGCTTCCCGAGGGCAGCCTTGAGTCCATCATCCGGGACATGAAGCGGGATAAAAACTGACGCTCTGAAGCATCGTGATCAGTTCGAGGGGCATCCCGGATGCCCCTTTTCCACAGGGCCCGTTAATCGCGGCCTTTGCGATGTCCGGTAACGTATCCAACCTTTGCGCCCGGCCGTACGGGACCTATCGGATCGTTCTCGAGGAGGACGTGGTGGCTTGTTCGTAGTGGCCTTGACCGGGGGTATCGCCAGCGGCAAGAGTACCGTATGCAACATGCTTGCACGCAAGGGCGCCTTTGTCATCTGCAGCGACGTGCTCGCCCGCGAAGTAGTGGAGAAGGAAAAGCCGGCGTGGAAGGATATCGTCGCGCATTTCGGCGATGAGATCCTGGATCAGGACGGGGAGATAGACCGTGCGAAACTGGCGGAAATCGTGTTCGCGGACGCGGAAGAACGCGTCTTCCTCGAGGGAGTGACCCATCCCCGTATCTTCCAACGTATGGCGGAGACCATGCGCGAGATCGACGCAGGGACGGGGGGAGATGCCGTAGTGATCCTGGATATCCCCCTGCTGGTGGAGGCCAGAGCCGGTGGAATGTTCGATTACAACCTGGTCGTAGATGCCTCTCCGCAGGTACAGGTCGAGCGCCTTATGGCAGATCGGGGCAGTACGGAGGAGGAGGCCTGGGCGCGCATGAATGCCCAGGTACCCAGGGAGGAAAGACTTGCCTGTGCTGATCTCGTGATCCATAACGAGGGGAACATAGCGGATCTCCAACAAGAGGTCGACAAGGCCTGGGAAACCATAGGCGCCTTAGCCCGCCGGGGACGCTGATACTTGATCGGCCCGATTATCTACGCTCGAGGGCCTTAACCCGCAGTGCTTCCTCGATCTCATGACTGTAGCGGTCGTAAACCGGACACCCGTATTGCAGGCAGAAACGCAGTTCAAGGGCACATCTCGGCTGATCTATCTGCCAGCATTCCAGACCGCGCTTGTAGGCCTCGCAGGATAGGTACTGGCTGGCGGGGCACTCCCGTAACTTGCGGCAGTTGTTCAGAGCGATCTTTCTCAACCTCCTCGTGCATGCGCATGCTATTATGATTACAGGGCTCAAGAGGGCCCTTTATTGACTTAATAATACCGAGACCAGGAAGGTTGAACAACCATCATGGGCGAGGAAAGAACGGAGTTCGTATTCTTCGATGCGGGTGAAACGCTCATTCATCCCCTGCCGTCATTCCCGGAGCTCTTCCTGTCCGTATGCGCCGAAAACGGCCTGGAGGCCGATCTCGACCACCTGCGTACGACCACACGTAAGCTCATGGCGGGGGTGGAGGACCGTCAACGCTACGGTTATACATTTTCGAACGAGGCCTCGAAATCACGCCGCTTCTGGCTTGATTTCTACGGCAGCCTGGTAAGGGAGCTGGGATATGCCCACGAAGACGGATTACTCCCGGAGGCTCTCTATCAGACCTTTTCCGATCCCTCCAACTATGGCGAATATCACGATGTCAGGGAGACCATGGAGGAATTCCGCAGACGCGGCCTGCGCATGGGGTTGATATCAAATTTCGAGACCTGGCTTGAGGACCTCCTGGAGGACCTCGGGTTGATGGAATTCCTCGAGGTGCTGGTTATATCCGGCAGAGAGGAATACGAAAAGCCTCACCCTCGTATATACGAGCTCGCGCTGGAGCGCAGCGGTGCGGACCCCGGCCGCTCCCTGCACGTGGGAGACTCGCCCATCTCTGATTACGACGGCGCCAGGGATGCCGGCATGCGTGCCGTACTCCTGGATCGTTGGGGAAGGTTTCCCGATTTCGAGGGAGAACGGGTACAGGACCTGCGGGAGCTGCCGGGACTCCTGCACTGAGGTGAGACGGGAATGGGTGATTTCCGTATAAGTACCGAGCTTTCCCCGCGAGGCGACCAACCCGCCGCCATAGCGGGCCTCGTGGAGGGCTTGATGCGGGGCGACAGCTACCAGACCCTGCTCGGGGTCACGGGTTCGGGAAAGACGTTCACCATGGCCCATGTGATCAACAGCATACGCAGGCCGTCGCTTGTCATCGCCCCCAATAAGACCCTGGCGGCCCAGCTGTGCAACGAGTTCCGCGAGCTCTTTCCGGAGAACGCGGTCGAGTATTTCGTCAGCTATTACGATTACTACCAGCCTGAAGCCTACGTGCCGCGCAGCGACATCTATATCGAGAAGGACACCTCGATCAACGATGATATCGACCGCCTGCGCCATCGTGCCACTTCCGCCCTGCTTTCGCGCTCCGACGCGATCATAGTGGCCTCCGTCTCCTGCATCTATGGGTTGGGCAGCCCCGAGGAATACCTGCGCCACGTTCTGCTTCTGCAGCGCGGGAAGGAATACAACCTGCGAGATGTCCTCGCACGGCTGGTCGATATGCAATACGAACGCAACCAATACGATATCGCCAGGGGCCACTTCCGCTTGAAGGGCGACACCCTGGAGATATATCCCAGCTACGAGGAGAAGGTGATACGGGCCGAGTTCTTCGGCGACGAACTCGACCGCATCAGCGTGATAGACCCTCTTAGCGGCGAAATCGCGTCGCGAGAGGAGCACGTGGCCGTGTATCCTGCAACCCATTACCTCACCAGCTCCGAAAAGATGGAAAGTGCCCTGGATTCAATACGTTGCGAACTCTCGCAGAGACTGTCGGAGCTGGAGGGGCAGGGGAAACTGCTGGAAGCGCAGAGACTACTGCAACGCACTACCTACGACCTGGAGATGCTGGAGGAGATGGGGTACTGCTCGGGCATCGAGAACTACTCCCGACACCTCGATGGGAGGGAGCCGGGAGAACCACCCCACACCCTGCTCGATTTCTTCCCCCGGGACTACATAGTGTTCATCGACGAATCGCATATCACCATACCCCAGCTGAACGCGATGTACGAGGGTGACATGTCGCGCAAGCGCACGCTGGTCGAATACGGTTTTCGCCTGCCCTCCGCACTGGACAACCGCCCCTTGAAGTTCGAGGAGTTCCTGTCCAGGTCCGGCCGGATGGTCTGCGTCAGCGCCACCCCGGGTTCCTGGGAGCTCGGGTTATCCACCCAGGTCGTAGAGCAGATAATCCGTCCCACCGGCCTGGTAGACCCCGAACTGGTGATAAGGCCTGCGGAAGGGCAGATCGACGACCTGATGGGAGAGATACGGCGCCGGGCGGAACACAACGAGAGGACGCTCGTCACCACGCTGACCAAACGTATGGCCGAAAACCTCACCGATTATCTCCTGGAGATGGGCCTGCGCGTTCGTTATCTCCACTCGGAGATCGATACCCTCGACCGGGTGGAGATCATACGCGATCTGCGCCTGGGCGAGTTCGATGTGCTGGTGGGCATCAATCTCCTGCGCGAGGGCCTGGATCTTCCCGAGGTATCCCTGGTGGCCATCCTGGATGCGGACAAGGAGGGGTTCCTGCGCAACGAGCGTTCTCTGATCCAGACCATCGGAAGGGCTTCACGCAACGTAAACGGGCAGGTGATCATGTACGCCACCCAGGTTACAGACTCCATGCAGAAGGCTATGGACGAGACGGAACGTCGGCGCTCTCTGCAGATCGATCACAACCGTCGCAACCACATCAATCCTCAAACGGTGCGCAAACGGGTGAGCGATATAATGGATATGGTGCTGCTCCCGGACGAAACGGCGCCTTACAAGGTGAAGCGCCGCGAGCGGGAGGAGATGCCCGCGCAGGAGATCGAACAACTCATCCTGGGTCTCGAGGACGAGATGCGTCTGGCCTCCGACGACATGCGTTTCGAGTACGCAGCCCGCCTGCGCGATGAGGTTGCGGACTTGAAAAAGAGGTTGCGACGGCTGGTGGCGCAGGAAGGCCGCTGAGGTCTAAGTGTTTCTCGCCGTGGCCGGCGGGATAGAGAGAACGAGATCCTCATCGCGGCGGCGATGTAGGCGTACATGGGTGGCAGAATAAACCGCCCTGCAGGACAGAAGGATATGGACTGGATAAAAGTCAGCGGTGCGCGCGAGCACAATCTGAAGAACGTGAAGCTCCGCATTCCCCGCAACCGGCTCATCGTTATGACCGGTTTGTCCGGGAGCGGTAAGTCCTCCCTTGCCTTCGATACCATCTACGCGGAGGGTCAGAGGAGATATGTTGAGTCGCTGTCGGCCTATGCCCGCCAGTTCCTAGGCCAGATGGATAAACCCGATGTAGACCATATCGACGGGCTCTCGCCCGCGATCTCCATCGACCAGAAAAGCGCTACCCGCAATCCCCGCTCCACAGTGGGTACCATTACCGAGATACACGATTATCTGAGACTTCTCTACGCCCGCATAGGAAAGGCGCACTGTCCGGCTTGCGGTAAACCCATCGAGCGCCAGACCTCGCAGCAGATCATCGAAAAAGTCGGTAGCCTCGGTGGAGGCACGCGCCTCTCCATCCTCGCTCCCATAGTGCGCGGGCGCAAAGGCGAGTATTCTCGACTGCTCTCGGAGGTGAGGAGGAAGGGTTACTCGCGGGCGCGAGTGGATGGTGAACTGTGCGAGCTGGAGGAGGATATCAGCCTCGAGCGCTACCGCCGCCACGACATCGAGGTTGTTGTGGACCGCCTGGTCCTCAAGGAAGGGGTGCAGCGCAGGTTGGCCGATTCCCTCGAAACTGCGCTGGAACTGGGTGAGGGGATGGTGATAGTGACGGTTGAGGATGACGGAGATCGTTACTTCAGCGAGCATTTCTCGTGCCCGGAGTGCGATATCTCCCTGCCCGAGCTGGAGCCGCGCATGTTCTCATTCAACAGCCCATACGGGGCGTGCCCTGAATGCAGCGGCCTGGGCTTCCTGCAGGTGATCGACCCGGAACTGGTGGTCCCGGACACGAGGATGAGCCTCGAGGGGGGCGCGGTGGTGCCCTGGCCCGGGTCGTCGTCCTTCTCTTACCGCCTGCTGGAGGCGCTGGCGGAAAAATACGAGTTCAGCATGGAGACTCCCTTCGAGGATCTGCCGCAGGAGATAAAGGATAAGATCCTCTACGGCACAGGAGATGAGAAGGTCTACGTGCACTACCGCAACCGGCGCGGCATGGCACGTTCTTACTTCACGCATTTCGAGGGCATCGTCAATTGGCTGGAAAGGCGTTACGAGGAGACCGACTCGGATTATGCACGCTCGAGGATATCCCAGTACATGAGCGTGCGTCCCTGCCCCGCCTGTGGCGGGGCACGCCTCAAGCCCTCCAGCCTGGCCGTGACCATAGCGGGCCTCAACATCCACCAGCTATCCACGCTCTCCATCCGGGAGTGCCGGGCATGGCTGGAGGGCCTCTCCCTTGCGCCGGTTGAGGAATCCATATCACGCCGCCTACTCAAGGAACTGGCCTCACGCATCGGTTTCCTGGTGGACGTAGGGCTCGATTACCTCTCCCTGGACCGCGCGGCGGCAACCCTGGCTGGAGGCGAGGCACAACGCATACGCCTTGCCACCCAGATAGGGTCGGGACTCGTGGGCGTGCTTTACATACTCGACGAGCCGTCCATCGGCCTGCACCAGCGCGACAACCGGCGCCTGATATCCACCCTGGAGGAACTGCGAGACCTGGGGAACTCCCTTATCGTGGTGGAACACGACGAGTCCACCATACGCGCCGCCGACTGGATTGTGGATATCGGTCCCGGGGCAGGCGAACACGGTGGCGAGATCGTCTACAGCGGACCCCTTGACGGCCTGCTCAAACGGCGCAAGTCCATTACGGCCGCATACCTGCGCGGCGCAAAGACGATTGCCGTACCTGCGGAGAGAAGGGTCCCGGAGGGGCGCACGCTCTACGTGCGGGGGGCGAGAGAGCATAACCTGAAGGATATCGACGTGGGAATACCCCTGGGGCTGCTGGTATGTGTCACCGGGGTCTCGGGCTCGGGCAAGAGCACCCTGGTACACGATGTGCTCTACCGCGGGCTTGCGCGCCGCCTCTATCACTCCAAGTTGCCTCCTGGAAAGCATGACGCCATCGAAGGCCTGGAATACATAGACAAGGTCATCAATATCGACCAGAGCCCCATCGGCCGCACGCCGCGATCCAATCCCGTCACATACACGGGGGTTTTCGACAAGATACGCTCGCTTTTCGCGGACACGGTAGAGTCCCGCGTACGCGGATACAAGCCCGGCCGCTTCAGTTTCAACGTCAGGGGAGGCAGGTGCGAGGCGTGCCGCGGCGACGGCACCATCAAAATAGAGATGCATTTCCTGCCCGACGTATACATCCCCTGCGAGGTGTGCAAGGGAAAGCGATACAACAACGAGACCCTCGAGATAACCTACAAAGGCCGCAACATCAGCGAGATACTGGACATGTCCGTGGAGGAGGCGCTGGATTTCTTTTCCTCCATACCGCCCATACGCAGAAAACTGCAGACCCTCCACGATGTCGGCCTGGGTTATATAAAACTCGGGCAGCCCGCTCCCACCCTGTCCGGCGGGGAGGCACAGAGGGTCAAGCTGTCGTCGGAACTCAACAAGAGGGCTACCGGCAAGACCCTTTACCTGCTGGACGAGCCCACCACTGGCCTGCACTTCGACGATATCGACAAGCTCCTGAACATGTTGCAGGGCCTGGTTAGCGCCGGCAACACCGTGCTCATCATCGAGCACAACCTGGACGTTATCAAATGCGCCGACCACGTAATCGACCTGGGTCCGGAGGGGGGAGGGGAGGGAGGATATGTTATCTCCACGGGGACCCCCGAGGAGATCGCCTCTTCGCCCACCTCCTACACCGGCGCATACCTGCGACCCATTTTGAAAACAAGGAAGGGCGCGGCGGCATCGAGGTGACTGTCTTGGTTAAAAAGAGCATCAAAGCCGCGGCACTCCCCGACAGCCCCGGAGTCTACATCTTTCAAGACGCAAACGGGGACATCATCTACGTCGGGAAGGCGGCATCCCTGCGCAAGCGGGTGGGATCATATTTCAGCGGGCGAGAGGCTGAAAATCCACGCCTGGCCCAGTTGCGCGAACGCATCGCCGAAGTGGATTTCATCGTTACCTCCGGTGAGGTGGAGGCGCTCATTCTCGAGGCAAACCTGATCAAGCGCCACCACCCCGATTACAACATCGAGTTCCGCGACGACAAGAGCTATCCCTACATGGTGATATGCACGGAGGATACCTATCCCAGGGTCATGTTCGCCCGTGGTAAACGCCGCAAGGGCGTCGTCTACTACGGGCCATTCGCACATGCAGGTGCGGTGAGGGAGACCATAGATACCCTGCGCAAGGTATTTCCCTTTCGCGCCTGCCGCGGCCGTGAGCCCGGCAAGAGCACCGGATCGCCGTGCCTTGATTATCACATCAAGATCTGTTCCGGGCCTTGCATAGGGGCGGTCTCCCCCGAGGAATACGCCGACATCATCGCCGGAGTGCGGGAGTTCATGGAGGGGAGGCACGATGTTATCCTGGCGGAGTTGGAACAGCGCATGCGCGGGGAGGCGGGGCGCCAGGAATACGAGCTTGCAGCCCGGACGCGTGACCGTATCATCGCCCTGGGACGGCTGCTCGAGCGCCAGCAGGCCCATACGATAAAGGAAGGGGACCAGGACGTCTTCGCGGTGTACGCAGGTGACCTGGATGCGTGCGTAACGGTGTTCTACATCCGCGGAGGCAAGATACTTGGCAAGCAGGATCTCTTTACCACTCTTCCGCAAGGCCGCAGCAACGAGGAGGTGATGGCCGCTTTCCTTCCCCAGTTCTACTCCCAGGCGACTTACTTTCCACGCGAGGTCATCCTATCTCATGACCCGGGTGACGACGAAAGGGATCTGCTGGAGCACTTGCTGCGCGCTAAGGCCGGTAGAAAGGTCAGGGTGATCGTGCCTCAGAGAGGTAAAAAGCGCAGCCTGGTGGGGAAGGTCGGCGAGAACGCGCGCCTCTCCCTCGAAGTGCATCTGGCCAAGCAGGCAAGCGATCTCGGATGGATATCACGCGCCACAAACGGCGTTTACGAAGCCCTGGGGCTGAAGAATCTTCCTTACCGTATAGAATGCTACGATATATCGAACCTTGGATCCGAAGACGCGGTCGGTTCCATGGTCGTCTACGAGGCGGGAGTCCCGGCCAGGAAGGATTACCGCCGTTTTCGCATCCGGGGAGTGCAGGGACAGAACGATGCGGCGATGATGGAGGAGGTGCTCGAGCGGCGCCTGGAAAAGCTCACACGCACGGCTTCGAGGGCGAACGAGGAAACGGGCGGCGTAAAGGGGGCCAGGCTGGACTCCTTCCACAAGAAACCGGACCTCATTCTCATCGACGGAGGACAGGCACAGCTGGCTGCAGCACTCAAGGCGCTGCAACGGCGGGACTTCTGGGACATCGATGTGGCCGCGCTGGCCAAACGTATGGAGGAAGTATACCTCCCCGGCGCAAAAGGAACCGTGTCGCTGCCCCGCGATTCCGAGGCCCTGCACCTGCTGCAGCGCATCAGGGACGAAGCCCACCGCTATGCCCTTGATTACCATCGCCAGCAGAGGTCGCTGCGCACGCGACGTTCTGCGCTGGACGACATTCCCGGGGTCGGCCCCAAGCGCAAGAAGTCGCTGCTGGGCCATTACGGGAGCATATCCCGCCTTGCTGAAGCGCCCCTGGAGGAGCTGGAGGCGCTGGGGTTTCTCGACCGCCGTACGGCGCGCAACGTCTACCGCAGGTTTCATGGCATGGACGGGGAGAGCCACGACGAGTAAGAATCGCGTCTCAAGAGCGGCTGCGGGGATGTGGATCGCGACGGATATCCGCGCGGACATGGCAGGTAGTGATGTTCGCACCCGGACTTCTCGGCGCTCCGCTGAGGCACCGTGCTGAACCTTGCAGGGGAGCATGTCTGCGTCTACTGCTATACTCAGGCCTACGATGTTTTCCGAGATTGTAACGGTCTCCTGGAATCCGACACCTTACCCGGGGCAAAGTGGAAGAGATACGGGGGGATGGATGCCAGATCTTTCGGTACAATCGTGGCGATGCAAGGTCATGGATCCGCAGGCATACGTCGGGGATCATGCGAGGTGCTCTTACGCCCGAACGTCCGCGGCAGAAGGGAGGACGAAGCATGGGAGAGCCTGAATACTACAAGGTCGAGACCCCCCTTGGTGATATGCGCATTCACCTTCACGCAGGCCGCCCTGTCTTCGTCACATTGCCCGACGGCGACAACTCGATAAAGGCCCCGGCATCGCCGCCTACGGAGGCTATAAGGGAGCTTCGCGATGCCCTGGAGGGATATTTCAAGGGCAGGGAGGTATCGAGCCGCTACGCTGAAGCACTCATCGCGAGCATTTCAACCACCCCTTTCGAATCGGCTGTGCTCAAGGAGGTTGCGCGCATACCACGTGGTGAGGTGCGGTCTTATGGGGAGATCGCCGAACTCGCCGGTTATCCCCGCGCCGCGCGCGCCGTGGGCAACGTGATGCACAACAACCCGTTTCCCATCATCATCCCGTGCCACCGCGTCATCAGGGGAGACGGATCGATCGGCGGCTACGGGGGCGCCGAGGGAATAAAGTCTTGGCTCCTCGATTTTGAAGGCGGGGATCCGGAAACCCGGTGAGGCAAATGAACGGGGGGTGCGTTCTCTGCGTACTGCGGGAAGCCAAAGGCTGGTGTGTAAAAAGCTGACCGGACCGATACGCTATGGTCCAGCGGTATTTTCGGCTTCTAGTTCTGACCTAGAACGGTATCTCGACATGGCACACCCCTGAACTTATCTGCTTGCTGAGTTTCAACCCCGATTTGGCGACCAGATGGTTGATCGGCTCGTTGTGAGCGAAGTAATCCGCGGAAAAACCGTGCAGCCCCTCCCTCTTCGCAATCAGGGCAAGATATGCAAGAAGCTCCGTCCCCACGCCTTTCTGCTGGTACTCGTCCCGTACCGCAACGGCAACTTCCGCCGTATGGGTTTCTCCGAGAACAGCGTACTGCCCCACGCCCACGACTTGTTCCCTTTCGTCTTCCCGCACGACCGCGAGAATGACCATCTGCTTCGTATAGTCGATGGCTACGAATTTCTGCAGGACTTCGTGCGGCATGTACTGACGCATGGTGAAAAACCTGCGGTAATTGCTCTCGTCGGAAAGAGCGTAGAAGAAATCCTTCAACAGCGGCTCGTCGCTTATCTTGACGGGCCGAAGCAGGATCTCCATGCCATCCTCGGTAGTGCGGTATCTTTCCAGATCACTGGGATACTCGCCTTCTTTGCCGGCAACGAAAAGCTGGTCCGCGTAGATAAGCCGGTGTTTCTTTGCCTCCTCGATTAGCCAGGGCCTGAAATCGGGGTGAGCGATGGATATCAGCTCCATAGCCCTTTCCCTGACGTTCTTGCCATGCAGGTAGGCGATGCCGTATTCGGTGACCACGTAGTGGATATCGCCGGAGGTCAGGGTCACCTTCGATCCCTGGTGAAGATATGGGACTATCCTGGAGTTCTTGCCCTCGTTTGCAGTCGACTCCATGGCGAGTATGGTCTTGCCCTGCCGGGCGAGCACGGCACCTCGCATGAAGTCCGCCTGGCCGCCGATACCGCTGTAGAACATGCTCCCGATGGATTCAGCAGTCGCCTGGCCTGTAAGGTCTATAGCGAGGGCACTGTTTATGGCGGTCATATTATCGTTCCTGGCAATGACCAGCGGATCGTTAGTGTAGTCGATCGGCCTGAATTCGATTGCCGGATTGTCATGGATATACTGGTATGTGCTTCTCTTGCCCATACAGAAGGTGGCAACCGTCTTGCCCCGGTCTATGGACTTCCTGCTGTTGTCGACGACCCCCTTCTTCATGAGGTCCACGATGCCATCGCTCAACAACTCCGTATGTATCCCTATGTGCTTCTTCCCCTCCAGGTTCGCCAGTATCGCGTTCGGTATGCTGCCGTAACCGACTTGTATCGTGTCGCCGTCTTTTATTATGCGTGCGACGTGGTTGCCGATGTTCTGTACCAGTTCGTCGGCTACCGCGGTCCGGTATTCGAGAAGCGGTTCGTCGTAAGAGACCACGAAATCCACGCTTTCTATGTCTATCAGCGTATCTCCTCGCACATAGGGCATGTACGAGTTCGCCTGACAGATCACCATGGAGGCATTATCGGAAGCCGCCTTGGTTATATCCACGCTTATTCCCAGGCTCAGCCTGCCTTCATCATCCGGCAGCGATGTCTGTATGAGAGCGACGTCGACGGGGATCAATCCCCTGGCGAAGAGGTCGGGCACCTGTGAAAGGAACATGGGCGTATAATCAGCGGCACCGGTGTTTATGGCATCCCTTGCGCTGTCCCCGATGAAGAACGTATTGTATCGGAAGTTCTTCTTGAACTTGGAGTCGGTGTAAGGTGCGACACCAAGTGTCCATACATGTAGCACCTCTGCTTCTATTACGCTCATGGGATGAGACTCTACGAAGTCCACGAGGGCGGCAACCAGATGTTGGGGTTCACCGCAACCAGTCCCCACAAAGAGGCGGCCGCCCTTTTTGATACGATCGAATATCTTCTCTTGCGGCAGAAACTTTTCGGGAAATCTCTGCTTCAGGCTCTCGATGTCCATGCGAGCACGGCTCCCCGCTCCAGATCGTATATCTCCAGACCCACATAAGGGAATCGATCGGCTATTCTCGCATCTCCTAACGGCATTATTCTACAACGTCTGAGCGGCTTGCAGGAGGCTTCCCGAGCGAAGCGTGTTGCACGTACACCCCCAGCCGCCTTCTGCTTGAAGCCAATATGGCGAATATGATGACACGTCACGATACGGATTCAAACAAGCTTGGCGAGTTTCGATCTTGGACTCGATACGATTGATTTGGGTTATAATAAACCTGGTAGATAGCGTTGCCGGAGGTGCAGGAAGCTGGAGATAACCATCATCACCGGTCTCTCTGGAGCCGGAAAGTCCGTCGCCATAAAGAGCATGGAGGACCTCGGTTATTTCTGCGTGGACAACCTTCCGCCCTCGCTGCTGCTCAAGATGGTGGAGCTCGGCTCCCAGAGCGACGCCAATATCGAGCATCTCGCGGTCGGGATAGACGTGCGTGGGGGCGAGTTCTTCGAGGATCTCAACGAATCCCTGGCGGAACTGGACCGCGGAGAAATTCCTTACGGCATAGTGTTCCTCGAGGCGAACGACGAAACCCTCATCAAGCGTTTCAAGGAGACCAGGCGCTCCCACCCCATCCAGTCTCCGGGGGGTATCACGGAGAGTATCTCGAAGGAGCGTGACCTGCTGCAGGCTTTGCGGGGCAGAGCGAACATCGTTATCGATACCTCCGGGATAAACGTGCATCAGTTACGCGAACAGCTCATGAACCAGTACCGCTCGGGCGGCGCTTCCGTGCTCCTGGAGATCAGCCTGGTATCCTTCGGTTATAAGTACGGCCTCCCCCTGGACGCGGACATGGTCTTCGACCTGCGCTTCCTCCCCAACCCCTTCTGGGTCGACGAACTGCGCGACCGCGATGGAACAGACACCGGCGTACGTGAATACGTACTCGGCCAGGAGGAAAGCCAGGAATTTCTAGACCGCATTGAATCCATGGTTGATTTTGTGAGAAACAAGTTCTTCCGGGAAGGGAGACGTTATATAACCCTGGCCATGGGATGTACCGGAGGTCGTCATCGTTCCGTGGTCATGGTAGACGAGCTTGCAGCAAGGCTGCAGGCCGCCGATTGGCTTGTCAACGTGCGCCACCGGGATATTCGCCGCAGGTGAGAGATGGCTTTTACCACGGAGGTAAAGGACGAGCTGGCCCGCATGCAGCCCTCACGGCGCTGTTGCCGCCAGGCGGAGCTATCAGCGCTCTTTCATCTGGAGGGCGCCCTTCACCTCAAGGGGGCCAACCGCCTGGGTCTGCATACCGAGAGCGAAAATGCAGCCGTTGCCCGCAAGATGTTCGCCTACCTCAAGGAGCTCTTTTCCGCCTCCCCCGAACTGCGTGTCGAGAAGGCGCCAAGACTGCGCGGACATAACTGTTACTGCCTTTATCTCGATGACAGCGAGAAATCGACCCAGATATTGAACGAGTTGGGCTTGCTGGATGACTCCCTGAGGCCGATGCTTGGGGTTCCCGCCAGGATAACCCGGCGCCACTGTTGCGGCATTGCGTATCTCAGGGGGGCTTTTCTGGGTGGCGGGTATATCAGCCGCCCCGACCAGCCCGCCCACCTGGAGATCAACGTTCAGCACGACGAGATGGCCGAAGGACTGCGGACGCTTGCGGCCAGGTACGACATCAGCATGAACACCACCAGGAAAAAGAGGCTCTACTCCGTCTACAGCAAAGGCCGTGGCGAACAGGTAGATTTCCTGGCCTTGCTCGGCGCACACAATGCCGTACTGCGCCTTCAGAGCGATGCTGTGGTGCGCGAACTCAGAGAGAGAGTAAACAGGCGCGTCAACAGCGAAACGGCTAACCTGGAGCGAATTGTAAACGCGGCCCAGGACCAGCTGCAGGATATCAGGGTTATCGACGAGAGCCTGGGCCTGGGAAGCCTGCCCCCATCCCTGCGCGTGGTGGCAGAAGCCCGCATGAGATATCCCGAGGCCAGCCTCGCGGAGCTGGGCGAACATCTCCAGCCCATGTTGAGCAAATCGGCCGTCTATCACCGAATATTGCGTTTGAGGCGCATAGCTGCCGGCATCTGATATGAGCCCGGGGCCGATCGCGGATCGAACCTTACGCAGTTGACTGCGATGTTTACCACGTACCGTTTTTGCTTATAATGTCATGTGGAGTAGAGGAGACCATCTACAAGCTGGATAAAGGCGTAGATCCGAAGGAGGTACTGCAAATGGCGGTAAGAGTAGGGATAAACGGTTTCGGCAGGATAGGCCGTCTCTTTCTGCGTGCGGCCCTGCCAAAGGGCGTGGACGTCGTCGCCATAAACGACCTGACCGATACCGCGACGCTTGCGCATCTCTTCAAGTACGACACCACATTCGGACCATACGGCGGGACGGTGGAGAATAAGGGCGATGCGTTGAGCGTGGACGGTAAGGATATAAGAGTCCTCTCGGAGAAGGACCCGGCGCAGCTGCCCTGGAAGGACCTGGGCGTACAGGTGGTAATCGAGGCCACGGGCGTTTTCACGGCCCGCGACGGCGCCGCCAAGCACCTGGATGCGGGGGCCTCCAAGGTTGTGATCACGGCCCCCGCGACCGATCCGGACATCACCATCGTCATGGGGGTGAACGACGACCAGTACGATGCCGGTAAACACAACATCATCAGCAACGCCTCCTGTACCACCAACTGCCTGGCTCCCGTGGTCAAGGTACTCATGGACGAGTTCGGCGTGGAGTCCGGCTATATGACCACCATTCAC
>JAFGDU010000159.1 GCA_016931915.1 Actinomycetota bacterium
GCCTGGAATCCATGATCAGGTTGTCGGGGTGAAAGCGCACATCCCCTTCACCGGTATCGGGATCGTACCACTTATTGGGGCCGACCCGGGATACGCTGTTGATGTGCAGGTAATCACCGCCCGAGCTATAGATGAGCTGTTTGGCCTGTTCGTCGAAGCCGAGCTCGCCGAAGTGGTCGGAAGCCTGCCACAGAAGGGCGCTTTCCTGGGTTTCCCAGTCCACCTCGTAGATAACGTCGTCCATAAGGAGGTTTTTACTTATCTCCGGGTCCAGGACGTCGTCTTTTGCCAGCACGAGGACATTGCTGTCGGATTGAGGCGGCAGGCCTGGCGCGTAGTAGCCGACGGGATTGCCGTCCCTCTGGAAGTCGTGATGGACCCTGGCCGTCGATACGCCGTCTATTACCTCCCAGTCGGTGAACTTCCATTCGAGCTCTCCATCCCAGCTGTACTGGACTATCTGGGATAGCTCCAGGCGCGCTTCACCGAATCCGCTCTGTCCCATGATCGAACCATCGGGGAACATCTTTGCCGGATAGCAGTTGATATTCCAACTCTTTATGATAATGCCGTTCATATCCAGCAGATGCGCTGTGGTATCTTTACACATAAGGGTATAGCCGTCACAGGTCTGGGTGGGATCGTAATAGACCAGGCCTATACATCCGGATAGATTGATACAGACAAGCAGAATGACCGACACACATACGAGAGTTAACAGAAACGATAGAAGTCTTCGTAATGCCATTTCAATACCCCCCAAAGTTGTATCCAGTAAAAACCCCCATGTTGTGCCCTTATGTGCAGGTGAAACGAATTCTATCAAAGAATCGGTCTGCTTTCCACCCGGCCGGAACTTTGACCGACTCGGCGGTGTTCTGTTCTTTTGATTCCTGCCGAAATATGAGAATATTGACTTGGATGTGCTGAAGAAAGCCTTTGAACGGAGAAATCGGATTGGGGCATTCTTGAAGACGATCAGCAAGGACAGCGAGATTAACCCTGACCTGGTGGTGAAACGTGGAAGACGAGACTATTTACTGCAGTAATTGCGGCAATCCCATAATTGGTGGGGAGTACTTCTGTCCGGTGTGCGGCAGCGTATCCGTTCCATATGTCCCGAGGTTGAGAGAGCTTACCGATCTTCCGGTAGAACACCCCTTAAAACACATCAGAAGCGAGAGCATCCACAACAGGGCGATAATCTCGTTCGTGCTGTCGCTGGTGGGAGCATTGCTTGGCTTTCTTCTTCTTCCATTGATCTGTTCGGCGGTGGCGATAGGCATGGGTTCCACCACCAGGAAATGGATCAATGATTACTCGATCGACGACGCCTCCGGGCATACGCTGTCCACCATAGCATTTGTGTTGGGCATCGCCGGGCTCGTCTTCTGGGGCGCGATATTGATCGTTGCTTTAATAATCGTCGGGGCTAATTGGGAGGAATTCGGGGCAGATGAAGAATCCAACCAGCAGACATATAGGTACACGATGACGCCGGACATGGCTTTGTACGGCCATTGGGAGGAAAAAGGTGGAGAGTTGGAATATTTCATCTCGGGGGAGTATGTAGGCAAGGTTGGTCTGGATAATGAGAAGGCTGAACCTGTCGGTCTGGGACAGGTCAGATATGAAGTCCTGTCCGTGGACATGGTGGATTTCACTATAGTGCTAAGGCTCGATAACGATCTGCAGTGGGACTGTAGTTTTTCGCCGGACAGAAACGAGGTTACCGTCACTCAGGTTGCAACACGAGGGCTGCCGGATCGCACCGTGTTCGTCCTTGCGTATATAGATAACCATAAATATCCAAAGTAAATGTCGAGGCTGGTGGTATTCAGGCTTGATATGAGCCCGGTCACGGGTTTCCCAGCCGCTGAGCGAAGTATTCTACGCTGGCGGCAAGGGACGTCGTCATCCCATTCCCCACGTAGTCGTGGTCCTGGTTGGGCAGCGGCAGGAAGAGGAAAGGCTTGCCCGCCTGCTCCAGGGCTTCGATGAAGTTCACGGAGTTCTGCAGGTGGACGTTGGTGTCGGCCAGGCCGTGGATGATGAGCGGCTCGGCCGCGATGTCGCCGGCGCGCGATATGAGCTCGGTCTCCGCGTACCCGTCCGGGTTTTCCTGCGGGGTCTTCATGTACCTCTCGGTGTAGATGGTGTCGTAATATGACCAGTCCGTTGGGGGAGAGCCGGATACGCCGCAGCAGAAGACGCCGGGCGCGTGGATGAGGGCGTACAGGGTCAGAAAACCGCCGAAGGAATGGCCATCGCATGCGATGCGCTCGGGGTCCACGTAGGGAAGGGTCTTGAGGTATTCTACCCCCGCCAGCTGGTCGTCCAGGGCGGCCGGGCCGAGGTGGCCGTCTATGGGGGTCTCGAAGGCATGCCCGCGCCCGAAGCTGCCCCGGTTGTCCAGGCGCCATACGATGAATCCCTCCTGGGTGTAGAGGATGTCGCGCTCACTGTTCTGAAACAGGGTGTTGCCGCCGTAGTGGTCCATGAGCAACTGCAGGCCGGGGCCGCCGTACCAGTGTACGACCACGCCATATTTCCTGTCCGGGTCGAAGCCCTCGGGCTTCACGATCTGGGCGTATAGCTCCGCGCCGTCGTGGGCTTGGATGGTCAGGAACTCCCGTGAGACCTGGGGCAGCTCGAGGGACGGGCCGGCGCACTCGCCCAGCAGCTCCACCTCGCTACCGTCCGCGTTCAGGATAGAGGTAACGGGCGGCGTTTCGAGGTTGGAGAACTGATCCACCAGGTATTGCCCGTCGCCGGATAATGCCATCATGTGGAACCCTGCCTGCTGCGATACCTGTTCGAGCTGGCCACCTGCGATATCAAGGCGGTAGATCTGCCGCTCCAGGGGGCTGTTCGCGGTGGTGGAGAAATAGGCCCAGGTGCCGGAGGGGTCGACGTGGACCGGCCTGCCCGGCGTGAGTATGTCGTAGGCGGAGTTGTCGATGAGCCAGTCCCCCTGGGTCAACTGCTGCAGCATCTCCCCCTGGCGCGAGTAGAGGTAGAGGTGCATGAAGCCGTCGCGCTCGGATAGCCATAGGAAGCGCTCTCCATCCGGAAGGAACAGGGGCGCGGCGTAGAAATCCTCGTTGATCCAGTGGGGGTCCGTCTCCTCGATGACGATGCGGCTCTGGCCGCTCGATGCGCTCCAGGCGTTCAACCTCAGCACGGAATGGTCGCGGTTTACAGTGATGAACAGCGCCTCCCCGGAGTCCGGGGTCCAAGCGTAGAAGGGGAGGACGTACTCGGTATCCGGCGGCAGGGGGATGGGCCGCGCCCGTGCGCCCGCTTCTGGCGCGATGGCGAACATGGATACCGCGGGATTTGGACTTCCCGCCGTGGGGTAGCGCGTGTAGCTGACGGTTGGCGGCACGGTACGGTAGTCGGTGATGGGGTCGTTGTTGACGGAGCTGTCGTCGAGGCGCATGTACATCAGCCACTTGCCGTCGGGGGACCAGGCGTAACCCGGCTGCGCAGCGCGGGTCGCCAGCTCCTCGTTGTACACCCAGTCGAGGCAGCCGTTGAACACCGCGTCGCTCCCGTCGGTGGTGATGCGCTGTACCCGGCCGTCGCTAAGGCGCGCGATATAGAGATCGTTGTCCCGCACGTAGGATACGTGCGTGCCCGCGGGCGCGAACATCATGGCGGTCTTGGAGGGACCGCCCTCGACCACCTGCCTCAGCTCTCCCGACTCCACCTGCAGCAGCCACAGGAAATCGTCGCCGGCGAGGAGCATGGCGTCTCCCTGCGGCGACCACTGCGCCGAGCTCACGTCTATATTGTCCGGCTGGCCGCCCGGATCGAGGAGCACGCGCCTCTCGCCGCTGGCCGCGTCGTAGAGCCACAGGGCTTCTTGCTGGTCCTGCGTGTTGTCGGTGTACGCGAGCTCGGCGCCTTGCGGGCTCCAGTTGAAGTCGTCGGGGCCCGGCCCCGCCAGAGCGTTAGGCTCCACGAGTTGCTGTGCCGTAATGGCTTCCCCCGGGACCGGGGTTTCCTCCCCGCATCCCGCAGGTCCCACGAGGACCAGGGCTGCGATGAGGAGCGATGCAAGCAACACCATGAGAGAAAGACGCGCAAGCCACCGCAAGCGCATGCCGTATTCCTTTAAGGGACAATCGCACATGTCCATGATCCCCCCTCGAGTCACAGGTACCCGGGTTCGTTGTGGCAACGGGTCCGGTACGCAGTTCGTCACTTCAGCTAAGATCCAGGTACATGGTGTATGCGTCGTCGACGTTGCCGACTGTCTTGAAACCCTTTCTCTCGTACAGGCTCACGCTCCTGTTGCCGCTCTGTACGCTCAACGACAGGCCTTCGTATCCCCTGGATCTGGCTTCGCCGATGATCCTGTCCAGGAGCATGGCACCAATACCCCGGTCTCTGAACGATTCCCAGACCGCTATGGACAGCTCGGGCGTCGCGTCGTTGACGTGTCCGTAGCCCTTGTTGTCGCCTGACAGCAGCCTGCACCAGCAGACGCCGACCACCGCACCGCTGGCTTCCAGGACGGCCGCGAATCCGAAATCACCTTCCCTGCCCCATGATTCGTGATATCTGGCCAGGCTCCTTTCCTGGAGAATATCTGCGGGCAATGGGTTGTCCCCAGGACTGAATATGGCCTTCAGAAGCGCATCCTTGATATGGATCGCGTAGTCCTCGTCGAGGGCAGCTATGGAGACCTCCGGTTTGCGGGACATTCCGGATTCTCCTTCCCAGTATCGATGGGTCATCCCTCACTGCGAGAGGGATACCCAGATGGCACCGCTTATTCCGGATCCCGGGCTGTCACGTAGCCCACGACCACCAGTCCGCCCGGCCAGGAGGCGATGCACTCCA
Organism: Actinomycetota bacterium; assembly: GCA_016931915.1. Taxonomy (GTDB): domain Bacteria; phylum Actinomycetota; class Geothermincolia; order Geothermincolales; family RBG-13-55-18; genus SURF-21. The sequence continues at coordinate 4,852 of JAFGDU010000159.1, forward strand.
CGCTCGTATTCGATTCCGCTTCATCGCCACTGGCGGGAAGCATCACCCTGTTCCAGGACAGGCCGTCCGCCGAGGTCCACGCGGCGGCTGCGCCCAGGTTCTTCGAGACCAGCCCATCCTCCAGCTCATGTACGACCCCCGCCGCCGCCAATCCCGGTCCTCCCGCGGCAACCGTTAGCAGCTCCGCGCCGGCGAAGGCGGTTTCGCCGGCGGCGGAGCGCTCCCATGTCGTTCCGTCGGGAGAAGTCCAGGCAACCCCGGTATATTCCTCAAACCCACTGGTGCCGAAGCTCTCGTATCCCACCGCCACCAGCCCCGGCCTGCCCGCACATACGTCCGTGATAAGCACGTCTTCACCCGCTTATGCGAAGAGGGATGCGGTCTCATCCGGAACGCGCTCCCAGTCCACGCCCACCGTTCGTGATTGCCCGCCTTGGCCGCATCCGGCCAGCACCACCATGGCCAGGACAGGCACGAGCAATAGAATAATCAGAAGCTTCCGTTGACCGGACATGCCAAACCCCCTTAATATTGCATTCCCCGGAGTTTTTTAAAATGATTCTAACACCTGGTGTAAGGGGTCACATCTTTATTCTTGAATTCTCTGGCAGAATATGGTTGGTTATTCAATAATAAAGATGTGACCCTGAATATTGCTGCGAACCTTACTCGGGTTTCTCGACCAGGATCTTGTCCCCCTCGACCTTCACCTCGTAGGTCTTGATGGGCCGCGGCGACTTGAACGTCCTGGCCAGGGACTGTTTTATCCCGCTCCACTCGGTCCAGCGTACGACGTGCCCGTCCTTCAAATCGAACTGAGAGCCGTGCCTAGGGCAGGTCACCACGGTACCCTCCAACCGCCCTTCGGACAGAGACCCCCTGAGGTGGGGACAGAGATTGTCCGCTGCATAATAATCGTTTCCTACCCTGGCCAGAAGCACCTGCTTTCCCTCCATGCTGACCTTTTTCATGACCCCGTCGGGCAGCTCGCTTACACTGGAGACTTCTACGTAATCACCCATACCTGTCCTCCTGAACCGACACCAATGGAACAGTACGCTCTCAAATAGACAGTATTCCCTTTCCAACGACTGATATCCCCGAGCTGTGATGATTTCCCCTCGGCGGTGTTGGCACGTGGCAAAGGTAGCGGAGTCCCGCCCCCAGGATATGCTAGGCCTCGCCCTCTATCCTCGCCTTCATGGCCTCCAGCGACGGCATGGGGATGCCCATCTCCTCGCCGGTGTGGAGAACGTCGAGATAGAAGGACTTCATCTCCTCGGGGGAGGCCTTGAAGTGGCCGCTCTTTATGGCGCGCTGGGCGGCGGGGCTCTTGAAGAAGGAATCCTTGATCAATGCGATGATCCCTTCATCGGACAGCTCGAGGAAGGGAGCGATGTCCGGAAATATGGAGACATCCACGCCTCGGGCTTTCACCACCGCGAGGGCTTCATGTATCCCGCCGGCCATGAGCTGCAGCGCCTCCGGGTCACTTGTCAACTCCTGCTGGCCGCCGGCGTAGAGGGCAGCACCGATGAGCCCGGCGTTAAGGGCGTGGTGTGCCAGCAGCCAGCCGAGCATATCCTCCTTGAGGTCCGGCTCTAATCCGGCGCGGCCGAAGAGCTCGATGACCGACTGCAATAGCGGTTTCGGGCTGCCCTCTATCTTCCCGATACGGTAATCCTTGCGCAGGTTCATGCATAGAACGTCCCCCGACGGGCCGCCGTTAGTTGCCGAGTAACCCCATGTATAACGGGCGCGCGGCAGGATTTCGTCCACGACCTGCGGCCCTTCCCAGTTGGCGCAGAAGATGAGGAAAGAGGTGTCGAGGCCGACGCGATCACGGTAGTCGCGCAGGGCCACGGCAAGCTGGTAATGCTTGGTGGGTATCATGACCAGGTCGTATCCGTCTTCGGGCGAGACCTCCTCCACTACCTTCGGCACATAGAGGTGCAACCGGGGCGTGGGATCTTCCTCCCGCAGGTCCAGCACGTTCAGTTTTATCCCCTGCTCAAAAAGAGAGCCCTTTCCTTCCCTCACTACGTGGGTTGTATCCACTCCCTCTTCCGACAGCGCCCACCCGAAGGTGGTACCGATGTTCCCCAAGCCGACGATGAGCAACCTCGAGAATGACATGTAGCCACTCCTTCCGGTATTGAATCGGATGAACCGCCCCTCTTATTGCCAGGCCGTATCCATTATGCGCCGCGGCGCCGCTCGCCTGTAACGGTGCCGGGGATATCCCAGGTTGAGCACGGCGACGACCTTCTCTCCGCCCCCTATGCCCATGGTCTTACGCAGGCCTTTGTCGTGATTTGCGGCATGGATCAGGAAACCGTTGTAGCAGGTCGCCACCCCTATGGTCTCCGCATAGTTGACGGCGTTCTGTGCCGCGATCCATGCGTCCCCGAGGGCCATGGCGTTGCGCCTGGGGGCGGTGAAGGTCAGCAGTGTCTTCGTGCCATAAAGCAGGATGTCGTCGTTCTTGTCCGATTCCCACAAGCCCCTGAAAGCATACTTGAGCACCTCCAGCTCCTCGGGATCCAGGCCCATAAGCCTCCAGACGAGAGGGAAGCCCGGAAGCTCGAAGAACCACACCAGCCTGCGATAGTAGCTGATGGTGCGTTCCCGGATGCGCGATATCGTGCCCTCGTCATAACACACATACGCCTTGGTCAGGTGCCCGTTATGAGCCGAGGGGGCCAGCGAAGCCGCCTCTATTAACTCCTGCACGTGCTCCCGGGAGACGGGTTCAGGCTTGTACATCCTACCGCTGCGCCTGCCGCGCAGCAAGGCCATCATCGCAGGGCCGTCTACCGGTGGCTTCTCCGCAAGTTCATGAGGTTTAAAACCCGCAAAGCCTGTGAGCGTTATCGCGTCCTCGGGACATATGGCATAGCAGTGCCCGCACTCTACGCAGATGATGCGGCCGTCGTCCCTCACCTCGGGACCTTTGTATATGGGACCCCCTATACATACGGAAGCACAGAGGTTACATCCGTTACACTTGGCTTCGTCGATTTCGATCATTGCGAGCCTCCCGTCATCCTTCTTCTCAAACACAGTCTCAAATGTTATTGGGCTGCTCCTGCGAGCCGCAGCCAGCCGCCTCTAATATATCATCGCCTTGCATATCATCGCCTCGCCTGAAGGCGGTAGTGCTCATGCGTGGAGCTGTGCCTGCGGTAGAATAGATGAATATGAAAAAGATCGAGAACGGTTCACAGAGGCACGTGTTGCGTGCCACTACCATCGCAGCCCTGCTGTTGGCCATGGTCGCGACGTTGACCGCCGTTCGTGCGACTCATACCGTACCGGCGGCTGGTACTTTTTACCAGGTGGCCGCGGCGGACTACCGCACCTGGGCCCATGACTCGGTGGGCGTCACCTCGCCCTCCACCCTCTGGTACCTGGCCGAGGGATGCACCGCCGGGGACTTCGA
>JAFGDU010000160.1 GCA_016931915.1 Actinomycetota bacterium
ATGTCGCAGAACGGAAACCACGCTAGCGGAGCAAGACTCACCCGCAAGGCAAGACGCAACTTCTACCAGGCCCTCGGACCACCCACCTTCCCCCTCTTCATGGTGGCCGGCGGATGGATCCTCAAGACCATCGGGCCCCATATGCCCTTCATCAAGTTCGCCCGCTCAGACCGCTTCAGCTACCACCTCCCGCCGGTGAAATCCCGCGCCTACGAGAGGTTCTACCGCAACATCATCGACCGCGGGCTGGGCAGGGAGTGGGGGCCCCACGCCGTGACCATCGCCGTCACCCACGAGTGCAACGCCCACTGCGTGCACTGCAGCGCCTTCCGGCGCAGCAGCGAGGGCACCCTCACCACCGGGCAGTGGTGCGACGTCATCGACCAGTGCGCCGAGCTGGGCATCACCGACATCATCATCACCGGAGGCGAGCCCCTGCTCCGCCCGGACCTGGACGTGCTCATCCGCCGCATAGTGGAGAACGACTGCGTGGCGGACATCTTCACCAACGGCTCCCTGCTGACGGAGGAGAACCTGGACAAGCTGCAGGCCGCCGGCTGCGACACCATCTTCGTCAGCCTGGACAGCCCGTACCCCGAGGAGCACGACCGCCTGCGGGGGGTACCCGGCCTGTACGAGCGGGTGATCGCGGGCATCAGGCGCGCCGTGGCCAGGGACATGGCCGTGGGCATCTCCACCTACATGAACCGCGAGAACATAAAGAAGGACTACCACCACAGGTTCCTGGAGCTGTGCCGGGAGCTGGGGGTGGGGGAGCTCACCGTCTTCGACCTCGTGCCCACCGGCAGGTGCATCAAGGAGGACGAGCTCATACTGACGGATAACGAGAGAGAGGTCTTCCGCGTCATCCAGGAGGAGCAGTGGAAGGACTTCGGCGGCCCCCGCGTGTGCCTCATGTGCCACGTCAACGACCCCCATATCATGGGCTGCTTCGGGGTGAAGTGGCAGATACACATCACCCACAACGGCTACGTCACCCCCTGCGACTTCAACCCCCTGCACTTCGGCAACGTCAAGGATGAGTCCCTGTGGGATATCTGGCACCGCATGAAGGTGCACCCCGAGTACGACCGCAAGACCATGACCTGCCGCATGCAGGACCCCGAGTTCCGCCGCAAGTACGTGCACAAGATACCCGAGGGGGCGGAGCTTCCCTTCCCCATCGACATGGTGGACGGGGAGCACCGGGAGATTCAAGCGGCGGAAGACTTGCGTGCACAACACATATAGAGCCAACCTCATCGAGGAAGCAGGTCGTTTCTATCACATCTGCCAGCATCCCGATCCACGGTAGGGGAACTCCGTCTCGCTCATTTTGTACAGCTCCTCGGCGGGACTCTGATACCAGCCCTTCCTGCTTATCCAGGACAGCCCGGTCTTCTTGAAGGATGCCATGACCTCCGCCAGGCGTATTCCCGAGCTGATAACATCCACGACGGGCACCCCGTCCACTGATGTTAAGCCGTTGGGATACTCGCTCTCGCAACCCGGTGCCATGCTCAAGGCAGGCGACATAATAGTTCACCCGGGAACCAGTACGTCGGCTCCGTCGGCGATGCACTCCCTGGCTACGCTCGAGAACCTCTCGATGATGTCATGGGTATCGACCAGTGAGCTTATCAGCTCCATGCCGGTGCTGTTGGTGCTGCGGACCCTGGTGATCTTGTCCCTCAAGCCGTACGCCGCCACGAGGTTCTCGAAATAAGGGATTACGAGGTCGCTGAAGGTAACCAGACCGATGCGAGAACCCATCATGGTCGCCAGGAGCAGCCCGGCCTGCATCACACCGACAACGGGAAAATCGCAGGCTTGCCTGAGGGGGTCCAGGTGGGAGTCGGCGGCGCAGTGAATGACCAGGGCGTCGTAGCCCTGATCCCGCAAGTCCAACGCCGCCTCGAACAGCTCGTTGTTGTTGCGCACGTTGAAGACGAGGTACCAGAATGATCCCGCGTCGGTGAAGCCCTTGTTCAAGAGGTAGAAGTCCAGCTCGGTATCCTCCTCCTTCACTTTCTCGGTATTGCGGATGGCGATATTCTTGATAATCTCCCGCAACTGCTCGAAATCTGGATCCATGGAAAAAGGCGCCAGTACGGCTATTCTCTTACCCATCTCTAAACCCTCCTTTACTCGCTATGGAATCTCCAATGCTGTCAATAGCTACCTCCCCGGCCGCATGCGGTTAACCGGTTGCGAGGGGGTTGTATCTACCGGCCTTCATCAATAACCCGGCAACGTAGTGAGCCATTCCACGCGTGGTCCTATGGTTCCGCTTACGAGTTAATGGACGGACTGAAAAGGATCCCCTTGCCTTCGCAGCGCCGGGAAGCCCCTGTGGACTTGAGCACCTCGGCCACCAGCACCTCGGCCCGCGACGGGAATTCGGGGAACCTCATGGCCATCTTCATCTTCACCGCCGGGTCCTGCGAGGCGCCAAACTCCTCCAGTATATCCAGCACCGTGGCCTCGCCGATGCGAGAATGGGCGGATAGCACCTCGCGCTTCAAGCTCTCATACATGCCGCCCAGGGTAGCGTAGAAGGCTGAGCACTCCTCCCTTCCCCTGGCCACATCGGCCAGCTGGATCTCGTGCAGCGGCTGTATGCCGAACTGCTCTAAAACAGACGGGAAGAAAGTGCTGGTGCGGTGGGAATCGCCGGCCAGCTCGATGTATCCCTCCTCGGCCATGCGGCGGTACCTGTCGCAGTAGTCGATACAGCGGTCCAGGGAGCTGTAGAGGAAAGCCGGGTTTATCTCGATGGTGACGTCGCCCGAGAGCATGAGCTTGTTCTCGGGGTCGTAGAGGGAGACGTGGCCGGGGGTGTGCGAGGCGTCGTGCACGACGAAGAAGCGGCCCACCTCCCATCCCTCCAGCTCGACCTCACCGAAAGTCCTCTTCACGCGGTCCTGCAAGGGCAGGATCTCGGCCTTGTCGGCCAAGGTCTTCACGCCCCGGAAGAGTATGGCGAAGTTGGACTTGAGCATGTTCCTGGCAAGGCCGATGGAGGCCTTTCCCGCCAGGTGGATAACGGCGGTGGAGCCCCTGGCTGGGAACATGGTGTAGGGGTTGTAGTAGCCCTCCAGGTCCCGCCAGTCGTTCATCCAGTCGGAGAGGAACTCGATGACCCCTCTCTCCGGCTCGGGCAGCAGGAAGTCCCATTCGCTCATGCCCGCCTCCAGGATGACGTCGTTGTTGCAGGCATGGTCGAAGTGGCCCTGAGTCAGCATGAGTACAAGGCGCTTGACCCCGTCTCTCTTGTATTTGCGCATGAGTTCGAGCATGCGCTCGCGGTAGCTCGGGTAGGTGCCGGTGTCCAGGATATAAAGGGTATCCCCGTCGCGCAGCAGGAAGATATTGCAGGAGGCCGGCTTGAAGAGGAAGTTGTCGCTGATATACCCCTCCAACATCCATACATCATCGGCTATCTCAATGTTCCTGGAACGTTTGAGTTCCTTATCCAGACCGGGAACGTAGGGCAGCAGTCCCTTGTATGCCATTTCATCCATCCCCCCTCTCATCACGCCGGGATGCCTTTCCCCCGCCGGCATCCCTCGGAGCACGGGCCTTGCGTAGTCGTTGATGTTATGAACGGAAACCACAATACAACCCGTTTTCGTTATATAGACTACCGTCGCCGACTATAGTCTGTATAATGGAAACATAGCACTACTGCTGTCAGCGGTCAATATAGTAGATTTATGATGGCCATTCGACCATCATGCGAGGCCATCTTTGTCGTCCCGCTACAGGAGGAGGAAAGGCGGCAGATGTCGGAGAAGAGGATGACGCCGAGAAAGGAACAGGCAAAACAAACCAAGCAAAGGATCGTCGACGTGGCAACGGGGCTCTTCGGCAGAAAGGGATATGAAGCGGTTACCGTCGACGATATCTGCGAGGAGGCAGGCGTCTCCAAAGGCTGCTTCTACCATCATTTCCCATCCAAGGACCAGATACTCCTGGACCAGTTCATGAAGGTGGACTCCTTCTACAGGCAGCTCGAGCGGCAAATCGCGCGAGAGGGCAGTATGGAGGAGAAGCTGCACAAGATATCGATAGAGACGCTGAAGCAGATCTCCGATTTCGGTATCGATCTCATCAAGGTGGCCTACAGCTCGCAGCTGAAGCTCAACAAGGGGGTTTCCCCCCTGGCGTCAAGCCAGAGATATATCTATAAAATGATCCGCTCAGTCCTGAAAGAAGGCCAGGAGAAAGGCGAATTCAGAGAGGATTTCGACGCAGCGGAGAGGACGCGCACCATTATATCCTCATATCGAGGGCTGATCGTCGAATGGTGCCTCAAGAACGGCAGGTTTGATCTCGTGGAAGCGGGCAAGGACCTGGTGGACAATCTCCTGAAGGGAATTACTGCGGGCAGTTGAGGCGGACTGGAGAGATGCAGGCAAAACCAGGAGGCAATCAGAAGCATGCAGCAGAACGCCACATTAACGGATCGATAATCTCGTTAGCGCACGTTTGGGTCCTGCTGGGCTCACCATTGAAGAAGCAGTTCAGAATATATGCACCCTGACCCGCTGTCCTTTTGATGTCGCTCCTCTTGTGCCTTCGATACCATGCGGCAGATCACTGAAACACGCTATGGGGAAACGTCCTCGGTGTAGATGACCCTTGTGCCCCCATCGCCCGTTTCGCTCTGGCTGACCTCGAGGGTGAGATCGCCGGAGGCGCCCGTGACATCGAAGGCCAGTTCCCCCGAGGTGACGGTTCTCGGGCTTACGGACATGGGGAAGATGTTGCCCGCGATGTCCCCGTAGTAGCTGGACGCGTATTCGTTGCCCTCGCCGTCCTTGATGATGAACCAGAGGTGCTTTTCGCCCTCCTCGTTCGTGGGGCTGGTGCTCTCTATATAGAGGTTGGCGTCGCTGAGGTTCTCTATCTCCATGGCGAGCACCAGGAAAGAATCATCCTCGAGGCGCGATGACTCTACCTTCACGGAAGCGAAGTCGGTGCTGCCGCTACCACCACCGCCATCGCCGTCACCGCCACCGCAGCCCGCTACCAGGCCTATCATTAAGACGGCAGCTACAAGGAGAACGCATTTTCTAACCAGCATACCTACCCTCACCTCACTTCATGGCATCACGTTATCCGAAGTAAACTGCTAAATCGTCATGCGAACCCGCATACCTTCATGACAGACTTCAACGGCTTCCGCTCTTTTCCCTGCAACAGCGTGGGATCCGGTCTCGCAGGCGGCCTTATCCTCATGTCGCAGCTTCAAGCCCCGTCTGCCTTGTGCGGGATACTCTACTATAATGGGGAAGATACACACACTGGCGCAAATCCTCTACACAGCCGTGAACATGATAAGCTTGGTGTTGTAAAAATTGTTACGTATTCGCTGATGGGGCTTGAAGGGAGAAAACATATGTCTTACATGGATTGCTGCGACTGGAGCAAATGCACGGTGTGCGGGGAATGCCTGATGAAGTGCCCGGTGCTCGAGATGGGG
>JAFGDU010000161.1 GCA_016931915.1 Actinomycetota bacterium
ATCGCCATGGAGGAAGGCCTGCGCTTCGCCATCCGCGAGGGTGGGCGCACCGTGGGAGCCGGAAGGGTAACGCAGATAATAAAGTAGGGGTTGACCCCGAAGGGGAGATTGATGGCAAAGCAGAAACAGAAGATCAGGATAAGGCTCAAGGCATACGATCACGAGATCGTCGATCGTTCCGCGAAGCAGATCGTGGAGACTGCCAGGCGCACAGGCGCTTCCATCTCCGGCCCGGTGCCCCTGCCGACGGAAAAGCACGTGTACTGTGTTATCCGGTCGCCGCACGTGAACAAGGATTCACGGGAGCACTTCGAGATGAGGGTGCACAAGAGGCTCATAGATATCATGGAGCCCACACCGAAGACGGTGGATTCGCTCATGCGCATGGATCTGCCGGCCGGAGTGGATATCGAGATAAAACTGTAGGATTTGTCCCGGCGCTGGCCGCGCAGGCGTGGCCGCGGGAGAGGTGTGTAAGTTGAAAGGGATCTTAGGTAAGAAAATAGCCATGACCCAGATCTTCACCGAGGATGGGAAGACGATCCCCGTAACGGTGGTGGAGGCTGGCCCCTGCACGGTAACCCAGATCAAGTCCGTGGACAAGGAGGGCTATAACGCGCTGCAGCTGGGTTTCGGCGACGTAAGGGAGAAGAAGCTGAACAAGCCGCAGAGGGGACATTTCGAGAGCAAGGAGTTGGAACCCCGGCGTCATCTGGCCGAGCTGAGGGTCGAAGACCTGGCCGGTTACGAGGTGGGCCAGGAGATAACCGCGGATATATTCTCCAAGGGAGAGCGCGTGGATATTACGGGCAGATCGCGAGGCAAAGGGTTCGCAGGGGTGATCAAGCGCCACAACTTCAGCGGAGGGCCGGCCTCCCACGGCGCACATTTCCATCGTGCCCCCGGAGCCATCGGTGCCTGCGCTACACCCTCCCGCGTTTTCAAGGGCACGCGCATGCCTGGCCGCATGGGAGCGGAGAGGGTCACCGCCCTCAACCTGGAGGTAGTCGACGTGAAGCCGGAGCGGAATCTCCTGCTCCTACGGGGCAGTGTGCCCGGCCCGGACGGAGGCCTGCTGGTCATCAGGGAGGCAGTAAAGGCGCGCAAGAAGAGCAAGAAGAAAGCTCACGTACTCACCTGATAGATAGGAATCGAGATGAAGGAAGTACCGGTTTACGATACGGAGGGTAACAAGAAGGGCGACGTGCAGTTGAAGGACTATTACTTCGGCTGCGAACCCAACATACCCGTTATGCACCTGGAGGTGCGCCGCCAGCTGGCCGCCGCTCGCAGCGGCACGGCTGCGACTAAACCGCGTGGTATGGTGAGAGGTGGAGGTAGCAAGCCCTGGCGCCAGAAGGGTACCGGCAGGGCGCGCGCAGGCTCCATCCGTTCTCCTCTCTGGAGAGGAGGAGGGACTATACACGGACCCCAGCCCCGCGACTTCTCTTTCAAGGTGAACCGTAAGGTGCGCAAGCTGGCGCTACGTTCGGCGCTGAGCACCAGGGCGGAAGAGGACCTGGTGATGGTGCTCGAAGATTTCTCGCTCAGCGAACCGAGGACCAAAATGGCCGCCGCCGTCTTCGAAGCCCTGGGCATCGATGACTACGTCCTCCTGGTGCTGGCGGATGAGGACGATAACCTGGTCAAATCGGTACGCAACCTCCCCTTCGTAGAAGTGACGTGGGTACGTCAATTGAACACATATGACGTGCTGGCAAACGACAGGGTGATCTTTACCAGGTCCTCGCTGGAGAAGCTACAGGAAGGGGTGGAAGATGAAGGACGCACATGATGTTATCATCAGGCCCATCATCTCGGAGAAGAGCTACTCTCTCCTGGACGACAATAAGTACACCTTTGAGGTTCACCCCAAGGCGCATAAGACCCAGGTGCGCAAGGCGGTCGAGGAGATCTTCAACGTCAAGGTGACCGGCGTGAACACGATCAAGGTGCCGCCCAAACCGAAGCGGCAGGGATGGACCTCCGGCCAGACCTCGGCGCGTAAAAAAGCCGTGGTTACCCTGGCCCCGGGATATAGTATAGAGTTTTTCGAAGGCCCGCTGGGCTGAACGACTACAGGATGGTAGGAACATGGGTATCAAGAGATACAAGCCGACCTCGCCGGGCAGGAGATTCACCTCCGTCTCCGATTTCTCGGAGATAACCAAGAAGGAACCGGAGAAGACCCTGCTCGCTCCCATGAATTACAAGGCAGGACGTAACAACAAGGGCAGGATAACCACCCGGCATAAGGGAGGTCGCAACAAGCGCAAGTATCGCATCGTGGATTTCAGGCGGGACAAGGACGATATCGCGGCCAAGGTAGCCGCCATCGAGTACGATCCCAACCGCAGCGCGCGCATCGCGCTGCTGCACTACGAGGACGGAGAGAAGCGTTATATCCTGGCTCCCCTCAAATTGAAGGTGGGAGACAGGGTAATGTCGGGATCCGAAGCTGATATCAAGCCGGGGAACGCGCTGCCGCTGTCCGCCATCCCGGTAGGTACGACTATCCATAATATAGAGCTCAAGCCGGGAGCGGGGGGAAAGATGGTGCGTTCTGCGGGAGCTGCGGCTCAGCTCATGGCCAAGGAGGGGGATTTCGCCCACGTACGGCTTCCCTCCAGCGAGGTGCGGCTGGTGAATATCAAGTGCCGTGCCACCATTGGCCAGATCGGAAACGTTGAGCACGAGCTGCTCTCCGAAGGCAAAGCCGGCCGGGGCCGGCATAAAGGGCGCCGGCCCACGGTGCGAGGCACGGTAATGAACCCCGTGGATCATCCGCACGGTGGAGGCGAGGGCAAGAGCTCCGCGGGACGCCATCCGGTCACCCCGTGGGGCCAACCGACATTGGGATACCGGACGCGCAAGAAGAACAAGCCGTCTGATAAGTACATCGTGCGGCGCAGAAAGAGCTGAAAGGCAGGTAGGTAGTCTTGGGCAGGTCGCTGAAAAAAGGCCCTTTCGTGGACGAGAAGCTCTATTTCAAGATCGAAGAGCTTAACCGGCGCAACGAGAAACGGGTCGTGAAGACGTGGTCTCGCCGTTCGACCATCTTTCCGGAGATGGTCGGGCACACCATTGCGGTGCACGACGGCAAGAGGCATGTGCCGGTTTACGTGACCGAGAATATGGTGGGACATAAGCTGGGTGAATTCGCGCCTACACGTCGCCGCACCAGGCACGGTCACGCACACGAGCGTCCTACCCGCCTGAAGTAGAGAAGACTGGATTTGCAGGAGGCAGGAGAGGAACATGGCGGAAGCAGCCGAAGAGGGTGTGAGAGTACACGCGGTAGGCAGGTATATCCGAGTATCGCCGTATAAAGTGCGTCAGATCGCCGATCTTATCCGCGGCAAGGACCTGGATGAGGCGCGGTATATTACCACGTTCTCGCCCCAGGACGCGGCTCGCCTGGTGGGAAAGGTGCTGGAGTCTGCGGTAGCCAACGCCGAGAACAACAACGGCCTTCGCGCCGATGACCTGATGGTGGTAAATTGCTATGTCGACGAAGGGCCGACGCTTAAGCGCTGGAGGCCGCGTGCCTACGGCAGGGCGACCCGCATACGCAAGCGGACCAGCCACATCACGGTTATTGTCGGAGAACGCGAAGAGCAAGAGAAGAAAGGCCGCCGCGATTCGAAGCGGCGCGCCGGAGCGCGAAGGAAAGGATAAAAGCGTGGGTCAGAAGGTCCATCCATACGGTTTTCGCCTGGGAGTCATCTACGATTGGAAATCCCGCTGGTTTGCCAGCCGGGACTACGCGGATCTGCTCCAGGAGGACCTTGCCATACGCAGCTATATAAAGCAACACCTGAAAAGGGCGGCCGTCTCTCGTGTAGAGATAGAACGTACCACAAAGCGCATCAGGGTCGATATCTACACCGCCAGGCCGGGCATCGTTATCGGGCGCCGGGGAGCTGAGGTAGACCGCATCAAGCGGGATCTGGCCAAGATGACGGGCAAGGATGTACAGGTAAACATCCAGGAGGTAAACACGCCGGAACTGGACGCTTTCCTGGTTGCACAGAATATAGCAGAGCAGCTGGAAGGCAGGGTATCCTTCAGGCGAGCCATGAAGAGGTCCGTGCAGAACGCCATCCGGGCTGGAGCAAAGGGAATCAAGGTTTCGTGCTCGGGGAGGCTGGGCGGGGCAGAGATGGCACGCAGGGAATGGTACCGGGAAGGGCAGGTACCACTGCAGACACTGCGGGCAGACATCGATTACGGATTTTACGTCGCCCAGACGACAATGGGGGTCATCGGCGTGAAAGTCTGGATCTATAAGGGAAACATCGCCGAGCCCGAACGCAAACCCAAGGAGAAGGAAGATCAGAAGAGGGAAAAAGTACCCATAGTCGATAGGGCAGACGCCGCCAAGAAGGACGAGAAGGCCGAGGAAGCCGCTCCCGCCGCTCCGGAACCTGTGGCCGAGGGAAAGGATGAAGGCGCGGAGGAGAAGGCGGAGGAAAAGGTAGAGGAAAAGGTAGAGGAAAAGGCGGAGGAAAAGGCGGAGGAAAAAGCAGAAGTCGAGGCAGAGGACGAGGAGGTTAGCGGCTGATGCTGATGCCTCGTAAATTCAAACACAGAAAGGTGCAGCGAGGCCGCATGAAGGGACGTTCTAAGGGAGGCACCAAGGTCCATTTCGGGGACTTCGGGCTGCAGGCACTGGAACCTTCATGGGTCACGGCACGCCAGATCGAGGCGGCCAGGGTCGCGATCACCAGGCACGTGAAGAGAAGCGGCAAGGTATGGATCAATATCTTTCCCGATAAACCGGTCTCGAAAAAGCCGGCGGAGACGCGTATGGGAAGCGGCAAGGGGAATCCCGATCACTGGGTCGCGGTCGTCAAGCCCGGACGCGTGATGTTCGAGCTCTCGGGGGTACCGGAAAGCACTGCCGCCGAGGCAATGCGCAGGGCGGCGCACAAAATGCCCATGAAATGCCGTTTCGTGAAAAGGGAGACCACGGGTGGTGAATGATTTGAAGGCGAGAGAACTTCGCGATTATTCCTATGACGAGCTTCTACAAAGGCTGAAGGAGGCCAAGGAGGAGTTGTTCAACCTGCGTTTCCAGGCGGCTACGGGGCAGCTGGACAATACCTCGAGGATCGTCGAGGCAAAGAGGGATATCGCACGCATATGTACGGTGATAAGGGAATATGAACTGAGTGAAGAGGCATCTTGAGCATCGATTCAGAGGAAGGGAAGCGGAAGATGGCGGAGAGGACGAGCCGGAGGAAGGTGCGGGTCGGTACGGTAGTCTCGGACAAGATGGATAAGACCATTGTGGTGAATGTAGAGACACGCATGCCACACCCTCTTTACGGCAAGATCGTGCGTCGCAGCAAGAGATATATGGCTCACGACGAAGATAACCGCTGCCACGTTGGTGACCTGGTGCGCATCATGGAGACAAGGCCGCTTTCCCGCGCCAAGCGCTGGCGCCTGGTGGATATAGTAGATAAGGCGGAATAGCGGTATATAGCCGCGATTCGGAGGAAGATCATGATACAGGCAGAATCGCGAGTGAGGATTGCCGATAATACCGGCGCCCGGGAACTCCTGGTAATCAGGGTACTCGGTGGTTCGGGCCGCCGTTACGCGCATATAGGGGATGTAGTGGTCGGCACGGTAAAAGTGGCCACGCCGGGCGGGGCGGTGAAGAAGGGTGAAATCGTACGAGCGGTAGTCGTACGGACCAAGAAAGAACGCCGCCGGCATGATGGATCCTACATCAAGTTCGACGAGAACGCCGTCGTGCTCATCAACGAGGTCAAAGACCCGAGGGGGACGCGCATTTTCGGCCCGGTGGCCAGGGAGTTGCGCGAGAAAAAATTCATGAAGATTATCTCTCTGGCTCCGGAAGTGCTATAGAGGTTGAGGAGAGGATACGAGTGAGCGGTTTGAAGATAAAGAAGGGCGACAAGGTCGAGGTGCTGAGCGGGAAGTACAAGGGTAAACAGGGTAAAGTGCTGAAGAGCTTCCCTGCGGACGGGAGGATAATCATCGAGGGCGTAAACCTGGTGAAGAGACATTCCCGTCCCACCCAGGAGAATCCCCAGGGAGGCATCGTCACCAAGGAGGCGCCGATAGACGTCTCCAACGTGGCAGTGATCTGCGATTCCTGCAATAACAACGTGCGGGTGGGATATCGTCTGGATGCGGATGGAAGCAAGAGGCGTATCTGCCGTAAATGCGGGGCGGATCTCGACTGATAGGAAGGCAGGGCTAAGGAAGGAAGCATGGTACCCAGGTTAAAAGAGAAATACCGCGAGGAAGTCGTACCCTCCCTCAGGGAGAGGTATGGGTACGTAAATGATCTGCAGGTCCCGCGCCTGGAGAAGATCGTGGTGAACATGGGGGCGGGAGAGGGCGCGCATGATCCCAAGGTCATCGACGGAGCCATGAAAGACATCGCCCTCATTACAGGCCAGAAAGCCAGGCTTAACCGGGCAAAGAGATCGGTGGCCGGGTTCAAGCTTCGTGCGGGAATGTCGGTTGGCTGCAAGGTCACCCTGCGCGGCGATCGCATGTACGAGTTCATGGACAGGCTGACTTCCCTGGCCATTCCCAGGGTAAGGGACTTTCGTGGCCTCAACCCCAGGTCTTTTGACGGCAGGGGCAACTTCAACATGGGACTGGACGAGCAGCTCGTGTTCCCGGAGATAGACTACGATGATATCGACAGGATCAGGGGCATGGATATAACCATTGTGACGACTGCGAAATCGGACGAGGAAGGGCTGGCTCTGCTGGACGCTCTAGGCATGCCCTTCCGCGGTAAGTGATAAGGAGAGGCTTTCATGGCAAAGAAGTCGTTGGTTGCCAAACAGAAGCGACCTCCCAAGTTCAGCACCAGAGGGTATAACCGGTGCAGGCGCTGCGGCCGCCCGCGAGGATATCTCCGCAAGTTCAACCTTTGCCGCATCTGCCTGCGTGAGCTCGCTCACGAGGGCGAGATCCCGGGCATGACCAAATCGAGCTGGTAAGGAGGCGGAATACGCATGACAATGACCGATCCCATCGCGGACATGCTGACCCGTATCCGCAATGCAAATACCGCACATCACGAAGTGGTGGAAATGCCGTTTTCCAAGATAAAATCGGCCATCGCCGAGATACTCGCGAAAGAGGGTTACATAGAGAGTTATGAGGTGGTGAAGGGCGAGAGCTATGACGCGCTCAAGTTGACCCTAAGATATGGGCCTAACCGCGAGCAGTTGATAAACGGCATCAAGCGTATAAGCAAGCCTGGCTTACGGGTATACAGCAAGAAGACGGACGTGCCAAGGGTGTTGGGTGGCTTGGGGATCGCGATCATCTCCACGTCCAAGGGAGTTATAACCGATCGCGAGGCTCGGGAGTTGAACGTCGGGGGCGAAGTTCTGGCATACGTGTGGTGATTGGAAGAGCTGGAGGTTCGAGTTGTCCAGGATAGGAAAGATGCCCATACCCGTCCCGCAGGGGACGGAGGTGAGGATAGAGGGAAACAGGGTTACCGTAAAGGGTCCCAAGGGGGAGCTCGCGTGCGAGTTCCACCCGGATATGCTAATCGAGATGGAAGATGAAAACCTGCTGGTGAAAAGGCCGTCCGATACGGGGCCTCACAGGTCGCTGCACGGTCTTACCCGCTCGCTGCTCGCCAACATGGTGGAGGGAGTGACACAGGGGTTCGAAAAAAACCTGGAGATCCAGGGGGTCGGCTACAGGGCCGTCGCCAAGGGTGCGGATATTGAACTTACCCTGGGTTTCTCACACCCGGTGCTGGTCAAAGCGCCCGAAGGTATAGAGTTTGAGCTGGTAACACCCACTAAGATAAGGGTAAAAGGCATCGACAAGCAGAAGGTGGGGCAGATGGCGGCCAAGATCAGGGCCTTGCGCAAGCCCGATCCCTACAAGGGCAAGGGAGTGCGCTATGCCGGCGAGTACGTGAGGCGCAAAGCCGGCAAGACAGCAGTCTGATCCCCGGTATAAAACGGAGAGAGTGAGCTCGGATGAAGAAAACGAATGCGAAGCAGCTGGGAAGGGCCCGCCGCCACAGGCGGGTGCGCAAGAAAATATCCGGCACCGCGGATAGACCGAGACTGTCGGTATTTCGCAGCAACAGGCATATCTATGCCCAGCTCATAGACGACAGGGGAGGACTTACGCTTACCAGCGCTTCCAGCATAGAGAGGGAACTAGACCTCGCCGGCAAGGACAAGAGCGAGGTTGCCATGGAGGTAGGGCGCGTTCTGGCACAGAGGGCTCGTGAGAGAGGCGTGGAAAAGGTGGTATTCGAGCGCGGAGGCAACCTGTACCACGGCAGGGTAAAAGCATTGGCCGATGGAGCCCGCGAGGGCGGCCTGGTGTTCTGATGCCGGCTAGAGGAAGAAAGCTCGGAGGTTGCATATGCCGAAGATAGACCCGACGGTCCTGGAATTAGAGGAAAGAGTGATCCACATAAACCGCGTGGCCAAAGTGGTGAAGGGAGGTCGCCGGTTCAGCTTCACCGCCCTGGTCGTAGTCGGCGATAAGGCGGGTATGGTGGGTTATGGATATGGTAAAGCACGCGAGGTGCCTCTGGCCATTCAAAAAGGAGTCGAGAAGGCGAAGAACGGTCTGTTCAAGGTGCCTGCGCGCGGGACAACCATACCCTATAAAGTGGTGGGCAGGTACGAGTCCTCGCGCGTTCTGCTCAAGCCAGCCAGTGAAGGTACGGGAGTCATAGCTGGCGGCCCCGTGCGCGCGATCATGGAGTTATCTGGAATACAGGACATATTGACCAAGACATACGGTTCACGCAATCCCGTCAACGTGGTCAAGGCTACCATCGAGGGCTTGAAGTCCATCAGCAACACGCGGGAGGTCGCGGCAATGCGTAAGGCTCAGATGCGCAGGTCCAAGGAGGCGGTAGAGGCATGAGCGCGGAGGAGAAGTCGCTGCGCATCACCCTGGTCCGCAGCCCTATCGGCAGGCCCCCCGTACAGCGCAAGACGGTACGCGCGTTGGGGCTGAAGAGAATGAACCACTCCGTGGTGCAGAAAGACACCCCGGAGATAATAGGGATGATCAACAGGATCAGCCACCTGGTTGTGGTGGAGCCCTGGGAAGGAGAGGAAGCTTGATCATCGGGGGTATCCCGCAGCACCCCGATGTTCGGAACAGGTGAGGACTTATGGCATTAAAGATCAACGACCTCAAGCCCGCAGAAGGCTCTCAGAGACCTCCTAAACGCATAGGGAGGGGACGTTCTTCCGGGCACGGCAAGACCAGCGGCCGGGGCATGAAAGGACAGAAGGCACGCGGAAAGACACGCATCGGTTTCGAGGGCGGCCAGATGCCGCTGCAGAGGCGAATACCCAAGCTGCGCGGCTTCAAGCCCAGGGCAAAGAAGGAATTCCACCTGGTAAACGTGGAGAAACTCAACGATTTCACCGATGGTGATACGGTGACTCCGGAAAGCTTGGTGGATAAAGGGATAATAAAGAAGCTGGAAAAAGAGGTAAAGGTACTGGGAAGGGGAGAGTTGGAGCGCAAGCTCACGGTGAGGGCGCACGCCTTCACCCGCGGCGCCGTGGCCAAGATAGAGGCCGTCGGGGGAAGCACAGAGGTGGTATAGTTTGCTTCGGACCTTCCGCAACATATTCAAGGTCGAAGACCTTCGCCGCAAGATCCTCTTTACCATATTGATAGTCCTCCTCTATCGCCTGGGGTGCGCCATACCCTCACCCGGAGTCAACACCCAGGCCCTGGGCAAGCTGGTGGAGGAGGGCGGCATCCTCGGCTTCCTGAACTTCTTCTCCGGCGGCGCCCTGGCGCAACTGGCCATCTTCGGCCTGGGCATCATGCCCTACATCACCTCGGCCATCATCATGGAGATGCTGGTGGCGGTGATCCCCAAGCTCAAGGAATGGCAGGAGGAGGGGGAGTCCGGGCGCAGGAAGATAACCCAGGTCACGCGCTATATGACCCTTGGCCTGGCTTTAATGCAGTCCATCGGCCTGGTCTATACTTTCTCCCGGCAGGATGTTGATGGAGCGCCAATCATCCAATTTACCTGGCTCAAGGGCATCGTGATCATCGTCACCCTGACGGCTGGCATGGCCCTGCTCATGTGGTTCGGAGAGCTGATCACCGAGCGCGGCATCGGTAACGGCATGTCCATCCTCATCTTCATATCCATCATTGCTCGCGTCCCCACCGAGTTCAGGACCCTCATTACCCAGACCGAGTTGCGCTACGGAAGCATCATCTACGGCATCCTCATCACGGTTTTAATGAGCCTGGCGGTGATCGTGGCCGTGATCTACCTGGACCAGGGTGAGAGGCGTATACCGGTGCAGTATGCTAAGCAGATCCGGGGCAGACGTATGACCATGGGAGGCACCACTTATATACCGCTGAAGATCAATACCTCAGGCGTCATCCCCATCATCTTCGCGTCATCTGTCATCTTCTTTCCCACCATGCTCGCGCAGTTCATCCCGGGCATGAGGAGCTTTGCGGAAAGCCTTACGCAGGGGTGGCTCTATTTCGTTATCTATACGGCCATGATCATCTTCTTCGCCTATTTCTATACCTATATCGTCTTCGATCCCTATACCCAGGCGGAGCACCTGAAGAAATACGGAGCTTTCGTGCCGGGGATCAGGCCGGGCACCCCCACGGCGGTATATTTCGGCAAGGTCATTAACCGTATCACTCTGCCCGGTTCCATAGGCCTGGCGGCGGTAGCCCTGCTGCCCGCGGTGATGTTCTATTTCTTCGGGACCCGGGAGATACCCTTCGGTGGCGCCGCCATCATGATCATCGTGGGTGTTGCCCTGGAGACCATGAAGCAGATAGAAGCACAGCTGCAGATGCGCCACTACGAGGGATTCCTCAAGTGATAAAGCGGCGACGAGGGGAAGTGTTATGAGATGAAACTGATATTGCTGGGGCCGCCGGGAGCCGGGAAGGGCACGCAGGCGGAGAGGATCAGCGCCCGCTACTCTATCCCTCACATCTCCACGGGCGATATATTCCGGGAGAACCTCAAGGAGGGGACCGAGCTGGGATTAAAGGCAAGGGAATATATGGACCGCGGTGAACTCGTTCCCGACGGACTGGTTATAGATATAGTGAGGGACAGGCTCGAGAAGCCGGATTGCAGAGATGGCTTCATACTGGACGGCTTCCCGCGCACGGTTGCGCAAGCGGATGCCCTCAAGGACATTCTGGCGGCGATGGGTATTCCCCTTGACCACGTGTTGAATATCAAGGTACCCAGGGATGTGGTCGTGAAGAGGCTGACCGCGCGCAGGACCTGCAGGTCATGCGGCAGTATCTACCACCTGATCTATGACCCTCCTGAAGAGGAAGGCGTTTGCGACGATTGCGGCGGCGAGCTCTACCGCAGGGACGATGACAGCGAGGAGACGGTCCTGGCACGCATGGATGAGTACGAGGAAAAGACCCAGCCGCTTATCGATTATTACCGCGATGAAGGTCTGCTGAGGGATATCAACGGAAGCGTAGAGCCGGGCGAGGTCTTTGAGGCGATACGCACCATAATCGAAGCTTAGAAAATGATTATCAGGAAATCACGGGAAGAGATCGCGAAGATGCGCGAGGCGGGCCGTATAGTAGCTGGAGTGCTGTATTTACTCGAGAAACACATTAGGCCGGGAGTCAGAACGGAGTCTCTGGACAGCATGGCCGAGGAATATATCAGGGAGCGAAACGGAGTCCCGTCTTTTTTGGGATATCGTGGATTTCCGGCATCGATTTGTACTTCCATAAACGATGTGGTCGTGCACGGCATACCGGATAAAACCCGCCTCATGGAGGGGGACATCATCGGCGTCGATGTCGGCGTTATTCTGGACGGATACCAGGGAGACGCAGCTCGCACCTACGCTGTCGGGAAGATAGGCGACGTGGCCACCAAGCTGATGGATACGACGTTAGAGTCCCTATACGCCGGGATCGATGCATGTCGTCAGGGGAACAGGCTGGGGGACGTCTCCAATGCCATCCAGCGCACGGCAGAGGGCGGTGGGTTCTCGGTAGTGGTCCAGTTTGTGGGGCACGGTATCGGAAAGGATATGCACGAGGAGCCGCAGATACCCAATTTCGGGCCCCCGGGAAGGGGACCACGACTGGAGACGGGGATGACCTTCGCACTCGAGCCCATGGTAAACGAGGGGGCCTACGAGGTAGAGGTGGATGAAATAGACGGTTGGACGGTACGCACGAAGGACGGCAGCCTTTCCGCGCATTTCGAGCACACGGTGGCGATAACGGAAGAAGGGCCGACGATACTGACCCTTCTTTGAGCTGGTCATATGGACGAACATGGTATAGTTTGCTAGAATACAAGTTCTGGTGTGAGAAATTTCTGCGCGCTGCAAAGACTGGAGCAGCTGCGCGAGGAGAGTGAGGATTGGCGAAAAAAGAGGGAGCCGTAGAGGTCGAGGGTACTGTATTGGAGCCATTGCCCAATGCCATGTTCAGGGTGGAACTCGAGAATGGACATAAGGTATTGGCTCATATTTCTGGAAAGATGAGGATGCATTATATAAGGATCCTCCCCGGGGACCGGGTAGTAGTGGAGATATCGCCTTACGATATCAACCGGGGCAGGATCGTGTACAGATATAAGTGAGAGAGGCAAGGAAGGAATAAACTGGAAATGAAGGTAAGGGCGTCGGTAAAGAAGATGTGCGACAAATGCAAGATAATCCGCCGCCACGGCAGGGTGTATGTCATCTGCCAGAATCCACGTCACAAGCAGAGGCAAGGTTAGGCTGGAGGAGGTAAACTGACTTGGCACGTATAGCTGGTGTTGATCTTCCCAGGGACAAGAGGGTGGAGATAGCTCTAACTTATATATTCGGCGTTGGCAGGACTACTTCGCAAAAGATCCTGGAGAACTGCCAGATCGACAGAAACACCAAGGTGCGAAGCCTCACCGATGAAGAAGTCGTGCGCCTGCGCTCATATATAGACCAGAACCTCAAGGTGGAGGGAGATCTCAGGCGGGAGGTCGCCCAGAATATAAAGAGAAAAATGGAGATCGGGTGCTATCAGGGTCTGCGCCATCGCGTGGGTCTTCCCGTGAGGGGACAGCGCACCCACACAAATGCGCGCACCCGTAAAGGACCGCGCAAGACGGTAGGCGTAAGGAGGAAGAAGTAGCTCGGGCGCGATGCCGCCGGAAGTATAACCACAACAGGAGGTTGAGATTTGGCAAAGCCCGCAAGAAGTAGAGGAAGAGGCAGAAGAAGAGAGAAAAAGTCAGTGCTGCATGGTGAGGCACATATAAAGTCGACCTTCAACAACACCATCATCACCATTACCGATAAGAACGGGGATACCCTGGCCTGGAGCAGCTCGGGAACCGTGGGCTTCAAGGGCTCACGCAAGAGCACGCCCTTCGCTGCCCAGCTGGCCGCGGAGAACGCCGCCAAGAAGGCCCAGGAATTCGGCATGAAGAAGGTGGATGTCTTCGTAAAGGGCCCGGGCTCAGGCCGGGAGACAGCCATAAGGACCTTGCAGGCCAATGGCCTGGAAGTTGCAAGCATTACTGATGAAACGCCGCAACCACATAATGGCTGCCGGCCCAAGAAGAGAAGAAGAGTGTAGAGGAAAATGGCACGGAATACCGATCCATCCTGCAAGCAATGCCGCCGAGAGGGCGAAAAGCTCTTTCTCAAAGGGGCGCGATGCGAGAGCGATAAGTGCGCCATGGAGAGGAGGCCCTACGCTCCGGGGGAGCACGGGCGCGGCCGCATCAAGGAGACGGAATACCTGCTGCAGCTGCGCGAGAAGCAAAAAGCAAAGCGGATCTACGGTGTACTGGAAAAACAGTTCCGGCGCTATTATGGCAAGGCGTCGCGCCAGCAGGGGATAACCGGTGAAAACCTGCTCTTCCTGCTGGAGAGCAGGCTTGATAACGTGGTTTACAGAGGAGGGCTCGCATCCTCTCGCAAGGATGCGCGGCAGATAGTCCGCCACGGACATATTGTGGTCAACGGACGCAAGGTTAATATCCCTTCCTTCCAGGTGAAGGTAGGGGATGTTATCGAGATCAAGCCGAAGAGCAAGGAGATGGTCAGGGTCCTGCAGGCAGTGAGATTTGCCGAGGGGCGCCCCATAATTCCCTGGCTCAAGGTTGACAGCGACAAGAGACGTATAGAGATGGTAGCTCTACCCAAGAGGGAAGATATAGAATTGCCGGTAAAGGAACACCTTATCGTGGAGCTCTATTCCAAGTAACCGGTGTATCCAGAGTGGCTCGGGGTCACGAGCCGATACAAGGAGGGAATAGGCCTTGGTTCTTGAGATGCAGAAACCCCATATCGTTGTGGATAAGCTTGAGGACTCCTACGGCAGGTTCATCATCGAACCGCTGGAGAGAGGGCTTGGGCACACGTTGGGCAATTCCATGCGGCGAATCCTTCTCTCATCCATCCCCGGTGCGGCGATAACCTCAATCCGTATCGAGGGAGTGGTGCACGAGTTCACCACCATAGAGGGGATCAAGGAGGATATCATGGATATCATCCTTAACCTCAAGGGAGTCATCCTCAGCGTTCAGGAGGAGGGACAGTTCTCAGTCTTCCTGGACGTCTCGGGCCCCAAAACGGTTACCGCTAAGGATATCGAAGTCCCCGCGGATGTAGAGGTCGTAAACCCCGAACTGAAGTTATGTACCCTGAACAAGAAGGCAAAGCTGAAAATGGAGATGACCGCGCAGAAAGGGAGGGGATACGTATCGGCCGAGCATATCGGCGGCTTCAGGGACGTTGCGGGGACCATCCCCATGGACGCGATGTTCTCCCCCGTGGTCCGCGTCTCTTACCAGGTGGAGGATACGCGTGTTGGGCAGCGTACCGACTACGACAAGCTCATTCTCGAGATAAACACCAACGGCAGTATCGACGCCAAGGAGGCCCTGCTGAAAGCGGCCAACATCCTCTCCGGGCACGTCAATATATTCATCTCCCTCGGAGAAGGAGAGGAAGAAGTCGGGGACACCCTGTTCGGGCCCGATTCCAAGCCGGTTGGCGGCAAGGAACTGCAGCTGTCCATCGAGGACCTGGAGCTCCCCGTGCGGGTTCTCAATTGCCTGCACCGGGGCGGCATCAACACCGTAGGCCAGCTGGTGGAGAAGACCGAGGACGATCTGCTGGCACTGCGTAGTTTCGGGGCGCGTTCCATCGAGGATGTAAAGGAAAAGCTGGAGAAGAGAGGGTTGAGCCTGCGCTCCAAGGAGGAATGAGCGCTGCTGATAGACGAAGACGAGAGGTAGTTCAAAATGCCGCAGCCAAGGAAGGGAAAAAGACTGGGTGGAAGCTCCGCCCATCAGAAGGCCATGATGGCCAATCTGGCCAAAGCGCTCATCGAGCACGAGAAACTGCAGACGACCCAGGTTCGCGCCAAGGAAGTACAACCGCTGGTGGACAAGCTGGTCGGCCTGGCCAAGCGCGGCGACCTGCATGCCAGGCGCCGGGCCCTGGCAATAATCCACGATCGTGATATAGTGCATAAACTCTTCGAAGAGATAGGACCGCGCTACGAGGACCGCGATGGCGGTTACTCGCGCATTGTGAAGACGGGGCCGCGTAAAGGCGATGCGGCTGCCATGGCTGTCATCGAGTTCGTTTAGCCCGGTTTTTAACGTTGGTCGAGCTCTTTTTTGATCCCGAGCCCGGGGGTAACGGTCATCGCTCCTGTCAGCAGGTTGCATATCCAGAGCCTGATCTTTCTATCGCTCAGGCTGCTCCCAATGTCGCTTCTGACCGACCCCCGGTTCTCGTGTCAGTGGCAGCGAAGATGAAGCGTCGCTCGACCAACTCCTTCATCGGGCTGCACTCAGAGGGTTCTTAGCTGAAGACGCCCGCAGGGATTTCCCCTTTAGCAGCCTCTTCGACGCACGTATCGATTCTTCATCCAGGTATCGCTGTGACCAACCCCATAGTTCTCGGGCTGGTGGCAGCGCAGACGGAGGCCTCGCCCGACTGTTTTATTCACCGGGGCTGCACTCAGAGGGTTCTTAGCTGGAGACGCCCGGAGGGAAGCTTTCCTTATTTACCTCCTCGACGCACGTATCTATTCTGCATTCAGGTATCGATGCGTGCTGCGCGTGAATGTCGCTTCGGACCGACCCCCGGTTCTCGCGCAAGTGGCAGCGCAGACGGAGGCCTCACCCGACTGTTTAACTCACCGGGGC
>JAFGDU010000162.1 GCA_016931915.1 Actinomycetota bacterium
CGATGACGATCAGGCCCAGGTCCGCGAGGGGAGCGAAGAGGGCGGAGCGGGCGCCGATGACCACCTTGTATCTACCCTCCCGGATACCCCTCCACTGGTCGTAGCGTTCGCCCAGGCCTAGCCGGGAGTGGAGCACCGCCACGTCCTCGCCCAGGCGTCCCTTGAACCGCTGCACCATCTGGGGAGTGAGGGCGATCTCCGGTACCAGGACCAGGGCTGTACGCCCGCGCTCCAGGGCATGCTCGATGGCGTGCAGGTATACCTCGGTCTTGCCGCTTCCGGTGATACCATGCAACAGGAAGACCTCGCTGGCTCCCCTGTCCAGGCTCGAGGTGACGGCCTCCAGGGCGGCGCGCTGCTCGCGGTTGAGCTCGTGGGGCTCCAGGGCGGGAAAGGAACGTGCGGAGAAAGGGTCCCGCAGCCGCTCCTCTTCTCTTACGCGCAACAGGCCCGCCTCAAGGGCGCCTTTGAGCGCGGAGGAGGATGTATGCGCGAAATGGTGCAGCTCGGGGACGGTCATGCTGCCGCCGTGATCGTGCAATGCCTTGAGGATGCGCAGGCGCGCCGGGGAGCGCTTCTCAAGCTCCAGGTCCTCCAGCGCCTCTACTCCTGCGGCGGTCAACTCGGCAATACGGATTTTTACCCGCGAAGCCTTGGGCCGGGGCATGACGAAGCGGCGCTCGATCCAGCCTGTATCCTCCAGGGCCCTCAATGTCGCGGATGATACCCTACCGGCCGGCCCCGAGCGCAGGGCTGTGAGGGGCATCTCGCCCCCCGCTGCGGCCAGCGCCTCCACCACCTCGCGCTGGCGGACGGCCCGCGCCGGGATGCCGGCCAGTGCTTCAGATGCATCGACCCGAAGGGAGATGAACTCCACCACCCGGCGCGATCGGCCCGGGGGGACCACCAGGCGAAAGGCCTGGGAGAGAGAGCTGAGGTAGCGTTGGGATATCCATTCACACAGGCGCACCATCTCGGAGTCGAACACCGGGGGCTCGTCCACGACCGCCTCGATATCGCGGATGCGAGGCAGGTCGGGGGGAGAGCATAAACCAAGGACATAGCCGACCTGCATGGTGTTGGCCAGGGGCACCAGCACCACGCTTCCCGTCTCCACCTTGCCGGTCAGCTCGGGAGGGACCCCGTAGGTAAAGGGGCGGTCCAGCTGCCGGGCCGGCGCGTCGATGACGACGTTGACGTAGGCTTCCGCCTTCTCCTCGCGTACCTTCAAGCCGGGCATGGCTCCATTATAGTTGTGGGGTATGACCCCCGCTGAGGAGTGTGGAGGCCTGACCCCCGACGTTGAAAATGGAGGGCTGACCCCAGGAGGGTCTAGAGGGGGTGGCCGACGGCGGCCATGTAGATGGCGCTCTCCTCCTCCCCGTCCACGCCCAGGAGGCGGTTGAGCTCGTCGTCGAAGAGGGCTCCTACCGCACACGCCCCCAGCCCCAGTCCGGTTGCCGACAGGTAGAGGTTCTCCCCGATATGGCCGGCATCCATGTAGATGTAACGGTATCCGCGCTGTTCGTATTTCCACTTGGAGCGGTAGAATATCGCCGTCCACACGAAGACCGCGGCGGCGTCGTAGCAGATGCTCTGGCCGAGGGCCGCCCTGGCGGACTCCAGACGCAGGTCCCCCAGCCTCAGTTCCTCCAGGGCATGCGCCCGGATGGCGTAATGGTAGAGGCCCGCCGCGATGCCTTCCACTCTGTTGGCCACCACGTAGGTGTCGATGGGATATAGGGCGCCGGCCGAGGGGGCTGTGCGAAACTCGTAGCCCTGCTCCACGCGCTGGATGCCCGTGGAGGCCCATAGAAGGTAGGACAGGTCGCGCAGCGAGAGGGGTTCGTCGCTGTAATCCCGCACGCTGGTCCTCTTGCGCAGTGCCTCATCGAGGCTCATAGCGGAGGAAGGCTCGAGCTGCGGAAGCTCGATCCTGCGGCTGCGGGGGTATTCCTTGTAGGGAGAAGGCTTGCTAGACCAGTCGAGCCCGCGTCCCGACATCTTCTCCGGGTAGTACTTCGTCTCCTTGTGGTACCTGTCTCCAATGCCCTCGGGCATCCACGTCACCCCTCTCGCTTCAACGGCCGTCTCCCGGTTGTTTAGAGGACCTGACCTTATTGTGCCCCCACGCAGCCGGAAATCACTCCCGTTCCAGACAACTCGCGCTACGGCACCCCGAACATCGTGGGGAAGCCGGAGAGGTCCTGGTGTTCAAGTAGCGAGTCACGGCGCCTGCAGAAAAAGGGCGGAGAGGGAGGCGGCAAGGGAGAGGATGCCGGCGTAGGGGAGGGTCCATGCAGACCCTCCCCCGTTTTCCTTATCTCTGCGGCGCCTGTTCCGGTACCGGCGCGTCGCCAGGATGAAGACGGCGGCAAGACCGCCCGCCGCCGCCCCGATCATGAAGGAGACCAACAGGAGACCGGGTCCGGCAAGCAGTCCGATCACTGCCAGCGATTTAACGTCTCCGCCCCCCACCATGTGCAGGAGAAAGGCGGGGAACAGGAGCAGGAATCCCAGGCACATCCCCAGGATGCTCGTGCGCAGGGAGTTCCAGCCTCCGCCCGCTGCCAGGGCAAGGCCGCCGGTCGCGGCTATCAGTATGAGACGGTTCGGCACCCTGCGGTAGCGGAGGTCCGTATAGAGAACGGCCGCCGCGAACGTCCACAAAAGCAGAAGCTTTGCCATCCACATCGAGCACGCCTCCCTCGGTGCTCCGTTTCATGAATACGCCGGCATACGAACGCCTCGACAGAGCGGTTTCCTCTATCCCAGGGCTCCCATGAGCTGCTGGAAAATTTTGTTAAAGAAGCTCTTGATGACGTTGGTCCCGCTCGCCCAGGCGATGAGAGCCCCGGCAACAGCCGCGGCGCCCAGGATGACCAGGGCATATTCGGCGGTTGTCTGCGCTTGGTCGTCGGCGATGATCTCCAGGGGTTGGCGCATGTCCTTCACCTCCTCCGCACGCCTCAAAGGGTGTAACCGAGTATCATGCCACCTACTGTCAGCAGCAGGAAAGACGGCAGGATAAGGAAAACGAGGGGCAGAAGGATGAGCACCGAGACGCGGGAGGCCCGCACCCGCTCTTTTTCCCTGCGGCCGTTCGAGAGCTCGACCGCCAGCTCCTCCAGGGTATCGGCAACCGGTGCGCCGAACTCCTCCGCCCTGAGCAGGGTACGGCTGAAACGACGCATCTCCGGGCAGGGGTGGTCCGCGGCGCGGTGCAGGGAAGCGGCCGCGCTCTCACCAAGGCGTATGGGTTCGAGGATGTTCTCCATCTCCTGGCGCGAGAAGGGATGGCTGCAGGCGCCAATGGAATGTCTTAGAGCCTGCAGGAGGCTCTCTCCCGCAAAGCATAATACGGCCATGAGGTCCACGACCTCGGGGAGGTCCGCCGCGATCCTCTCCCAGCGCCGCCGCCGCTTTCTGCCCAGGAATATAAGCGGGGCCCGGTATCCAGCCGCGAAGAGGAGGGGTGTGAGGAGCAGACCGGCGGGACCGAGGGACAGGACGAGGAAGGCGAAGGCCAACGCGGCGAGAAGCCGTAAACCCTGGAGATACTGTAGCGTCCAGGCGGTGCCCGAAGACTCGAGCAGGTCGCTTAGCTTTGCATCGGGACGTGGAGAGACCATATTTCCCAGCCGCGATACGCAGCTCCTGTACGCGGGAGAGGAACGCGAGCGCACCCCTCCTGTGCTCACCTCGTCTCGCCGCAGGCCTGTAGCGGCCATGACGGCGGCGCGTCGTGCGGAGCGCTGAAGGAAATGAAAAGCGAGGGCCGCGATGCTGATTGCCGCGAGGGCGGCAGCGGTGAGATCCATCTATACCTCCGGGTTCACCATCCTGCGGATGAGGAAGAAGGCGGCGGCGTTGAGTGCTACGGCCGTGACGACGATCAGGTTTCCCATGCCCGTGGCGAAGAGCGGGTGCAGCGAACGCGGGTTGAGGGCTGCCTGCAGGAGCAGGAATACCACGGGAAGGGACGAGACGAGATAACCGGAAGCCCGGCTCTGGGCGGTGAGCATGCGCGCCTCGCGCCTCACCTCCAGCCCGCCCGCCACCCGTTTGCGCAGGCGCTCCAGGATGCGCGGCAGGTCTCCACCTTTTCCGTGCAGCAGACCTAGAACGGTGAAGGTGATGCGCAGCGAGGGCGAGGTGGACCTGTGCGCCGCCAGGGTCAGCGATTCCTCCAGGCCTCCCCCCATGCGGATATCCTTCAGCACCTCGAGCACGTCCACCCCGAGTTCCTCCCCGATGTCCTCCAGGCTCAACTCCAGTGACTGCCGCAGCGAGAGCCCGGAGCGGAGGGACTGGCTGAGGGAGTCGATGAACTCGAGGACCTGTTCCTCCTTCCTGGCCCGGGCCTTGCCGCGCCGCTGCCTGTGCAGGAAGCGCCGCGTGAACGTGCTAGCGGGCCAGGCGGCGATGGCCAGGAGGGGGTTGCGGGTGAGGGCGAGGACCGGCAGCACCAGGGACGTCGGGAGAAGAAAGCGCCGCAAACGTGCCCCACGCCCGCCCGCCCGCTCCCATACGCCGAGCAGGCGGGGGAGTAGTGACCTTATATCTCTGCCGTCGCTCGCCGGATCATCAGCGGGGTGGGGTGAGAGCTTCGCCCGCGCGTTTTCGCGTCTCCTGGCGGCGCGCCAGAGATAGAGCGCGGACGTGCCTGCAACGCAGAGAACCGTGAAGACAAGGAAGAGCGACATCAGCAGGGGGCCGAGACCCCACCCCTCACCTCCTCTCGGGAAAGGTCCGGTGGTGCGAGCTTCATATGCGATATCTCCCCGCCGCGGGGTGAGGTCTCTCCGCAGCATGCCGGAACCAGCCGTGGCATACCCGTGTTGCTGCGATCCATGACGGCAATCTCGCTGACCCGCCTCTCGCCCGATGCCTCGCGCACCAGATGCGCCAGGATGTCCACGGCCTGTACTATCTGCTCTCTCAGCGCCCGTGCGGGCAGGCCGACACCGGCGGTGAGCGCCATGGTCTCCAGGCGGGATAGAGCGTCGACGGGGGAATTGGCGTGTACCGTGGTCATGGAACCGCGGTGGCCGGTGTTCAGGGCCTGCAGGAGGTCCAGCGCCTCCGGTCCCCTGACCTCGCCGATGATAATGCGGTCCGGGCGCATCCTCAGGGCATTGCGCAGCAGGTCCCTGAGCGTGACCTCTCCCTTCCCCTCCAGGTTTGGGGGGCGGGTCTCCAGGGGGATCACGTGCGGCTGCTGCAGGCGCAATTCGGCGGTGTCCTCGAGGGTGATGATGCGCTCCCCCTCGCCTATGCAGGAAGAGAAGGCATTGAGTAGCGTGGTCTTGCCCGTTCCCGTGCCGCCAGAGATGACCAGGTTCCTCCTGTCCCGGACCGCACTGGCGAGAAATGCTGCCTGGTGGCCCGTGAGCGTTTGCGAGCTGACGAGTTCCTCGATGGAGAAGGGGCGCCGACGGAACTTGCGTATGGTGAGCACCGGGCCAAGGACGGATAGGGGTGGCAGGATGACGTTTACCCGAGATCCGTCGGGGAGCCTGGCGTCTACATAAGGTGATGCCTCGTCCACGTGCAGTCCCAGGGGTCCTATGATACGGTCGATGATGCGACGGATCTCCTCGCTGCCCTCGAGATGGATGTCACAGGGTTGAATCCGGCCCTCTTTTTCCACGTAGACGTAGCTTGGGCCGTTGACCATGATCTCGGTTATCTCCTCATCGCGCACCAGTGATTCGAGGGGTCCGAGGCCCAGGATCTCGTCCAGCAGCCTCTCCAGCAGCCGCTGCATTTCCACCGGATCGAGCACCAGGCCTTCCTCCCAGGCCACCTCCCTTGCCGTGCGGAGCAGGACCTTCCTCTGGTCGGCGCAGCGGGGACCGTATACGGGGACGAGATCCTCGCCCGGGAGCCTCTCACGTACCATTTCCTTCAGCCTGAAATACATATCCTGCAAGGTGGGCCTCCATCTATGCCCTGTTGGCGGAACGTGACCTTATCCTCTTGAACAACTGCAGGGAGGGGGGCTTGGTGATGGGGGTATCATCGAAACCGAGTGCTGCCGCCATACCGGCTGTCGCCTTTCCCAGGGGGGATTCGCTCCGGGGGAGTTCTCCCAGTTCGGCGAAATCGAGGCCGGAGCGCGGATCGTCTGGGAGGGTGAAAAGGAGTTCCATCCCGGCTGCCCGGGCAAGTTCTCCCGGCTCCAGGGCGTGATGGGGACCGCAGCGATTGACCACGAGGCGCAAGTGGTCGTGGTCCAGCCCCGTCCCGTGCAGATAAGCGGCGGTGCTGCGGGCGCAAGTGGCGCTCAGGGTATCCGGAAGGGTTACCGGGAGCACCGTCGGACAGTAGTGGAGCATGGGGAGAAAGTCCGCGCGCGAAGATGCTGGAAGATCCTGGATGACCACGTCGAAGAGGAATAGCAGGTTGCGCATGAGTGGTTCGGGCACGCTTCTCACCGGCGCCATGACACCGTCGCCTCCGTGGCCGTATGGGAGGAGGTGAAATCCAGCCGCGTGCTGGTGGACGGACACTTTTATCAGATCCCAGGATATCTCCTCAGCCAGGGGGCAAAGGTCCAGGAGGGACTTGCCGTCACCACGGGGTGTGAGGTAAAGGAGTTGGGAAAGGTTGCGGTCCATTTCCATGAGGAGTACGCGCCGCCCGGACGACGATATCGCCGCGGCGAGGGCGCATGTAAGCAGGGTGGTACCGACCCCTCCCTTGGTCCCCATGATGGTGTAGAGTCCGGTCCTCTCGCCCTGGCCGCCCGCAGGTCTGAGTCCGCGGTTCGAAGCGGGTTTTCCACCGCGGTGCAGCTCGACCCTGCTTTTGATCTCGTGGAAGAGGTCGACGCCGTGCGGCAGATCCCCCGCCAGCAAACCTCCGAACCTCAACGGGAGGCGCAGCATGCGTGCCAGTTCCACCTCGTCCCAACGCATGTCGGGATAGGAAATGAGAAAGGTTACGGGCAGGCTGAGGGCGTGAACCTCCTCGCTCCCCAGGCTTGACGGGTCCAGCTCCTCGAGCAGGGGAGGGGACATCGCGAGGGCCTGGGGGCGAAAACGCATGAGCAGTCGGAGCAAGTCCGGAATTGAGCGCGCGATCCCACACAAGTCCAGAAAGGGATGATCGTCGATGGCCGTGATGATCTGCGATGCCATCTCTCCGCTTGCAAAAGCCACGGCGACCGATATTGTCTCCACGCGAAACCCCCTATCTAATAACATAGCAATTTTAACTATATTATATAAATATGTCAACAGGCGATCGGGCATTTACCTCCGTGGTTGGAACCTGGAACGGAGAGCGAGCGTCAGGTTTGAAAAAGGACGCTTTATTATGATAAAAAGAGGCGTAAAGCAGCGCATTAACACGCTTAGAGGGATGGACAAGTATCGCCATGCGTATTAGAACTACGAGTCATAAGGCTGCCGCCGCAGGTGTCCTGGCATTCTCCTTTCTCCTCCTGGCCGTAGCGGTAGGATGCGGCGGGGGTGAGCAGGGTAGCGAGGAAGCCGCGGGAGATCTGAGCATGGAGGAGATGTGGACCAGGGCACAGGAGGCGGACAGCAACATCGAAGCCTGGCACATGGAGATAGCCAGCTATTATGAGAATACCCAGTACGGCAGCGGGCAGATCCAGAGCATCATAATAGATGTGAACGGCGAGGATATCCACGAGCAGGATCTGCTCCTCGGGCAGGTATATTTCGAGTATAAGCGCGTCGGCGACAAGCAGTACAACAAGGACATGGAGAACGGGACCTGGTCCGAGGTGCCCGCCGACCAGGATTCCTCCAGTGCCACCGGATATACCTCCCAATTTCTGGAATTACCTTCCATGGCCGCTTCGCAGAAACACGTGGGCACCGAGACCATAGACGAGGAGGAAGCGGAGCATTTCCGGTTCACCCTGACCCCCGAGGGCGTTTCGCAGATGTTCTCCACGCAGCCCTCTTTCGATTTCGGCGAGAACACGGGCGGTGAGGTAGACGTCTGGATCGACAGCGATGAGTATTATCTCTTGCGCTACGAGCTGGTTATCCGTGGTGCCATCATCCCGGAGCAGATAGGCAAGGGAGATATCAGGTTTGTCGTGAGCATCAGGGATATAAACGAACCCATCGAGATCACGCCGCCTATCTGAGGCATAACATGCATGAACCTGCATACGCAGCCTCACATTCCATTCGGCAAGGGTGCAGCATGCAGGTACCCCACGGTTTGGTGGTGAGCGGCGCACGCCCCGAGAGGACTAAGGGATGAAGGCACGGCAGGGAGGCTATTGTCTTTACGATATAAACGGTCGATCGATACACGGGAGTGCTCGAGAGTAGTATGGAAGGCGGCGTGGATCGATGACACGATCCAGATGGCATAGAATGCTTTTTATCGCCCTTTCGATCACCCTGGCCCTGGTGGTGGTCCTGGTCCCCCTTCTGCTCTTCTGGCCCTCAAGCGAGAAGATAGTCATAGACGAGGCAAGTTGGACCATGCCCGGCGGCGGGCCGGCGCACCTATCCTACCTGCCCTTTGCGCCCAAGACATCGTTGCACGAGCGCTGGAGTACACGCCTCGAGGGCGAGCTGGCGGGGCCTCCGGCCGTGGCGGGGCAGCGCGTGTATGCTAGCTGCAGCAACGGATTCCTTTACAGCCTGGACCTGGAGAACGGGCGTCCGATCTGGAGGTTCGATGCCGCGAGTGGCATAGCATCCATGCCGGCGGTATCCGAAAACGGGATCTTCATCGGCACCCTTGACGGCAGGGTGCATTGCGTGGACCCGGGTGGGGAGTCCAACTGGGAGGTAGAGGTGGGCGGAGCCGTCGCCTCCACCCCCATTCCCGATGGAGACAGGGTCTTTTTCGGTTCCACCGACGGCAGCGTTTACTGCGTAGATGCGGGGGATGGCTCCATGGTCTGGACCTTCGAGGCGGAAGGTCCCGTAGAGATCTCACCCTGCATATACGAGGGGCAGGTATTCTGTGCTTCTTACGAGGGCGATCTATTCGCCCTGAACGAAAAGGATGGAACCTTGATCTGGACATATCGCTCGCAGGGAATCCCCGCGGTATATCCGACGGCCGACGACGGAAGGGTATTTCTGGCTACCGAATACGAGCTTCACTGCGCGGATGCGCAGAGCGGAAAATCCCTTTGGAGCTATTCCGTCGGGCCGAGCGTGATATCCAACCTCGCTGTACGGGGACCCCAGTTGATAGTCGTGCGGGGAAGCCGTGACACGATACCCGAAACCGTTTCCCTTGATGTGCGGACCGGGGATCTCTTGTGGGATGCCGTGTACGGAGACACAACGGAAAAGACTACACTGTATGCGACCAATGAAGATGTGTACATGTGCGGCATCGATTATCTGCGCGTCCTGTCCATAGAGTCCGGCGCCCCCAGCCTCGAGAGTGAGATACAGGGTATCCTCCCCGGGACCATGACCGTAACGGAGAGCTGCGTGTTGGCCGGAACTGACAACCGCAAGGTCTATTGCCTCGAGGAATAGAAATATATAGAAGATCAGTCAAGCGAATGTGGCCGGCAGCTCGTGACTTGACCGCGGCTTTGTCGCATGCGAGAGATGGAGGTTAGTCGCGGGGGGATAAAGTAATCACGCCGCATTACGATAATGATTTAAGATACGGCGAGTGAACAGGTAGAGGAAAGGATGGTATAGATGGAAAAGAGAAAAACGCGCTTGGTTCTCTGCATATTGAGCGTGCTTCTGGTGGCAGGTATGCTCTTGGCCTCTCCAGGCTGTTTCGGGGGGGAGCCGAGCGTAGACGAGATATGGGAGAAGAGCGAGGAGGCTGAAAACAGCATCAATTCGTTGCATATGGAGATCGCCATCTACTACGAGAACACCCAGTTCGGTGGCGGGCAGATACAGACGACATCCATCAACGTGAGCGGAGACAACGTCCAGGCCAACAGCGCTCTGTTCGGCCAGAGCTTCAGCGAGATCATCGTTGTCGGCGGGAAGCAGTACACCCGCACCATGGCAAGCGAAGAGTGGACGGAGCAGACCGCGACCATCAACCGGCAGACGGTCACCGAGCAGGTAGAGGGTTTCGCTGATCTACCGAACGTGGCTTCGACTTCGGAGAACCTGGGGGTGGAGAACCTCGACGGCGAAGAGGTCTACCATCTCTCCTTCACCCTCACGCCCGATGAGGTGAAGAGTGTCTTCAGGAACGTCCAGGCGTCCCAACTTGCGGCGAACGCGGGCGGGGATGTTAGTGTCTGGGTCGAGAAGGACACCTACTACAGGGTGAAGTACGAGGCCCTGGTAAAGAACGCCTCCATCACCGAGCAGATCGGATATGGCGATATTCGCATCGTGACCACCATCACGAGCATCAACGAACCGATAACGATAACGCCACCCGTATAAGCCGGCTATACAGCAAGAACACATAACGCCCCCGTATGGGGGCGTTATGTTACCCATTATGTTACAAAAATGTTACTTTCCTGTTACAATCCCGAAAGTTTTGCCTGAAAAAACGTAAGATTCCGCCTCCGGATTTCGATAAATATAGTGCATATACATATATGTTCAAGGACGAGATGCGTAAAGGCTAGGTGTTGCTCAACTGCAAGATATGTGAATGCGTGTAAGGAAGAGCCCTGTATGGAGGCAAAATCGATGACAGAGACAAGAGAGAAAACAGGGTATGCCCATATAACCGGAACCACTCCGGGACGCGGTATTTCCCCACTCATGCAACGGCTACGCAATACGTATCCGCTCACGTCAGTCGAATCTCTTTTCCGCGGCCTCAAAGGCAGCCACGCCGTGCCTTTGTCCGCGGGATTTTTATTGCAGCGAACAGATCCGGATGGACTCGAGGGTCTGAAGGATAGCGAGCGAGGGGGATGAGGAGATGCTTATCAACAGGAACGTGCAGAAGGTAATCAACGTGATCGTCATCGTTGGATTGCTCGGGCTGATAGCCGGAGGGGCGGTGATGGTCTTACCTTCAGACAGCCCTCTCGGGCCGTTGATGGGGAAGATCTTCAACTCCAAGGATATCTTCGTGAATTTCGTCGGTACCCTCGACCCCGTTGAAGTGGCCCAGGCGGTAAACGAGGATCCCGAAATGGTCGTGGAGCTGCTTGCCCTCCTCGACGCGGGGCAGATAGCCAACGCCGTCAATCAGAATGAGGTATTCCTCTGCGAAATGGTCGCCGCGCTCGACCCCGAGGTCGTGGCCATTGCGGTCAACGAGAACCCGGATCTGGTAACGGACCTGCTCGGCTATCTCGATATCGAGGTGATCGCAGACATCATAAACAGCAACGCCGACTTTCTCGTGGACATTGTGAACAGCCTCGATGCTTCGGAAGTAGCTTACATCATCAATAACAGCGAGAGCTTTGCCAACGAGCTCATAACCTATATCAACCCCACGCTCATAGCCAATGTCATAAACAACAACCCCACCTTCGTGACGCAGATAGTAGGGCTGATAAACGCTGAGGTCATCGCACAAGCCCTGAACGAGAACCCGGATATGCTCTCGGAAGTCGTCTCGTTGCTCAATCCCCAGGTGGCCGCCCTGGCCGTCAATTCGAACGGGCAGGTCCTGACCAGGATACTGTCATTGCTGGACGCAAAGGTCCTGGCGTCCGTGGTCAACGCCAACGGCAGGTTCCTCGTAGATGTCTTCGCATACCTCGACCCCGGGGTGATAGCCAGCGTGCTCAATAACAACCAGGATATGATGTACGACGTCGTGAGCTTGCTCGAGCCCCAGTTCATAGCCTCGATCCTCAACAACCAGACCTTCGTCACCAGGGTGATCGGTTTTCTCAGCCCGGGTGCGATAGCGGGATCCATCAACGCAAATGCGGGATTCGTGACCTCGTTGATCGGCGATATGGATCCCGGGATGGTCGCTGGAGCGGTCTCCAATAACGCCCCCTGGGTGGAGGCGCTTATCGGCGAGCTTGACGGGACACAGCTCGGGTCCATCATGGACTCCAACTCCGCCTTCCTCGTGGACTTCGTCGGAGCGCTGTCCACCGGCACCGTGGCGGACATCGTCAACGGCAACCAGGTCTGGGTCACCGACCTGGTGGGCCAGCTCGACCCCGCGGTTCTCGGCGGCGTGCTGAGCGACAACGCC
>JAFGDU010000163.1 GCA_016931915.1 Actinomycetota bacterium
CCGGTGGTCTCGCAGTACGCGGCCCTCGCCGCGCTGCAGGGGTCCCAGGACTGCGTCGCCGCCTTCAGGGAGCACTACCTCTCCACCCGCAACCTGATGTGCGAGCGCCTGGACAGGCTGCCGGCTGCGTTCGCATATCACAAGCCCGGGGGGTCCTACCTCATGTTCCCCCGCATACTGCTGGAGGAGGGCAGGGACTCGACGGCTTTCTGCAAGAGGCTGCTCAAGGAGGGAAGGGTCTCGGCCACGCCGGGGGTGGCCTTCGGGCCCAGCGGCGAGGGGCACATGCGCCTCTCCTTCTGCGTCTCCGAGGAGGAGATAAACAAGGCCTTCGACAGGATGGAGGACTACCTCGCGTAGAGGGCCTTCTCGCCTGCCGGATCAGTAGATCCTCTTCTCGGGGATGGCGCCCCTTATGCCTCCCCTGGGTTCTTCCACGTCGCCCTCGTACCTGGGGATGAGGTGGATATGCAGGTGGGCGATGGTCTGCCCCGCCGCCTTGCCCTCGTTTATGCCGATGTTGAAGCCCTGCGGGGAGAACTCGGAGACGAGATACTCCCTCGCCCCCTCCAGCATCTCCAGCAGGGCCTTCCTCTCTTCCGGAGTGGTCTCGAAGAAGGAAGCCACGTGCCTCCTGGGGATCACCAGGACGTGGCCTTCGCTGACCGGATGCTTGTCGTAGACGGCGTAGGCCAGGTCGTTCTCCAGCAGTTTATTCTCGTAATCGCAGAACACACAATCCATGATGCCCGCCAACCTCCCAAGCGCAAGAAGGCCTACAGCCCCCCGATGGTCTTCAACAGCACCTCGGTGGAGATGACCGGCCCTATGAGGCGGTCGAAGCGCGCCAGGGCCAGGTCGTGGTCCTCCTGGTTGGAGGTGGCGCAGGCGTCAGAGGCCACGATGGTAAAGAATCCCAGGTCGGAAGCCTGGCGCACCGTGCTCTCCACGCAGAAGTCGGTGAGGAAACCGCAGACGATGAGGGTGTCGATGCCGAGGTCGTTGAGATAGCGCTGCAGGGCGGTCCCCTCGAAGGAGCTCCAGCCCGGCTTCTCGATCACCAGCTCGCCCCCGGCGATTACCGGCTTGAGCTCGTCGTAGATATCGGTGTCCCAGGTATCGCCGAGGAAGGCCCCGGGGAGCGCCCCGTGGACGAGCTCCATGAGCTTGGAGTCGAAGGTGCCGGGGAAGATATCCCTGCCCTCCGCCAGGCGGTTCTGCTTGATCCAGAAGACGCGGATACCCTTTGAGCGGCAGGCCTCGGCGAGCTTCTTCACGTTCTCCACCGCGCCGGTCTTCCGGGCGTGCTTCCAGGCCCCCACGAAGTTGAGGCTGCCCTTCTCGTGCAGATTGTCGTTCTGGGCATCGACCACCAGGAAGGCGGTCTTCTCCGCCGAGATGTAATCCGCCCATTCCACGATGTCGTTGAGGGACAGCCCCTGGCCCAGGCTCTCCCCCACTTTCTGCAGGTCGAAGGAACGGGGCTCCTCCGGCAGCGGCGGAACCTCGTACTCGTCCAGCAAAGCGAGCATACCCTCTGTGTCGATCACCGGGCCGATGAGGCGCTCCAGGCGCTTGAGGGCCTTGTCGTGGATCTCCCGGTTCTCGGTGGCGCAGGCGTCGGAGACGGTCGCGGCCAGCAGGCCGCGGTCGCAGGCCGAGCGCACGGTGGCCTCCACGCAGAAATCGGTGAGCACCCCGGTGACGATGAGCGCGCGGGTGCCCAGGCTCTTGAGCAGCTTGTCCAGGTTGGTGCCCTCGAACATGCAGGAGCCGTGCTTGCCCAGGACGATGTCCCTCTCATCCATGGCCTCCAGCAGTTCGTCGTATATCTCCGTCTCCCAGGTGTCCTGCATGAAGGCATTGGGGATGATGGTGCGGATGAGGGAGAGAAGGTCGCCGTCGAAGGTGCCGGGGAAGACGTCCCTCCCCCCCGCCAGGCGGTACTGCTTGGCCCAGATCACGGGTATGCCCCTGGCGCGGCAGGCGGCGATGACCCGCTTCATGTTGCCCACGGCGCCGTTCTCGCGCGCGTGCTTCCACACGTTCCAGAACGAGAGCGTGCCCTTCTCGTCCAGGACGTCGTTCTGGGGATCGATCACCAGCAGTACCGCGGGCGCCTGCTTGAAGTAGTCCTTCCAGCCCGCCAGCTCGTACAAGGAGTACTGCTCCAGTATCTGTCCCGCATCCATCTTCTCTGTCTCAGCCATGGTTATTACCCCCTGGACTCTCGCCTTCGCCGCTACGGCCTATTCCTTCTCCTCGTAAGCTCTCTCGAAGTACTCGATCTTGTATTCCGAGCGGGGCAGGGTGCCCGGCGGGATCATCTCCACCACCGGGGTAAAGGCCAGCTTCTCGCGCATGGTCTGCCGCAGGCGCGCCGCCAGCTCCTCCAGCCCCTCGGCCGGGAATCCCTCCCCATGCTCTATCTTCAGCTCCAGGTTGGTGTTGATATATGGGCCGGGCTGGCGCAGCACGATGCGGAACTCGCCCGTGGTCTCGGGCATGAAGGAGCAGATGACGTCCTTCACCGCGGAGGGAAAGACGTTCACCGCTTTGACCTTGAGCATGTCGTCGGTGCGCCCCAGGACGCTGAAACGGAATGAAGTGCGCCCGCAGGGGCAGGGCGAGGTGAACACCTTCACCCAGTCGCGGCAGCGGTAGCGCACCACCGGGGTGGCCTCGCGGTCGATGTGGGTGTAGACTATCTCCCCCTCCGCTCCGTCGCTCATCTCCACCGGCTCCAGGGTGGCGGGGTCCACCAGCTCGGCGAGGATGAGGCCCTGGCCGCAGAAGTGCATGCCCTCCCCCTCTCCGCACTCGCTGGCCATGTCGGCCGCCACGTCAGCCATACCGTAGTAGCTGCGGGCCACCACGCCCCATTCCTCCTCGATGCGGCGGCGGTCCTCCTCGGCCATGGCCTCACCCGCCATGAAACCCTTCTTGAAACCCAGTTCGCGGGGTTCCATCTTCACCTCGTTGCGCACGTATTCGGCCAGGAAGACGGTGGCCGAAGGGGTGGCGAAGAGCACCGTGGGTTTCAAGTCCTGCACCAGCTGCATGAGCTTCTCCACCCCGGTGGTGGCCAGGGGTGCGGGGATGACGCAGAAGCCCATGGCCTCCGCGGACACCGCCTCGGACAGGCCGCCCACGAAGAGGGTGAAGTTGGCCGGGTTGATGTAAGAGTCGCCGGGGCGTATGCCCCCGCACCAGGCGTGGCGGGCGAAGAGCTCCTTCCAGTTGTCGGCATCCCGCGCGGTCAGTCCCACGTAGATAGGCTTGCCGGTGGTGCCGGAGGTGCCCTGCACGCGCACCACCGAGGTGAAGGGCGCGCAGAGGTGGCCGCCGAGGCCGCCCTCCTCGGCCTGGGTCTTGCGGATGTCGTCCTTGACCATGAAGGGGAGCCTGGTGATGTCCCGCGTGGTGCGCACTTCTTCTATCTTCACTCCCGCCTCGTCGAACCTGCGCCTGTAGAAGGAGGAGTTCTCACAGATGTATGCGAGTTGTCTGCGCAGTAGCCCCGACTCAAGCTCCGCCAGCTCGTCCGGGGGCATGGTCTCCATCTCCTCGTTCCAGAACTTCCTCTCCGAGCGGCCCATGCTTCTTTCCTCCTTTACGCGTCCAGGCTTCTCACAGGCGCAACAGCTTCCTGGCGTTCTCGCCCAGCCATTTTACCTTTACCTCCTCCTTGAGGGGCAGCTCCTTCACATCCTGCACCGCCTGCTCCAGCTGCAGCAGCGGCCAGGCGGTGGAGAAGAGGACCTTGTCCTGCAGCACGCTGTTGCCGTAGTGGATGAGCGGCTCCCAGCCTGTGCCCGGCATGCCCATGTACTTCTGCCTTATGCCGGATATATCCAGATATACGTTGGGATGCCTCCAGGCCACCGCGACCATTTCCGCCACCCAGGGCCAGCCCGCGTGACCGGCCATGATCTTGAGTTCGGGGAACCTGACCGCAACCCTGTCCAGGTGGAGGGGGTGGCCGTACTCCATGGGTATCTGGCGGGATAAGTTGAAGGAGGTGTGTATCCAGATAGGTATGTCGAACTCAACGCAGGTCTCGTATATGGGGTAGTACCTCTCGTCGTCGGAGAACATGAGGTGCTCCCAGGGGGAGATCATCGCCCCCACCAGGCCCATCTCCGTCACCGCCTGGCGCAGGAATGCTACCGCTTCCTCGCCCTTGTGGGGATCCACCCCCGCGAAGCCCAGGAAGCGGTCGGGATATGCCCCCACCAGCTCCGCCGCGATCTCGGTGGAGACCCTCTTGTTGAAGGTGGTCTCCTGGTCCTCGCCCTGCAGGACGGCGATGTCTATGCCGGCGGCGTCCATCATGGCGATGAAGTGCTCGGGCTCGAAGCTCGCGATGTACTCCTCCATCTCCGGGCCCATGGTATAGACGTCGTAGTAGCCGGCGAGGTGGGGCGGCGGATCGAGAAACCCCTTGAGGACCTCGCGGTGCGGAGGCGTGACGCATACGTCGATGATCATGTATCCCCCTTTTACTGCCTTCGTTTCACGCTCGCAGATGTCGTCGACTGCGGAACCCGGCCCGGTCGGGCGCGAGAGCGCTCACCCCTATATATATCAGCCCTTGGGGGATACCTCCACCGTGAGGTCGCCGTCCCCGGCCGCCTCCCAGTTCACCTCTCCCTCGCCGCCCGAGGCCAGCTCGAACAGCCCGTGGGCCAGCCCTATGAGGATGGGGTGCATGCAGGGGTTCTCCAGGCGCAGGCGCAGCCTGTCGCCTTTCCATTCCATCTCCCTCAGGTTACCGAGTCCCCTGAGGGCCAGCCGGGTGCGGAAACCCTCCAGGTCGCGTGTGTCCTCGGCCGTGAAGGGGCCGTTCTTCACGAACCTCCTCTGCGCCTCGGCGGCTACCCGGGTTATATCCTCCCCCAGT
This sequence comes from Actinomycetota bacterium, assembly GCA_016931915.1. Classification (GTDB taxonomy): domain Bacteria; phylum Actinomycetota; class Geothermincolia; order Geothermincolales; family RBG-13-55-18; genus SURF-21. Next base: position 4,904 of record JAFGDU010000163.1, read on the forward strand.
TCCTTCTCCAGTTCGTTGAATATGGTCTCGTGCTCCCCGGGACCGCTAACGACCATGCGCTGCCCGCTCTTCCTGTTCACGATGACCCCTGGGCCGATCTTCCATTCGAAATCCCTGAGGGCCCCGGGGCCACCGCACCTGCCGCAGCGCCCCAGCTCGATGTCACCCGGTTTATTGGAATATTGCGGCAGCGGTAGCCTCTCCTCGAACTCCTTTTCCCTCGCGGAGATGGTGGTGGTGAACTCGTGATACCCGGGGGACGTCTCCTCGTAGGTCGCGGTGCAGTCCTTGCCGATGAGGGCTTCAAGGGCGCCCGCCGCTATTCCCGCCAGGGCCGCAGGGAACCAGGCATCCCTGACCCCCAGCTTCATGAAATCGCCTTCGTCGCCACGCAGGCGCTTGCCTATGATCTCGATATCCCCGAAACCCATCAACTGCCCCTGCAGGGCCGTGCTCCGCGAGGAGATGTCGATATGGGTCAGGCGCACCAGCTTGATTATCAACCCGGGTACGAAATGGGAGACATAGTCGTAGGATAGCTTGCGCTGGCTCTCGACGATGATGCGCTCGATGGAGACGCCGATGATCTCCTCGATGGTCCGGAAGACGCCGGTGATGCTGTCGTTCTCGATGAATATCATGCGGTGGGCGGGGTTCTTCCTCTCCACGATCTTGCCGTTGTTGAGCCACAGGTTTTCCTTGCTGATGCGTCTGGGTACGCCACATTCCGGACATATCCTTATCCTGGGCGCCTTTTTCAACTATCCCACCTCCAGACTCGCCGCGGCACACGAACTCCCACAAGTAGATTATAGGACTACCCGGCGTTGCACGTAATACATCGTGGGTAGGAATATATGGTAATTCGCGCCCTACCCCTTCACCCTTGTTCGCGCATCACTGTGCCGGCGATTTCGTGCGCCCTTGAGATCATGGCCCTGCGGTCACACCGATTCGTCGGACTCGAGTAATCCGAAGGTATTGCCCTCGGTATCCTGGCACGGGACGTAGTAACCGACTCCTTGTACGGCGATCTTGGGGGCGAGGGTCTTGCCGCCGTTCAGTTTGATCTTCACCACGTACGCGTCGATATCATCGACGCTGAACATGTTGACGAACGCGTTAAAGCGCGTACCCGGGTACCTTGTGCCCACCCCCGCACTTACGCCCAGCTCGCCGGGATCGTCCGTTTTCGCATGCCAGTATTCCACTCCGCCCGGCGCTTCTTCGAACTTCCAGCCGAAGACCTTGCTGTAGAAGTCCATGGCTCGCTGGGGATCATCGGCCTGGATGTTGAAATGGACCATACTAGGCATCCCGTAACCCTCCCACAAGCGTTATTGGCAGGCCTTAATTCCATTGTGCCCAGTTATTGCTTTGCTAAACCATGCGCCGTCCGACGGCGGGGTGGTTTCAGGCGTCGGAATAGGGACCCTCCCCCTCCTCCCTGGCCAGCAGGAGCTCGCGTATCTCCAGGAGGTCGTCCATGCAGCACCTGCGGAAGCGCTTGCCGCTGCCGCAGGGGCAGGGCTCGTCCCTTCCCGTGCGCAGTTTCTCCTCCACCTCGGCGAGGGTGGGCAGGTTCTCCAGCATCGCCTTCTTCAGGGCGTCCTCCCGCGCCAGAGTGAGGGTGCGGCGCACGGCCGCTGCCTGCGGGGGCAGGTAGAGATCTCGCAGGTCGCGGATGTCCTCGTCGAGGATGACATCGAAAAGGGCGCCGGCCTTGGTGGGGCCGCGCTTCCTCGCGTATTGCATGGTGAGGTAGATGGTGCGCGTATCGAGATAGGGTCGGTGGTGCTCCAGGGCGGCATCGATAGACCTGTACGCCTCATCGCGCGACGACGCCAGGATGGCGCTCACGAGAAAGGTGAACATATCGCGGTAGAACTCGTCCTCGGGTTCCAAGCCCTGCAGTTCATCGATGAGGAACTGCAGGTTGCCCGGGACGTCCCGCAGCAGTCCCAGTACCTCGATGGCCCCGAGCCTCGCCTCCCCGTAAGCGGGATTGATGACCAGCCTGCGCATCTCCTTCGATACCTGGTCCGGATAGGCGGAGCCCGTCTTCGCCAGGGCCAGCACCGTCTCGTGCAGGGGCACGCTTATACAGACGTTCAGCGCCTCCGCGAGGACGGGAAGCGCCTCCACGGGCTTGAGCTGGCCTATGATGCGCAGAAGGAAGACGAAGCCGGCCGGTATATCGCCGGGGCTCATCTCCTGCAGCAGTTCCCCCAGCATGGCCAGGACCACCGGCATGATCAGGTCCGCCCTCTGCAGCGCCAGCTCCAGCACCTCTACATCGAGGCGCGACTCGCTGGCCAGGATATCCTCCACCAGGAGGTGGCAGAGCAGGTGATCGCTTCCTCCATCCAGGTAAGTGAAGACCGAGAAGGGGTCCTCGTCGGCCCGTTCGATGATCGAAAGCCGCTGCAGGAAAACGTCGTCCAGCCCCGCGATAAAGTCCTCCCCGCTAACCTCCTCCATGCGGTCGGCCTTGGTCTTGGTCAGTGCCGTGTATCCGTCCGTCTCCCGTTCGTCGCCGCGCTGCAGCGCGTAGTCCATGCACATATGGAAGAAAAAGGGGTGGTTGGGGTGGAGATCGGCCTGCTGCCGCGCTATGCTCTCGGCTTTTATGAGAGATATCTCTCCCGCCGCGTACCGGACCACGGCCTGCGCAGCGGCGCCCATGGATTCCAGCAGCGAGCTCGGGAGGGCTGACTCCATCTCGAGCCTGTAGTCCTCCAGCGATGCCTCTCCCGCCTTGACGTCCTCGAGTATCTCGGAGAAGCGGTCCTTCTTACGTTCCTCCTGCCCCACTTCCTTATCCCGCCTCCTGCCTTCCCTGGCTCAGCAGCGCAGCCACAGTCCTAGCATAAATGAAACGGTGATGGAGCGGTAGGCGGAGCCCTGGAGCCCTATACCCCGTATTCCTCCTTGATGAATTCCACCCAGGGCTTGAAGGCCTCGATCTCCTCGGGGTCCATCTCGTCCAGATATATGGTCGGTATGGTTGCGACAAGTTCCACCAGCCTGACGGCTGCCTTGTTGTAGCGCACTATAGTGGGCAGGTCTCCCTTGAGCTTTATCTTCCCCTGCATCAGTCCCTTGACCACGTCCAGTTCCCTGGTCATGACCTGCTTCCAGCGGCCGTAAGCGGCGGTAAGCACGTAATCCCCCGCCTCTCCCGCATCCGGCGGCACCAGCCGCACCGCCCGGCAATCGCCGTGCCACAAGTCGATGAGTAGGTACATGTCTTCGTCGAGACCAGCTTCGGGCTCGGCGATGATATGTATGATCACCGACCCCTCCCACCCCTCGGCAAGCTTCCTGTAGTCCGCGTCGTTCTGTATGAGAGATTCGTAGGTGGCGATCCAGGCGGGCGTCCCCATGATATAGGGCTCTCTTTCCACGTATAGAAGATCCTCCATGAGCGTGGTGAAAGTCTCCTCCCATTCCTTGGTTCCGTAGGTGTACGGCATCTTCTCCCCCTCCAGACACGTGGCCATGCCCCGCATGGTCCACTCACTCCGGCAACATTCCCGTCGCCAAGATATTAACACCGCGCGAGGATTCCTGATGACAGTGCCGCCCGCTTCGCGCCCATCCTGCAACTCCCGACAGTGACGGGACCGCGTGGCAAGCGCGAGATAACGGGGAGAGGGATTCCTGACATGCCTGTTTAACCTGCGGATTTACGAATGGGAGGCGAAGAATTCCACAAGGCTTGTAGCCAATGGAACGCACTGACTACGGCGGCGAGAAGAGCCGCACCTTCCTGACAGTGATTTTCGGGCCCGTATCTGAGGCACGGGGGTCAAGCCTCGTCTCGTGCCTGGGGCTTGATACTGTCATTGCGAGCGCAGCGAAGCAATCCCCTTGGGAACGTGCCTGGTTGCTTCTGCAAGGAGATCGCTTCGTCAGCTCCGCCTCCTCGCAATAACGGTAGGAGGAAAGGCCTTGCTCCACGCACCGGGCCCGACCCCGAAGTCTGCCCCGGTGCTAGAATGGGGATACCGGGTGGCTGCAGCGGGACCAGTGAGGAGGGGTAGATATGCTCGATATCCTGATCAAAAGGGGCCGGGTAGTGGACGGCACGGGGGCTGCCGCCAGGGTTGCGGACGTAGCGATAGAGGGCGGGAGGATCGTCGGGGTAGGGGACCTGCCGGACGCGGAGGCGGCGCGGACCATAGAAGCCGCGGGCAAGGTGGTCTCGCCAGGGTTTATCGACATCCACACCCATAACGATCTCTACGTCATCCGCGACGACTACAAGGAACTCTTCGAGCCCTATATCCGGCAGGGTATCACCACCAGCGTGGTCTCCAACTGCGGCTGGTCGGTGGCGCCGTGGCTGCCCGAGAACGGCGAGCTCTTCCACTCCACCCTGCAGACCATGGGCATATCCAGAGATTTCCAGCCGCAGTGGCAGACGGTAGGCGAGTTCAACGCATGGCTGTCCGGCCGCGGCTTGCCCATCAATTTCGTTCCGCTCTCCGCGCACGGGCCCCTGCGCATCGCGGTGATGGGAGACAGCGACCGCTTCAGCACCGACGAGGAGCTGGCGAAGATGAAGGACCTTCTGCGCAAGGACATGGAGGACGGATGCCGCGGTTTCTCCACCGGGCTCACCTACTTCCCGGGCATGTACGCCCACACCGACGAGCTCGTGGAGCTGGCCAGGGTCGCGGGCGAATACGGCGGGCGCTACGTCAGCCACATACGCAGCCTGACCGCCACCTACGCCAGGGCCGTGGAAGAGGCGGTGGAGATAGCCAGGCGCAGCGGGTCCTCCCTGCAGGTAAGCCATTTCATGGCCATACCCGACCTGGGACGCATAGGCGATGCCTTTTACGAGGTGGTCGGCGCCCTGGAGAGGATAAACAAGGTAGTCCCGCTGCCGGGCCTGCCGAACGCACAGCTCAAGAAGGGTTACAAGGTCGTGAACCGCGCCCTCGAAGAGGGGCTGGACGTGGGGCTGGACTTTATACCATACGTCATGGGCAATACCACCGTGACCCAGCTCTATCCTCCCTGGGCCCTCATGGGCGGAACCGAGGAGCTGCTGCGCCGTCTCGCAGACCCCGGCGAGCGCGCCCGCATACGGCACGACGTGGAGACGGTCAAGGACAAGTGGCCGCAGTGGGAGCCAGGCTCCTGGGCCACCAACTACATCAGGTGCCTCAGCTACAAGATGCTCTCCATCCTCTCCATAGGCAGCGAGAAGAACAGCTACATGGAGGGGAAGCGCGTGGTGGACCTGGCCATGGATGCCGGCAAGGACAACTTCGACTTCCTGGCCGACCTGGCCATCGAGGAGGAAGGTGCGGTCGTCTTCATCATGGGCATGCCTCCCAAGCCGTGGTCGGAAAAGGTCTTTCTGCACGGGCAGGACCACCCGCAGCTGTCAGTAGGGGCAGACGTGCTCTTCCCCGAGAAAGGCGCGGCGCCGCAGACCGCCTACGGCACCTTCCCGCGCATCTTCGAGCACTACGTGAAGGAACTAGGTTTCTATACCCTGGAGAACGCCGTGCACCGCTGCACCGGCATGGCGGCCTCGCGTTACGACCTGGAGGGTCGCGGGATCCTGCGGGAGGGTGCGGCGGCGGACATCACCGTTTTCGACTTCGATACCATCCGCGATAATTCGACCTACGAGGACACGCAGCAGTATCCGTCCGGCATTGAATACGTACTGATCAATGGGGAGTTGGCATTGGAAGGGGATACTTACCACGCAGACGCCCTGGCCGGAGAGGTCCTCTCCCGCTAAAACCTTGGGGTCAGCCGTTCAATCGACACATAGGGTCAGGTGTCCACACAGGCACCTGGGTCAGGCCTCTCCCCGTGCCTGGGGATCACTGTCATTGCGGCGCAACGCAGCAATACCCTAAATAGCATGCCGGGTTGCGGTCATGGGGAGATCGCTTCGTCGGCTCCGCCTCCTCGCGATGACAGTGCAGGTTTTGACATCATCCACACACGCACCCATGGAGAGAACCGGACGTTTAGAGGTTGCCTCGTCACTACGTTCCTCGTTATGGCGTTGACAGAGCCTCTCTCCTAGCACCTGGCTTCGAGGATCATTTTGCCGGCGATGCGCACTGCCTTGCCCGCGGGGATACGGCACTGCTTCGCGGCTCCGGCCGCGGCGAACTCCCCCATCTGTGTGGGGTCTGTGAGGTCGAAGTAACGCCCGAAGAGACGTTTCTGTACCCCCTCGCACATGCAGCTCCCGAACTCCGCCTCGAACTGCCGGCAAAAGGAATGGGCCGCGCGCAGGGCGCGCAGGAAAGCCTCGTAATCCTCCGGCTTGTCGCGACCGAAGGCCATCCCCAAGGCCATGACCGGTCCGATCACCGCCCCGCAGGTCTCTCCCCGCAGGGCGACTCCCGGCATGGCGGTCGCCGCCTTCAGCACCTCGGCGTTCCCCAGCCCGAACTCCTCCTGCAGCGCACGCAGGGTCCCCTGGGCACAGCTGCCATAGGCCTCCAGGTAGTCTCCCGCCTGGCGCTCCAACCTTTCCAGGATCTCCTCTATGGACGCGTCGCCGGCCATTCTTTATTCCTCCAGCTCGACGCGGAAGCGGCAGACCGCGTCCCCTTTGGTGAGCAGCTTGGAAAACCCTTCCGTCTTGAACCTGGGGTTGAGCTCCTCCAGCATCCCCACCAGTGAGGCCCCCAGCATAACCTCGCACAGGTCCGGCTCCCGCGACCAGATGCGGGCCACAGGGCAGGTCTTCAACTCCTTCTCGAAGGCCTGAGGCGTGTTCTCTATATAACCATCCCAGAAATTGGCAAAGGTGTCATCGATCTTGTCGTGCACCTTGGGCAGGCCCAGGCAGTCCTCGAAGTCCTCCGGCTTGCTTCCCGAGAGCTCCATCCACATCTTGGCGCCCTTCTTGCCCCCGCGATAGTACTCCTCCTTGAGCCGCTCCACGAATGCATCGCCACCCACTTCCTTCCCGATGCGGTAAAGGGTGACTACCTGGCGGGCCAGCGCCTCGGTCCAGTTGCGGTAGCGCTTGCCCATCTCCTCCTCGCTGACCGGGTATTTCTCGTAATCGGGCACATCCGACATGCTCAGCACCTCCCCTTATCAACGTGGTATGAAGAAAGCGACAATAACCGATGGTATATTACATCACCTGTGACAATCGAATTCCACGGCCGGGGACGAGGATCATCTCTTTTTCTTGTTGTCCTTTTTGCCGTGTCCCCTCCATTTATCCTTCTCGCCCTTCTTCCAATCTGATATCAGCCCCTCCAACCTGGGGTCCTTTCTCTGCCCAAAGCGGTCTCGTTTATCATAACCGCTGGGCCTGGCCGGTCTTTCCTGTCTCTCGCCGGAACGCGCGGTGCCTTCCTTGTCCATTATCCTTCCTTCCGTAACTGTGACCTCAACCGCTTGTGCGAAACCTATTCCTCTACGTCCTTCACGTCCCTGATAGTCACCTCGAAGCGCAGGTTGACCCCGGCCAGGGGATGATTCATGTCTATCTGGACGTTCTCATCGTCCATTGCCGTGATGAGGAAATTGATGACCTGGCCGGCCTCGGTGCGCCCGACGTAGGACATGCCGATCTCCAGGGTAGATCCCGCGGCGAAACGCTCCTTCGGGACCTTCTGCACCAGCTCGGAATCATGCTCTCCATAGGCGTCCTCGGGCTTCACGACGACCTCTTTGCTGTCGCCCGGCTCCATGCCCTCGAGCTCGCGCTCCAGCCCGGGGATGATGCTACCCTCTCCGTAAATGAAATTCAACGGCTCTCCCTCGGGGCTGCTCTCGATGAGCTCGCCGTCTTCGCCGTAGAGTTTGTAGTCGAAAGCAACGGTCTTGTTCGGACCTACCTTCATGTTTCTCCCCTTTCCAGTGGCATCTCATCCCTGGCAAATTAAAAAGCCCAGGCTTAAAGGCTTGGGCCATGCAATGACAGCTTCCATACAAACCTAAGTTGACCTTTATACAACATGATAACACATGCGCTTTTTGGGTGACCTCGATAACTCACCAATAAGGCGGTGCAAGCTGGAAGGGCCGTAACGCTTCTCTTTACGGATGTGCCGCACCGACCTGCATTGCGGACGGTGCGCGTACCTACAGGCCGATCTCCGCCGTATCGCCCTCGCGCAGTTCGAATACCTCGCCGCCGACCTCTATCTTGATCGGCCCGGCACCGCCGGAGAGGGCGTGCACCTTGAACCTGTCCGCGGATATATCCAGGTCCAGCCAGCGTCCGCGATAGCGGATGAGCATACTCAGCCCGTCCAGCTCCTCGGGAAAAGCGGGGTTGAAGCGCAGGACATCGCCGCGGTATTCCAGGCCGGTATAACCGCGCCCCACCATGTCCACGCAGCCGGCCATGGCACCCAGGTGGATGCCCTCCGGCGTGGTGCCCCCCTGCACGTCCGCGAAGTCGGTGAGCAGGGCCACGTTGAACAGCTCCCAGGAATGGCTGCGGTCACGGCGGGTCGCTACCCAGGAGTGGATAATCCAGCTCAGCGAGGAACCGTTGGAGGTGCGGCGCAGGTAGTAGTCGATGGTCCTGGGGATGCTCTCGGGATCGAAATCGTAGCCCAGCTGTGCGATAAGGGAGCCCAGCTCCTCGGCGGAAAAGAGGTAGAAGAGCATGAGCACGTCGGCCTGCTTCGATACCTTGTAGCGATTGGGCGTATCGCCCTCCGCCTCCAGGATGCGGTCCAGGCGCTGTATGTTGCCGTATTTTCTACGGAACCCATCCCAGTCGAACTCCTTGAGGTCTTCGTATCCCTCGAACTGGCTGATGACCCCGTCGGTGTGGAACACCACCTTCATCTTGCGGCTGATCTCCTGCCAGCGCTCGATCTCGACATCCTCGATCTCCAGCTTCTGGCACAGCTCGCGCAGGTATTCCTGGGGGAGGATCCCGAAGAGGTCGAGCGCGCGGTTCATGACGTAGACCACCATGATGTTGGTGTAGGAGTTGTTGTTGAGGCCCGGGGTCTCGGCATCCGGATAGGCGTCGTGATACTCGTCGGGTCCCATGACCCCCTTGATCTCGTAACGGTCCAGTTCGGGGTCGTATTCGGCCAGCGACGCCCAGAAGCGGGTTATCTCCAGGATCATCTCGGCGCCGTACCAGGACAGGAACTCCAGGTCACCGGTGACCTGATAGTACTGCCATACGTTATAGGCGATAGCCACGTTGATATGGCGCTGCAAGTGGGAATTGTCCGGCAGCCAGTTGCCGGACACGGGATTGAGGTGGACCTGCTGGGTCTCCTCCCTGCCGTCGCTACCGCTCTGCCAGGGGAACATGGCACCCTTGTAGCCGAGCCTGCGGGCGGCTTTCCTAGCCTCCGGCAGGCGGCGATAGCGGTACATGAGCAGGCTGCGCGTGATCTGCGAGGTGCGATAATTGAGGAAGGGGAAGATGATGAGTTCGTCCCAGAAGATATGGCCGCGGTAGGCCTCGCCGTGCCAGCCCCGGGACGGCATGCCCACGTCGATATCCATGGAATGCATGCAGGCCGTCTGCAGCAGGTGGAACCTGTACAGGCGCAGTATCCTCTGCACGTAGTGCTGCTCCTGCTTCCTGTACATGCGCAGGGCGACCTCGAACCTGCGCCACAGGTGGCTCCAGGCCAGCGCGTGCTGTTCGAACAGCCCCCTGAACCTGTCGGCTTCCGCCACCGCCTTCTGCGCCTCCAGGGAGCATTCGGAGATGGCATTGTCCCGCGATGTATAGAGCGCGACCGTCTTCTCTATCACTACCCGCGAGCCCTGGGAGACGTCCAACAGGAGGTGCTGCGAGATGTAGCCCTGATCCTCCACCGTGCTCCTCTCGGCTGCCAGCGGCTCGTCACCGCCGAACACCTCCGTGCGGGCCACCTCGGCGATGCATATCCTGGACTGGCTGGTACACACCTTGAGCAGGATGGTGTCGGCGTTGATGCACCGGGTCTCCACCGGCTCCAGGTGATTGTTGTTCAGGCTCTGGTAGCGCTCCACCCCGCTGTTGGTCACCCTGCCGTCCAGGGACGAGCGTATCTCGAGTTTCCCGGACCAGTTCAGGGGGACGATCACGACCTCCATGGACGCCATGTGCATGTCGGCCATGCTCACCATGCGCCGGCTGTGCAGCCTGGTCTCCCTCCCCGCGGCGTCGCGCCATTGCACGCGACGGTGTAGCACCCCCGTCTTTATATGCAGCTCCTGGGTGTAGGAGAGGATCTCCACACCGGCGGGATCGAACCATTCCTCGCCGGGCACCCGCAGCTCCAGGCAGAGCCAGTTGGGAATATTTACCAGGTCTTCGTTCTCGATGACACGGCCGGCGATCTCGGTCTGCAGGCGGTTATAGCCACCGGCCAGGTAGGTTCCGGGATAATGCACCCCGTCCGCCCGCGATTCCGATGTCGCGCCCCGGGTGGCGAAATACCCGTTGCCCAGGGTGCACAGCGCCTCTCTCAGCCCCTCCTCCTCGGGATTGTATCCGTCGTGCACCAGCCACCAGGTGTTGTCCTCTTCCAGTAAGGCGGTCAGCCTGGCGATGAATTCCCTGACCTCTGCGGTGTCTTCCAAGCGGTACTGCGCCTTGGTGCATCGCGTGCCATCCCCGACCACCACGGTGATGCCCCGCGTCCTCAGCGCGTCGAAGGCATCCTCGTCGGTGATATCGTCTCCTATATAGAAAGGAATATAGTCGTGCTCCGCCAGGTCCAATGCGTCCATCAACCACTCTATGGCCCTGCCCTTGTGCCAGTCGATATCGGGTTGCAGTTCGTAGACCTTCTTGCCCTCCGTCCGGCGGAACCTCGGGAATCGCCTGTGGGCTCTTTCGACCACCTCGTCCACCGCCTCTTTGTCCTCCTCGCTCACGTTGCGATAATGGATAGCGATGGTGAACCTCTTGCGCTCGACCTGGGAGCCGGGAACACCCGAAAGGTTCTCCTCCAGATAGGCTTGTGCCGCGTCGAGGTCTCCCAGGAACGCCGCCGCCTCCTCGTTTTCCTTGCTGAAGCCGTTGGGGCCCGCCATCTCGAACCCGTGGCTTCCCGCATAATAGAGATCGGCGATGCCCACCAGGGACCTCACGTCCCGCAGGCCCCTCCCGCTCACCAGGGCTACCGTGCACTGCGACGCCAGTTCCAGAAGGGTTTCGCGCATATCCTCCGCGAGGAGCGCATCCTCGGGGCGGGATACTATGGGGGTGAGGGTGCCGTCGTAATCGAGGAAGACAGCCACGCGCCTCTCGCCCACCCTGTCCTCGATCTCGGGAAAGCTGTAGATGGCGTTGCTGAGCTCCCCGATCTGCACCTCCACGTCTATCTCCGCGAGATCCCCTACGACTATGTCCGCGCCCCCTTCCCGCAGTGCTTTCTCCTGGTCTTGCCGGTTGACCCCGATGACCAGCCCGAATCCGCCTGCCCGGCCCGCCTGTACCCCGGAGATAGCATCTTCGATGACCACGCATCTCGTCGGCACGATCCCCAGCCGCCTGGCCGCCTCCAGGAACATGTCCGGGTCCGGCTTGCCACTGAGATCCAGGCTCTCGATGTCTATGCCGTCCACCTGCGCGTCGAAGAGGTCCGCAATACCCGCGGCCTCCAGTACCTCGGTGCAGTTCTTGCTGGAGGAGGCGATAGCGATGCGGTAACCCCGCAGGCGCAGGTTCCGGATGAGTTCCACGGACGATTCGAAGACCTCCACTCCCTGCGTCTTCATCTTGCGCAGGAACAGGAGGTCCTTGCGGTTACCGAGCCCGCATATGGTCTCTGTTGAGGGTGAGTCGTCGGGAGTGCCGTGCGGGAGATCTATGCCCCTGGCATCGAGAAAGCTCTTCACGCCCATGTAGCGGGGCTTGCCGTCAACGTACTTGCGGTAATCACCCTCGATGGTGAAGGGCTCGAATGCGCTTCCCCCGGCATTCTTCTCCAGGTAGAGGTCGAACATCTCTTTCCAGGCCGCGGCGTGCAGCTTAGCCGTTCGCGTGACTACGCCGTCCAGGTCGAAGACCAGGCCGTCGTAGCGAGAGCGTGATATGATTATTGCGCAAGAATTCTTGTTTCCACTCATATTCTCTAATATTGCCAAAAGCATTCCAGGTGAAACGCCTACTTAATCGGCTTTCGCCGCTGACAAGGCTAAGCCCTTCAAGGGGAGGTTGATATGGCGTGTTTATCTGCGCTGGACACAGGGGGTCAGGAACTGGCTTTCTATAGATCCAGGCAGGCGGACCTCCCTGCTACAATGGCCCCGGTCAGGTGCCGGAGATCCTTTCTTTAACCTCCAGGACTCTCTTGACACGCCCGTCGATCTCTTCCTGCGCGAACTCTCCACTCTCCACCGCCTGCATCACCGCCGCGGCTGCCGCCTGGGTGTCGCCTGCCTCATGCCCCGAAACGAGCAGCACATCGACGCCCGCCCTGGCAGCCTGGACCACCGTCCCCTCAAGCGTGTACGCCTCCTTGAGGACTTTGCTTGCCAGGTCGTCGCTGACGATGAGGTAGTTGCCCTTCACGCTCTGCTCGAGGAACGCGATGCCTGCGGGCGAGAGGGTGAAGGGGTGATCGGGATCGAGCTGCGTATAGATGACGTTCGCGGTCATGACGAATGCGGGGTCCGCACCGGCCGCGACCTGGAACTGCGAGACCTCGGGCACCGCGTCCACGCTGGCCAGCCGGTCGTTCTCGGGATCGTAGGTTATGCCGCCGTAACCGGGGAAGTGCTTGGCGCAGGAGAGGATGCCGCCGTCGCTCTGGCCGGAGATCTCGCTCTCGCCCAGCTCGCCCACCTCCCGGGGGGTTCCAGGAAAGGTGCGTCCGTATTGCGTGAGAAAATCGCCGCTCTCGCCCCTGTCCAGCACCGGCGCCAGGTTGAGGTTGATCCCCAGCCCCTTCAGCCCCTGCGCCCGCGCCAGGCCCGCCCTGTATGCCTGGTCGGGGTCCGCCATCTGGGACTGGGAAACGTCGTCTCCCAGCCAGTCTATACGCACGATCTCCCCGCCCTCCTGGTCGACGGCTATGAACAGCGGCAGCCCGGTATCCGCATCGGCCAGGTCCTGGAGGTCGCCGGTGAGCTTCTCCAGCTGGGCCGCGTCGGTGATGTTCCTGGCGAAGAGGATCACTCCCCCGGGGTGCACCTGGTTGAACCACTGCTCTATCTCGGGGGTCACGGCGGTCCCCTCGAACCCGAAGAGGAAGAGCTGCCCCACCTTCTGCTCCCGGGTCAGCCCCTGCAGGGGATCGACGCCGCCGCCGCCTCCCCCGTTACCGCCCGAAGAGGTCGCCGCACAGCCGCCCGCGAGCGGGGCGGAAGCGATCAACGCGGCCACGATGATCGCGGTGAGTATCCTTTTCATCTTCGCCCTCTCCTCAGGCTGTTACCGCTTCATATCGTCCGGAAGGTCGTCGGGCACCTTCAAGGGCCAGTCCGGCGGTCGCTTCTGCATGTAAGCCATGACCCCCTCTACCACGTCGGGTTGGGTCATGGTCCAGGCCAAAAGCTCGTGGTTCGCTTTCTCCACCTTCTCCACGTCACTCTCGGCGAGGAAGTCGTAGAGCATCCTCTTGGTGAGGGCGACGTTTATCGGCGAGCAGTTGACGGCGATCTCGCGCGCCAGCTCCATGGCGGCGGGCATGAGGTCGTCGTCGGGCACCACCCGGCTCACCAGCCCGAAATCCAGCGCCTCGCGTGCGCTGAGCATGCGCCCCGTGTACATGAGCTCGGCGGCGCGGCTGATGCCCACGATGCGCGGCAGCAGCCACGGGCTGGCCAGCTCCGGGATGAGACCGCGGCGCACGAAGACCATACCCAGGCGGGCACCCTCGGCGGCGATCCTGATGTCGAAGGGGAGGGTCATGGTCACCCCCATGCCCACCGCCGCCCCGTTGTAGGCGACGATCACCGGCTTGCGCAGCGAGAAGATGGCCTTCACAGTGCTCGCCGCGGCCTCCGGCATCCCACCGTCCCCCTCCCCCGCTTCCGGGGGCGTCGAGGTGTCGCCGGACATGTCCATACCGGCGCAGAACGCCTTGCCGGCGCCGGTGAGCACCATCACCCTTATATCCGGATCGTTATCGCATTCCTCCAGGGCGGCCAGCAGTTCGGCCCCCATGGTCATGGTGTAGGTGTTGAGTTTCTCGGGACGGTTGAGGGTGATGGTCGCGATATGTTCCGCCTTCTCTACCAGGATCTCCCTGTATTCCATGTGTTCCTCCTTAGAGACTTGCCCACGATATTTTCCCCTCCCGGAGCCGAACGGTCCAATCAGCCGAAGGCCGGGTTACGCCAGAACATGTGATAGATCTTCACGGCCTTCAGGTCGACGATGCGCAAGGTATCGTAATCTAGGCTCTCGTAGAAGGACTGGTTCCTCTCGCTGCCGGTGTTGAGGTAGATACCGGATATGGTAGGGTCGTCCTCCACCATGGCCTGGACCTCGCGCATAAGCTCCTTTCCGGCACCCCTTCCCTGGTGGTCGGGATGTATTCCCAGTACCTCGAAGGTGAAATGCGGTTTGGTAAGGTCCTTGGGGCTCTTCGCAGCCCACATGACCCGGAGGAACCTCAAGGGGCGGCGAGCGTAAAGGAGCACGAGCTGGTGAAAGTTGGGCAGGGAAAGAGTGGCGACGCGTATCTTGGAGAGGTGAATGCGGGGGTCGCGCACCATGCCCACGCCCGCTACGCATCCGTCTATCATCGCTGCCAGCACCGTTCGTCCCGCCTCCAGGTACAAGCGGACGAACAACCCGTCGAGGACCGCCATGCGCTTCAGTGTCGAGGGGTTCTCCGTGTCCAGGTGATAGACGGTCGTCTCCTCGGTCTTGAAGGCTTGGACGAGAGTCTCCACCGCCTGCTCCTTCAGCTCCGGGGTGAGCGCGACCACCTCTATGCGCGGGGAACCAGTGCACTTCACACCGTCCATCGCAGGCCTTCCTCTCCATTTGCGTACGGGAGAGTATTCTATCCCATTTTCGGGCGCTGGTGTCAATGCGTGCTCGTGGCGTTTCATGCCCGTGCCGGCCAGCAGCATTTGCGGGCGGGATGCGTCCCTCTTTGCTGCAGACCGCCCTGTTGCGGGGGAACAATAATATCGAAAGGCTAAGCCCGGCATGCGATGAGGCCGATTTCTCAAGTGGCCCTAACGTTGCAACAGAGGAGGTTGAAATGAGTAAGTGGCAGGATATGTACCAGGCCAAGCTGACCACCCCCGAGGATATCGCCCGAGAGATTGTGAGCGGGGACCATGTTTTCGCCAGCGGCGCCTCTTCGACGCCCGTGGCGGTGCTGGAGGCGCTGTTCGAACGCGCGGTGGCCGGTGAGATCGAGGACGTGCTGTTGGGGAGCTTCATCATGCTCGCCAACGTCTTCAAAGTCCTCGAGCCGGAGCTGCAGAAGAACATCCTCATCGACAACTACTACGCCTCTCCCCTGGACCGCAAGGCGCTGGCGGACGGGCTCATGACCCACACCCCCTACCATTTCCACCGCGTAACCAGGCAGGCCGTGGAGGATTCGGGGTACAGGAAGCTGATCGTGCAGGCCGGTCCCATGGACAAGAACGGCTATCTCAATCTCGGGCTCTTCGCCAACTACCTGGACGTGGTGGACGAGCTGGATGCCGTCTATGTGGAGGTCAACGACCAGCAGCCCATCGTACACGGGCCCAACTGGCTGCACATCTCGGAGATCGACAAGCTGGTGGAGAACAACCACCCCGTGTTCGCGCTTCCGCCGGACCCCATCACGGAGAGGGACCGGGCGATCGCGGAACATATCATCGACCTCGTCGAGGACGGCTCCACCATCCAGCTGGGCATCGGGGGCACCACCAACGCCATCGGAGAGCTGCTGGTGCAAAGGAAACAACTCGGCTGCCACACGGAGATGATGGGTGACGCCTATATGAAGCTCTTCGAGGCGGGAGCCATGGACAACACCGCGAAGAACTTCCACCCCCACCAGATGCTGTGCTATTTCGGCCTGGGATCTCAGGAGCTGTACGACTGGATGAACGACAACCCCATGATCTACCTCTCCCCCATCAGCTACAACAACGACCCCTACATAGTGGGGCGCAACAACGATCTCATTTCCATCAACACCACCCTGGAGGTGGACATCAGCGGGCAGTGCGCGTCCGAGTCCTTCGGGCCCATACAGTACACGGCGACGGGCGGGCAGGTCGATTTCACCCGCGGCGCCTGGCTGTCGCGGGGCGGCAAGGCCTTCATCGTCACGCATTCCGTCGTCGAGGACAAGGAGTCGGGCGAGCTGATATCCAAGATAGTCACCCAACACCGGCCGGGCGCGATTGTGACCCTCACCCGCAGCGACGTCATGTACGTGGCCACCGAGTACGGCGTGGTAAACCTGCGGGGCAAGAGCCTGAGGCAGCGGGCCCAGGCCCTGATAGGCATCGCCCATCCTGATTTCCGTGCGGAGCTGAGCAACTACGCGAAGGAAGTGAGGTACTTCATCCTTCCCGAGCACGACCCCCTCTCTTAGTGGGGTCAGCCGTTCAATCGACACAAAGTGCCAGGTGTTCACGTGTTTGCTTGCAGAATCGCATTGAGGATCAGCTCTCAGACATTGATCCAATAATTGATCCCATCGAATAATGTGATTCTTAAAGAGATGACTGCTGTCGTCTCTGATCCAGAATCGTGATTTATGTGGACACTTGACCCTACGTGTCGATTGAACGGCTGACCCCTATGTATGGGGGTGGTGCCTGAGGTGGGTGATGAATTTGAGGGCCTCGAACCACACTACCGAGAAGAGTCCGGCGACCAGGCAGATGGCTATGTCGATGCCGTCCAGGAAAGCCAGCTGGAATAGGTCCCGCATGAAGGGCACGTAGAGCACGAAGGCGAGCAGGGCCAGCGTACCCCCGACGATCCACCACAGGGCGGGATTGGGCTGGCGACGTACGTGCCAGATGGTATGCTCCCAGGAGCGGTTGGTGAGGATGAGCCCCAGGTTGGCGACGACCAGGGTGGTGAAGGTGAGGGCCCGAATCTCCATCTCGTCCATGCTCTTCATATGGGCGATGGAGAACACTGCGGTCACGATGAGCAGTACACTCAACCCCTGCAGGAGGCTGATGACCACGTTTCTCTTGTTGAAGATACGCTGATCGGGGCGACGGGGTGGGCGCTCCATGATGTCCCCCTCCTCGGGCTCGGCCTCGAAGGCCAGGGAGCAGGCGGGGTCGATGATGATCTCCAGGAATGCGATGAGTATGGGCGAGAACACCAGGGGCAGGTTGAAGAGGACGGGGATGATGGACATGCCCGCGATGGGCACGTGGATGGCGATGATATAGGACATGGCCTTCTTGAGGTTGTCGTAGATCCTGCGGCCCATCCTCACCGCCGTCTCGATGGACGAGAAGTCGTCGTCCAGCAGTACCAGGGACGCCGACTCACGGGCCACGTCCGTGCCCCTCCCCCCCATGGCCACCCCGATATTGGCCGCCTTGAGGGCTGGAGCGTCGTTTACGCCGTCCCCGGTCATGGCCACCACCTCGCCGTTGGCCTCGAGGGCTCTGACGATGCGCAGCTTCTGCTCCGGTACCACGCGGGTGAAGATGCTCACGCGCCCGATGCGCTCCCTCAGTTCCCCGTCTTCCATAGCGTCCAACTCCGGGCCGGTAATGACCTCGCCGGTGAGCTCCAGCCCTATCTCCCGCGCTATGTGCCGCGCCGTTCCCGGATAGTCGCCGGTGATCATGATCACCCGGATACCCGCCCCATAACACTCCCGCACCGAATCCCTCACCCCGGGACGCACGGGATCCTCGAGCCCCACCAGCCCCAGGAACTCGAAAGCGAAGTCGTGTTGATCCTTGGGAAGATATTCCAGGGCAAAGGACGCCCTGGCCACGCCCAGCACGCGCAATCCCTCGCCCGCCAGTTCCTCGATCTGCGACCACAACTCCTCCTTGCGTGCGATATCGAGATGGCAGAGGTCCGCGACCGCCTCCGGGGCTCCCTTCGCGGCGATGATATATTCGCTTCCGTCCGGCGACCTCCATACATGGGAGAGGGCCAGCAGCTCGGGCGAAAGCGGGTATTCTCTCTCCAGCAGCCAGTCGTCGTGAAGGTGCTCGGTGTTGTTGAGCGCCCGGTCGCCCAGGCGAGCTATGGCCGTATCCACTGGATCGAAGGGGTCCCGCTGGGAGGCCAGGACGCTGAACTCCAACAGTTGGTGGAATTCCTCCGGCGGGCATTGATAACCCGCTTGCGTAACGTCGCAGGTGACTCCGCCGGCGATCAACTTCGCCACCGTCATGCGGTTTAAGGTCAGGGTGCCCGTCTTGTCCACACAGAGCACGGTTGCGGAGCCCAACGTCTCCACCGCCGGCATGTTGCGGGTTAGGACCTGGTGCTTGGAAATACGCCAGGCACCCAGGGTGAGGAAGACAACCAGGACCACGGGGAATTCCTCGGGGAGCATGGCCATGGCCAGGGTGATGCCCACCAGCAGCCCCTCCAGCCAGTCATCCCGGCTCGCGCCGTAGACGATAAAGACCAGTACGCACATAAAGAGCGCCAGGAGGGCTATGTTGAATACCACGTGCCGCGTCTCCCGCTGTAGCAGGGTGGGCTCGGGCTCGATCTCCTCCAGGGCGGTTCCGATCCTTCCCATCTCCGTGGCGGCTCCGGCGGCCTTGACTTGTGCGACACCGTGTCCTTTTACCACCAGGGTGCCGGCGAACACCGAGGGCAGGTCGTCTCCCCCCGGCTTCCCCAGCTCAAGGGGTCCGTCGCAGGGCAGCTTGCGCACGGGGACGGATTCGCCGGTGAGCAGTGATTCATCCACGGTCAGGTTGGAACAGGCCAGGAGCACGGCGTCGGCCGGCACCCGGTCGCCCTCCGCAAGGATGAGCACGTCGTCCCGCACCACGTCCACGCCTGCGACGCGCAACTGACGGCCATCTCGGACGACCAGGGCGCGGGGGCTGGAGAGATCCCGCAGCGCCTCCAGGGCCCGTTCCGTCCTCTGTTCCTGGTAGAAGGTGATGCCCATGACCAGGAGGACGAAACTCATGAGGATGAGAGCTTCCTGCAGGTCGCCGAGGATGAGGTAGATGACCCCCGCTCCGGCCAGAAGCAGGAACATGGGCTCCCTGAGGATGTCGAAGGCGATGCGGAAGACGGAGCGCTTCTTGCCGGAGGGCAGGCTGTTGGGACCCTCCTCCCTCAGGCGGTGGGCGGCTTCCGCATCGGACAATCCGGTGATGCCCGCTATATCGTGTTCGTGGACCATGACATCTCTCACACTTATCTATCCGGGCATTTATGCTGACATAAAGTGGTGGGCTACAGCTCGCTTACGTGGTCGAGGCTCTCCTGCAATAACCTCTCCAGGTGTTTGTCGCTGAGGTGCCGCTACGTTCTTTCGGGCCGGATAGTCGCGCGGGGTCAACCCGCGGATGAACCTCCCCCGCCGAAGCCGCCACCGGAGAAACCGCCCCCGAAGCCGCCACCGCTGAAGCCGCCCCCAAAACTGGATCCTCCACCCGATCCGGAATGGGCCGGGGCACTGGAGATCATGAGGACATGCCCCATGTTGCGCATGCTGGAAGTAAGGCCGATGGTGTCGAAACCGCTCACCGGCCCGGTGTACCATTCCGGAGTGGCAGTGAGGATGCCCGCGAACATCTGCGCCCAGCGATCGGCCAGCCCCAGCACCATGGCGTAGGGCAGGTTTTCCTGGAAGTTCTGTACGGTCATGGACTCCGCCTCCCCCGCCTCAGCCGTCTTCAGGTATTCGCGGAATCCCATGGCCTGCCAGTAAAGACGGGACCCTTTGGGGGTGCGCTGGGGCATGGCGTGGCCGATGGCCCACACGGCGATTCCCGCGAGTACCGTGCCCGTGAGTATAAACCACACGTATCCCAGGTCATACCAGACGAGCAGGACCAAGAGAAGGATGGGCGGTACCAGGAGAAGTGCCATGGCCAGCTTGAAGTAGCGGCTGACGGTCTTCTCGGGATCGTCATAGAAGAGCTTCTTCTTTCTCGCCTCGTTCCTCACCCCGTTCATGAAAGTCATGAGGCGGTCGCCCAGCCTGACGTCCTCACCCTCTACGCTATCCCCGTCCTTGAACAGCCCCTTCATCACCGTGACCTCGTAGGGTAGCAGGCCTTCCTTGGTGTCGCCCAGGCGCTCGAAGGAGAATTCATTCCCGCCGCTGCTCCCTTCCTCGATTATCTTGAGCCTGCCGCGCACGGCCAGGTCGACGACGGTTGCCGTCATGTCCTCCACCTTCGGCTGCTGGTGCACGAGCATTGACATCACGGCCGGCCTCAGCTCCTGCGGCGCCTCGTAACTCACCCCGGGAGTGGGCCCCCCATGGGCGTCCCTCCCCTTCAGCAACCACAGGCAAAGCATCAGCGCCAGGAAGGCGAGGAAGATGGCGAGGGAGAGGCCGAGCATGAGCAATAGGGTGGAGGTGCGGTAGGGCCAGGGTTTGTTGATGGTGCCCTTGGGAAAGGCGACGTCTATGGTGAAGGACATATAGGGTTGGATGTTATCCGCCTCCCACCAGATGACGTTCCCGTCGCGGCCCAAGGACTTGGTGCTGTCGGGTGTGGGTATAGAGTAATAGTCGACGTACTTTACCTTGCTCATGTTCGTGCCCCCGGGAAGCGTGACGGTTATGCGCGAGGACCTGATGGGGACGGGCCGGTCCAGGGATACCGCGTTCCAGTACAGGCGGTCGTAATCCTCCGCGTAAATGATGGCTCCCTTCACGCGGTAGGATATGATCCAGCCTCTCTGCTCGTCCCGGGCCTGGAAATTGATGCGGATGAGCTCACCACCCTCATAGGAATCTGCCTCCCACATGCTGCCGTCGTAGGGGGTCCCGTCGAGGTTGAAGACCTCGACGTCCTTGACGCGCACCTTGCCATAGGTCCTGCCCTCCTCGAAGCCTGCCGACTGCGTGGATATATCGCGGGTGAGGAAGGAGAAACTGCCGGTGAAATTGACCACCTGGGTCTCGCGCACGGTGAAGGAGCCGTCTTCGTGCACCTGGATGTCGGAGTCGAAGCGCTCGAATTCCCAGCTCTTGAAAAAACCGTCCTGTGCCCATATTTCCCCGCCCGCGCTTATGCTCCCGCATATGCCGCTGGCTGAATTCAGCTCGCTTGCCGGATGCGACCCCGAGGCGGGAGACGCCACGGCAAGAGACGTCCCGAGTGCGGCAAGGAACGCCAGGCACAGGGAGAGGAAGAGAAATGTCGTGTGCCGCGTTCGCCGTTTACCCATCGCATTCATCCCCCCGGCTCAAACACGTTCGCTCACAGCCACCGAGCTGACTTCCGGCCAGGCCGGTGACTACCCATGATAATATCTCGTTTTGAAACCCATCAACGAGACCTCGAGCCAACACCCCGGTCCTCACACGCTAACGCTCTCTCCCAGGAGGTTCTCCACGAAGTCGCGGATGCGGTTCTCGATCTGGGCGCGGTCGTACCAGCGCGAGTCGGTGTGGTCGGCCTCGATGACCAGGGCCGGTTTGCCGGTGCGCCTGCTGAACTCCTTGGCCAGATCGTACTGGCCCAGGGAATAGGGCTTGCAGCTGCGGTTGGAGTGCATGACCATGCCGTCCACGCTGAAGCGGTCCGCCAGGCTCTCGACCTTGTCCGCCATCCTCTCCAGGTTGATGTTCAGGTAGACCTCGGTGTAGATCCTGGCCATGCTCTCCAGGGGATTCTCCACGTCCACAGCCTCGAAGGTCCAGGCGCTGGTGTAGGTGTCCGCAACCAGGCAGGTCTCCAGCTCCATGAACAGCCTCCCCAGGTTGCGCATCTCGTACCATACTGGAATATTATCCCATAACACACGGTACTTCTCCGACGGCAGGATGCCTATCCCCTCCTCTATGCGCTGTTTCATCTCG
Source organism: Actinomycetota bacterium (assembly GCA_016931915.1). Classification (GTDB taxonomy): domain Bacteria; phylum Actinomycetota; class Geothermincolia; order Geothermincolales; family RBG-13-55-18; genus SURF-21. The sequence continues at coordinate 26,794 of JAFGDU010000163.1, forward strand.
TCCAGCAGCCCCTGGTAGAAATCCACCACCTCCTGGGTGCCCCGCAGGGTGACGATGGGGGCCATGAGGATGAAGGCGTCGAAACAGGTCATGGGGGCCGGCTTGTGCTCGTTGCAGGCCAGCACTTCCTTCCACAGGGCGGAAGCGAAGAGCGACTTGGCGGCGACGTCTACGAAATGCTTCTCGTCGTAGTCCTTGCCCGTGATCCCCTCAAGGAAGGTCATGTACTCCTCCATCTGCCGCAGCGCATAGTCGGCGTGGTGCTGTGACAGCTCGCCGCGCACGAAGGGGGTGTCGAAGATGAAAAGGGGCACGTCGAAGAAGCGCGCCAGTTCCTCGTACCACTTGAAGACGGTGTTACAGATGTTGTTGCAGGCCACCAGGAAAGTGGGGCGGGGCAGGCCGCCGATGGGCCCTCCCTTGGTGATGGCGCTGCCGATGTCGCCGCGCGCGTAGGAGCAGAGGTCGCGGGAGAATCCCCGGCCCTCGGCCACCTCGCACAACTCCACGTTCATGTGTGCCGCGCCGCACATGGCGCCGTGGTTCTCCGGATAGACGGGGATGACGTCGAAGGCGATGAGTGGTTCGACTGGGCCGCCGCTGGTGATCCAGGCGATATGCCTGTCAGTGCCCTCTGCCGCCTTGGCGTCCATATAGTATCTGGTCATGAGGTCGCGCATGGCCTCGCCCGATTTTATCTTGCGCCGCTCCTTGTCAGCCTTTTCCTGTTCCGTGAGCTCCCTGCCGTTCCCGCTCATCTCGCAACCTCCTATATTCCACTTATGGTTTCGATGAAAGCCTGCAGCCGCGTGCGCAGCTGTCCGCGCGAGAAGGACTGCAGCTCGCCCTCGAGGACGAGCGAGGGCACCTCCAGTTCCTCCTGCAGGCGCTTGCGGACGTAAGGTACGTCGAAGAGATGCGGCTCGCAGAAGGACTGCAGGTAGAATATGACCCCGGAAGCACCGCTGTCCTGCACCTGCCTCATAAGGTGCTCTATGCGGTCTTCGATGGACTGCTGCTTGGCCGGGCAGTTCGTCCTCCCCCACATGCGCCGCGCCAGCGCCTCCTCGGGGGTGTCCGCCTCGTCCACGTAGTTATCGAAGTAGCGGTGGCCGCTGCACAAGTCGTCGTCCACCACGTCAGCACCCAGCTCCTGCACCAGCTCCACGAGATCCGGGGTGGTACATATGCTGCCCGTCACCAGCAAGGGCGTCCTGCGTTCGTCTGATATCTTCCCCGTGTCCAACCCCTCCAGCAGCTCGTGCAGGAGCTCGTTGTGCTTCTCCCGCCTCATCCAGAAACCCGCCGCCAGGCATGCGGTGGCCGAGAGGCCGTCGATGGCGCCGGGGCTGGCGGTGCGCAGCTTGTACAGCCGGTCGGCCAGGCGCCGGTTGCGGTTATAGATATGGATGCTCTCCTCCAGAGCGTCATCCCATATGGCCTCGCCGACATACTCCTCCACGTACTGGCGGAAGCGGTGCACTTCCTCCACCAGGAAGGGCAGGGAAGTGTCCTCGCCCATGCGGATGGGGAGCACCAGGTCGCCGTGGAAGGGGAAGTCCGTGTTGCGGCGCCAGATATCGGAGAGACGCATCATGGTATCGCAGGTCTGGACGAATACCGCCCCTTCCAGGAAATCCAGCTCGCCGGCCAGGGCCATGTCCAGGTCGGTGCGTGCCAGCGAGCAGCAGTAGGCCTGCAGGTGGGCATCGGCATCGGTGATAGTGCGCACCGCACCCATGAGACGCACGGGCGTGAAACCCGCGGCATGGATTATCTCCTCCGGAGTGTAGGAACAGAACACGGCCAGGGGCTTCTCTCCCTCGTCTCGCAGCCGCGCCATGTGCGGGTAAGGATCTCTCCACAGCTCCATACACTCATCTACGATGGACTGGACATCCATGACGCTCCTTTCCGTATAAAACCGTGCTCCGGCTTTCTGATGGTCACATCTATTCTATCAGCTAACCAGGTTTAATCAGCTGTTGAAAAGGGGCTGGAGGAAGGGAATTAATAGAGCATCTTTACAGTTGATCGGGGATACCTTGCTCGTGGAGTTCAAGGCAGAGGCCGTGCTCGCGGACGGCACGGAGATCGAGGCCGAGCAGTGCGAGGTGCTCATCTGCGAGGACTACAAGGTGAAGAGCCTGCGCCTCTACTTCGACAGGTTGCAGTACGCCCCCATGATCGTGAGGAGTTGCATCGAGAGGGGCGTCATCAAGCGCCTGGACAAGATGACCTTCGAGGGTTTGAGAGAATAAGCTAAGGCCCGGGGGTCAGGCCCGGGATTGGGCCTGAGGGCATATACAAGGTTTGACCCCGGATATGTCTGACCCCATGTGGACACCTGGCCCTATGTGTCGATTGAACGGCTGACCCCATCTTAGGAGTTGCCGTGGCGGCCGCCGCTTTCGGTGGCGGTGCCCGGGGGGTAGACCACGATGGCGGGATCGGGACAGGTGACGCAGGTGTTTTGGCAGGCGCCGCACCCCGTGCACTTGTCGGCGATCACCCGGGGCCTGCCCCGGGAGTCGATCTCGATGGCCCCGTAGGAGCAGCGCTCGTAGCAGACCAGGCAATCCTTGCCCTCGTTCCAGGCGATGCATTTCGCCCGGTTGACCGCCGCGGTGCCTATGCGCACCTCCTCGTCGGCGGGTTTGCGGATGGCCTCCACCGGGCAGGCCTCGGCGCAGGCACGCCCGCATAACTCGAACTCGCACTTGGCCAGGGCGGGGTTGAAGCGCGGCGTCCACAGCTTGGTGGTACCGAACTCCTTGGACGCAGGCTCCAGGCACTGGGTCAGGCAGGCGCGCACGCATTCCCCGCAGCGCAGGCAGCGCGTGGTGAACGCGGCCTCGTCCTGCGCCCCGGGAGGGCGCAGCAGCACGGTCCCTCCCTTCTCGCGCACCAGCCCGTAGGTAAGCAGGGCCGCGGAACCGGTCACTCCCAGGGCCAGAAAATCTCTGCGGCCTATCTTCAGGTCTCGCATGCTATCGCCTCCTCCAGGGCCTCCTGTCCTTCCTCTACGCCCTGCCTCCTGCCGGAGACCAGCACCGGAGCTCCCATCACGCGCAGGGAGAGGGCTCCCCTCTCGGGACAGGCGGCCACGCACTCGCCGCAGAGGGCGCAGTCCGCTATGGCCAGCCGCCCCGTCCTCTCGCTGTCCGCCACCTCGGTGATGCCAAAGGGACATGAGCAGGCGCACTTGCCGCAGTGGGTGCAGGCCCCCTCGTCCTTCACCAGCGCCAGGGGGCTCACCGCCGCGGGAAGGCGCGACCCGGCCATGCCCACCAGGGAGAGGCACGCCCCCAGGGGACACATCTCCTGGCACCAGAAACGCGGGCCCACCACCACCGCCAGCACGATGAGGGCGATGAGCAGGAAGGGCACACTGCCCGCAAAGATGAAGACCACCGCGCGGTTGGCGATAACCAGCGGATCGAAGATCCAGATCGCGTTTATCCCCACCGCGAAAAGCAGCAACAGTATCGCCAGGAACACGTACTTGAACCGCAGGCGGAGGTCTTTCTTACCTATGTTGCGGCCGAAGATGTCCTTGGGGCGCAGGCGCGAGATCTTACCGGCGCGCCTCTTCTCCAGCGAGGGCAGCATCTCCAGGCCGGATCCGAGGGGGCAGATCCAGCCGCAGAAGAAGCGCCCACTCACCAGGGTCAGTCCCAGGAGTATCCAGGCCGGTATCAGATAGAGCCATATCCCGCTCTCCCATGCCGCCGTTATCCCCGCCAGCGGATCGACGCGCAGGAAGAGGTTCTCGCTCAGCGTGGTGGAGGGCGGGTAAGAGGCGGACCAGACCACGACGAAGAAGAGTGCTATGAAGGCCGCCTGCACGGCCCTGCGCACCCAGTGCGCGCCCCTCCTTCTTCCCTTTTTCACGCGCTCACCTCCACCATACCCAGGGAGGCGAAGTCGGTGGTCCCCACCCCCAGCTGCTCGCCATAGACGAGATAGCCTATGTTCGAGGGCGCCGTCCCGAAGAGACCGCAACAGTAGGAGTCTACGGCTACGGGGTCGGTGCCGATGATCACCTGGCCGGGGTCTGCGACCGTGCCCGGCCCGCCGGGCCCGCGGTCGAGGAGGATGTTGGTGGCGTCCGAGATCACCAGCGCCGGCTTGACCACGGTGTTTATCTCCGCGATCGCCTTCTGCAGGTCGATGTTGTGGAAGTTGCCCATGTTCTGGGTGATGCCGATGAAGTTCTTCATGGCCATGGAGAGTTTAGCGCCGCTGTGGTGCTTGACCTTGGGCATGTTCACGATGACATCGGCCGCGAAGATCTCCTCCAGCACCCCCGCGGATGGCAGGGCGGTGGCACCGGGTATCTGCACGATGCGCGCGTTGCCCGGCTTGCGCACGGCATAGACCACCACCTCGGCGCCTGCTGCGCGGGCTGCCGGTCCGATGCCGTTGGCCTCCAGGGTCTGATCGACGAGGTCCTGCAGGATATGGTCGAAGACGGTCACTTTGGCGGCCCCAGCCGCCAGGAACTGGCGCACCGCCTCGGCCAGCAGCTCCGGGTTGGTCGTGGTGGCCTGCTCGGGGGAGCGCGCAAAGGCGGCGTTCACCTTGATGAGTACCTTCTTCCCGGCCAGGCCGAGGGCCTCCATGCCTCCCCAGGCCTCCAACCCCTTACGCAGCATCGCAGCGGGGTCCGCGCCCCGCACCACCACCAGTCCGGCCGGCGGGGCGGCCTGGGTCTGGGTCGGAGTCGGTATCTCCTCGGGAGATGCCTCGGGTCCCTCGTCCACGGGGCAAGTGTCGGAGGCATTGCCGCCGCAGCCGGGAATGGTGGACGCCAGGTACAACGCGCCAAGACCGGCGGCGATGGTGCCCGCCTTGCCGATGAATTTCCTTCTATCCAGCTCTTGCAAAATATTACCTCCCTGCGGCGATTATCCCATCCGCGCCCCAGGCTTTCCTTGAGCTGCGTCAACGTCTCTGTGTGTCGAGATCGCTGCTCTCTTTGTTTATTACGCATTTAGTAGCGCTTTTGTTCGCCGCATGGAGAGGTTCGAGATGATATGAATCATATGGCAGTTACATGGCCCGCGCCCGCAATCTCATGCTCTCACCGGGCTAGACCCCAGGCGTGCCAGTTAGACGTAGTCGATGGCACCATTGGGACAGACGGAGATCCTCCTCACAGGATGTCGAACCCTCGAGGAGGATGCTCTCCTGTCGTGAGTTCCAGGGCTAGGGGCTGTATCCTACGGAGTCGTGCCCCCCTGCTCTGCCGTTGTATACGAAATACATGGCGCGTTCCGCCACCACCGGCCTGTCCGCGCTCACCCTGGTGGAAACGTCGGTGTCGGCAAGCCCCGGAAGCTCGTCCAGGTGGATCGACTTGCGCGTGCCGGCGGGAAGCTGGAAGGTGTA
>JAFGDU010000020.1 GCA_016931915.1 Actinomycetota bacterium
AATGTTAACAGTAAGCCTTCGCCAGGTTATAGCTTTGTCTTTTCAGCGCGACGTTTCAGTTAAACGGCCTGGGGTCGGCCCTCCACATTCAACGTGATCGCTTATATATGTGGTCAGATGAGACCTTGGCTTGATTAGGTTGAAGGAGCTTTCAGTCGCATCGAGGCTGATGATCGACCTTGCGAGCAAGGTATGCACAGGCGGCGGCCATCTTTTTCGACGATGCGCGTCTCCATGGTCGGTTCCCCGCAATTATCACATAGGATCGAGGCATGGATGCGCGCACGTTGCGGGAGTTCGAAATCGATATCGTCGACGTAGAAGAGATCCTCCAGGGGCGCGGAAACCAGCTGGTTCAAGGCCTTCTCCCTGCGCTCTGCCGGGTCGACGTCCTCTCCTGGCGGCGGGATAGCGCCGGCCTTGAGGCTGATCCTGACCGCCCGTCCCGGGCGCTGCCGCGAGGCAAAGGTAAAGACCTGCTTACCATGGTCTTCGAAGAGAAGGTTCCCCTTCCCGAAGGTGCATCCGGTAAAGAACTGCACCGCGTCGACGCTGCAGGAATCGTTTTCCACCACGCATATCAGCTCTTCATCGTAGGCTCGTGCGATACCCATCCTTTCCATGGCCCCCCTGGACGCCCGGTAACCGATGGCCAGGCCGGGACAGAGATGGCCGTGAAACTCCGATGCCCTGCGTAACTCCTCGGGTATATCCATCACTCAGAGCTCCATTTCTTATCCGTCCTCTGTCCTAGATCAATCTCAGTGCCGAGGCCACCTTCATAATACCCCCGAGCGCGACTTTCACTACCCTGGGCGGTGCGTGCAAGGCCTTTTCCACCTCGACCATCTCCACTACATTGCCCTCCGGGTCCTTGATGTAAGCGAAGGAACCAATGGTCCCGGAACCCATGTCTACGCGGGTAGGTGGATGATAGAGTTCCGCGCCCCTGGAAATGAGGCCGCTCACCGTATCCGCCAGGTCTCTCACGTCGAAGGCCATTTCCATCAGGCCTATATCTCCCCATCTCCTCCCCTCGTAGATATTCTTTCCCTTGTAGCCGGGGGTGTGTACGAGCTTGACGATAGCCCTCTCGAGAACGCCAGCAAACGGACTCTCTCCCTCCGTCTGCTGGCCCAGAACCACCATCTCCATCTCCCCGCCGCCGGTTACCTCTTCCAGCTCCGGTATCCGTCCCTTGAACTCATGCAGGGTATCGCGAAACCCAAGTACGTCGCGGTAAAAGGTCCTGGCCCCCTCCATGTCTCTGACGCCTATGGCCACATGGCGCACGCCTCCGACGGCAGGCCTCACACCGCCCTCCACCTCAACCAGCTGGAGCAGCAGTCCATCCGGGTCTCGCAGGTATGCGTAGCGTTCCCTCCCTCCAGTGGTGAGTTCCATGCTCCGCACCGGGGTGATGAATTCCACTCCCTTGCTCTTGAGGTCGAGGTAGAGCTGTTCCAACTTGAAAGCTTTCAGCCCCAGCTCCAGGTAACCGATGTCGCCCCACTGTACCGGCTCAGCCGGCTCCACGGGACGCGTGGATACATGCTCTATCAGCTCTATGACCGCTCCGCCCCTGGCGTTCGCGGCCATGAGAGCCCGCAGCTCAACCAGGGCCCCGATAATGGGGGTCATCTCGTCCAAGTAACTGGTCTGGTCGCTGAGCTTGATGCGGAAACCCATGAGCTTGCGATAGAAATCGTAGGTGCGGTCGGTATCGTGTACACCCATCCCCACGTGCTGAAATGCCGTTAGCAATGCATTCCCTCCTTTACGTCCGCTTCGCTCCAAGCTTAACCTACGCCCGCCGCTCGGCCGCAAACGGCGGCGGCGCCCGGTTTATCATCCCCCGGGAACGAAGCCGCCAAACTTCCCACCATCTCTTTATATCACGCCGGGCTCTGCTAGTCTCCGGCACCGCGAACCGGCTGAGGGCAGCCCTGTTCGAACGCCCCTACCCGGGGGATCTCACATCGCGCCAGAGGGATGGGGGACGCATAGACCGCTCGACCCACACGTAGCGTCGAAGAACCTATAGAATAGGTAGAGTAAGCATCCCCGCGGGAAAGGAGGAGCCTTGCGCACCATCAAAAAAACCCCCGCACGCCTCATCGACGGCGGCAGGGTGACCGGGTTCGGGGCTTTCGAGGAACCATTCAAGGAGCTAAACCTGGAGGAAGCCGATATCTTCCGGATGGGCGGGAAGCGCTTGCGCGCCGCGGGTCGCTGGCGCCTCAAGGAATGGCAGCATTACGGCGTGGTGCATCCCCGGCATTACTTCGGCATGGTCATCTTCGACGCCAAGTTCATGACCGTCTCCTTTATCTACCATTACGACCGCGAGGGGGGCGGTATGCAGGAACACTCCCGCCAGGCGACGGGAGGCAGAGCAAAGATCGCCGAGAACATGTGGAGGGGCGAATGCTCCTTTACCGCCAAGGGTTATTCGCTCAGCTTCGAGAACCGCCTGGAGGAAGGCTACCACCGCGTGCGCGCAGAGGCGGCGCAGACCAAGAAGCTCCCCTCCATCGGCGGCGATTTCCGTATGCTGGAGGACATATCCAGGTACCAGCCACTGGTGGTGGTGAGCCCCTTCTCCCCCAACCGTCCCCTCTATACTCACAAGGCCGCCTGTCCGGTGGAAGGCAGCATGAGAGTGGGCGATGAGGTCATCGAGCTGGACCCTTCCCGGGACGTATGCCTGCTGGACGAGCAGAAAGCCTTCTATCCCTACAAGAGCTTCTGGCGCTGGCTCTGCTTCGGTGGATTCACGCCGCAAGGGGTCCTTATCGCCGCCAATCTCTGCCACAACATCATCTCCAACGACGAGGAATTCAGCGAGAACTGCTACTGGGTCGACGGCAGGATACACCTCACCGGAGCGGCCCGCTTCGGTTACAGCGAGGCTGACATCCTCGGTCCCTGGTTCATCAACACCACCGACGGCCTGGTGGACGTGGATTTCCACCCCCAGGGAGAGCGGGCTGAGCGTATACGCGTGGGACCGATCCTCTCCGACTTCCACCAGCCCTTCGGCCTCTTCAGGGGGAGCCTCGGCAAGGGAGAAGACGCTGTGGAGGTGAAGGACCTCTTCGGTCTGTGCGAGCAGCACATAACCCGTTACTAGTCTGAAGTCTGAAGTCTGATGATCTATCATCAGACTTCAGACTATTCGTGCCTTCAGACCTCAGACTTACTCGTGACTTCAGACTTCCTTCTGGTAAAGGTGTTCGTAAGCGAAGACGAGAAAATACTAACGATATTAGATAACTGATATTGGAGGTGATGAGGTGAAGTGTCCCCGTTGTGGAGCCGATAACGCCGATCGCGCGGAGAGGTGTTATCTATGCGAGCTTCCCCTCGCCGGTGGAGGCACGGCAGGGGAACCCCCGGCTCCCGAGGAACGCATACAGCCGCAGTACCCGCCACAGGGAACGCAGGCAGGCATGGTCCCCCCCGGCCAGCAGGCGGCTCCACCCCCGGGCGCGCAGGGCATGGGTTATCAACTGCCCCCCGGCGCATACCCGGGTGGCATTCAGCCCCCTCCTCCTCCCTCCAAGGGCCCCAACACGGTCAAGATAATCATCGGGGTCCTGGTGATCCTGCTGGTCGTGATCATTGCGGTGGGAGCTTTTTTTCTCTTGAGAGGAAAGACCTATTCGGTAGAAGTTCCCACACCCCCGGGATACAAGGAAGCGAGTGAAAGTGATTTCGATTCTGCCAGAGAATCCATCGAGAGTGGATCGGGGGATGCAGCACTAGATTACCTCTTCATCAACAATGCCGGTGATAGTTTCGTGTTCGTGGCCCATCAGGACTTCTTCCTGGAGGAGCTCCCTCCAGAAGATCCCGAGGAGGCTGAGCGCTACTACAACGAGAACCGGGACGAAATCCTGAGCGATATGAACCTGGGTTTCGAGACCAGCGGCGTGCCCGGAAGTCTGGATGTAGACGAATATAATACTATGAGCCTGGGTTCCGGCGACACCGCCCTGCATTTCGCCATAAGCATGAACATCCAGGACCTGACTATGACCATGGACGCTTTTATAGCGGTAAAGGGAAAGACCATGTTCATGGTGATCGTCCAGGGATTCGGCACTGCGAACCTCAGGGATACGCTCGATCACATCGCGCAGAACATAACCTTCAGCGATTAATGCCGGCCGGCGGAGCATCGGCATGGGCCGACGGCCCGGCTTTCCTCGGGCTAAGTTCCAGGCACGACATCCGTTCCCCTTTCAGGTATGGTCTTGCTTTTCTGCAACCTCCTCCTTAGTGTTACAATGAGGCTCCGGGAGGTGATGCTGGTGGAGATGATGGTCTGCCCCGCTATGTCCGTGGACGATAAGTACCGCACCCTTTATGCCGCCCTCATGGGAGTATTCAACGACATAGCACAGTACGCGGACTCGAGCCTGTCCCAAGAGCAGCTGCAAGGCCTGATAAACGCCGCCATGCACGGCGTGGGATGGAGCGCGGGCAAGCGCCTGGTTAAGGTATACCGGCTCAAGCCCACGGTCGAGGACGCCATGAAGCTGCTCCTGCTCCTCAACAACGAATCCCTGGCTTACCTGCCCAAGCTGAAACAGATATACGCGGAGATAGATGGCGACGTTGGATACCTCACTATCCGCAGGGACCCCTGGTACGACTGGTATTTCAAACATATAGGTATCGACTGCGAGGAGTGCTGCTCCAAGCACGAGTTCACGGGCCTCGTCTCCCACCTGGGCAGCGATTTCAAGATAGAGGTCCTGGAATCCCTGCCCCGCGGCGATGAAAGGTGCCGCTTCCGCATCACCAAGGGAAAGTAGCTATAAACCCTCCGCCGGCTCGAGGCCTTGCTGCCCTGCATCCTGCCCTGCACAAAGCATCCAGACCGGATCCCGATGGTGAATGACGGTGCACCTCCCAGGCCATGCACGATGGAAACGTGCAAAAACCCTAACCCGCGTTCTTCATCAGGTCTTCCAGGTATGCGGGGAAGAACCTTCCCTCGCGCAGTTCCTGGACCAGCTCCTCCTCGCCAGCGATCTCTCTCTCGAATACGGTAACGCACTTCCCCACCTGCCAGATGGCATGCGCATCACTCCCGCCCGTCCCCAAGAGCCCGAATTCCTCGGCGATGGCCGCGGCAGCCTCGTTGCTGCGTATGGTGTTCGCGCCGTTGTGAGTCTCTATAGCCACGATATGACCCAGTACTTCCTGCGGAAATATATGGGGGTGTCTGTGTTGACGGCCCCATCCACGACAGGGATGGGCCGGGATGATCACCGCACCGTCTTCCTCCGCCATCTCCACCAGTTCTTCGAAGGTCGTCAGGTGATACCTTGTCTCTCTCTTCAGCCCGTAGACGAGCATATCCCCAAGCTCCGTGTAGATCTCCACCCCGCGGAAGACGGGGTAACCGCTGCCCGCCGCATACTCAACCATCTTGTTAGCCCCGCGGTGGGAATGATGCTCGGTTACGCATACGGCGTCTATGCCCAGTTGCTGGGCCCTTTCCAGCAGCTCATCCGGCCCCAATTGCGAACATATGGAGCCCAGGTTGGTGTGGATATGCAGGTCTACGATCACTTTCTACCTCCAGAGCTCAGACAACTTCAGGCTTTCCACTTCCGAGGCGTATGCCGCCCGGCACCTTCCCGCCTTTATCTCGCCCACCAGCTGTGCCTCGCTATCGATATCGCGTTCGAAGACGGTGAGGCAGCGCCCCACCTGCATGAGAAAATGGGCGTCGCTTCCGCCCGTCCCCGGAAGACCGTATCTATCGGCGTAGGCCTCGGCCGCACTGTTCGACTCCGGGCTGGACCCCCCGTTGCGGGTCTCGATGGCGTCCACGTTGGCCAGCAGGAACTCGGCCCGCTCGTTACCCATTATGTGGTGGAATCCGAGTGACCCTCGACACGGATGACATGGGATGATCACGCCTCCGGCCTCCCTTACCTCCGAGAGCAGTTCGGCAAAGGGAGTCTGGAAGGGGAACTTGGGACGATAGAGGCCGAAAACCAGCATATCCCCCAGTTCGGTGTATACCTCAACTCCACGGAATACGGGGTAACCGGCCTCTGCCCCCAGGCGCCGGGTTACCTCCGCACCCTCCATCTCCTCGTGCTCGGTGACGCATATGGCATCAAGTCCTATCCGCGAGGCCACCTCGATAAGGAGCTGCGGGTCTATCTGGGAACATGGCGAGGATACAGCGGTGTGCATGTGTAGATCGACCAGCATACGTTTATTGCCTCCTCTTGCCGCCCTATACGGACGGCCGTGCATATTCTTTCACATAAGCCACCTATCCTTCAACCCCGCGTACCAAGATGACATCGCAGGACCGGCAGGCGTCAAGGGCAGCCGATGCGGGGAGATTATTGCAGCCCGGCTACTTGATGGGCCGCGTGATGGTTATGATCAGCGTAGCCGCGAACAGCAACCCCCCCATAGACAGGACCGCTACCCTAACCCAGGGCGCCTTGAACTTGGTGCAGATACCCGCGAAGAAGAGCACGGAGGCGAAAAGCACCGTGAGCATGACGTAGAAGTCTGATATGCGTATGGCGTCCTTGGCTTCATCGAGTTTCTCCTGGGCCTCCGCTTCCAGGTCGCGGCTCATCTCGCGGTTCGCGTTCACGTAATCCGGCATCTCGAAAGGCGTGCTCGGCGCCTCCGGGTTGTTATACGGGTCGGTGGCCTTCCACGCCTCCATGGCGACCTCCATCTCGTCGCGGAAGAGATTCGTCTCGAAATCCAGGAGTGCGGCTTCGTCCCCCGCCCGCCAGGCGTCCCGGTAGTCGAGGAACATCTCCACGTCGATATCCAGCTCGGCGTCGGCCAGATCCGCGGCCTCCGCCGCGTGCACCCTCGCCGCCGTGGCCAAGTTGAAGAGCAGGGATTCCTCGCTGTGCCAGCGGGCCGCCTGGTAAGCGCTCCAGGCCGATGCAACGGTTGCCAGGGCGAGGAGGATGGCCGAAAAGATCTCCAGCCATTCGCCGTGAAACCTGTCGAAGAGCCGGGTCTTTGCCGCCGGCTCCGTATCTCCGCCGCCTCCCGCTTCGTTCATCGTCCGTCCTCTCTGCCACCGGCTCCTGCGCCTGTACCCGGCCCCGCCGGGCAAAGCGATCTCCACACAAGGAGATATCGTCCCCGGGAACAAATCATTTAAGGGCTTGTTCTTAGCTCTCGTCCGGGAAGAAAGCGGCGCGATATGGTGGGAGGGGTCGGCTTCCCCGGCCCATACTTCCCGCAAGGGGACTATGTGCGTGCGCGATACGGAACATATTAGCGGGCAGTAGAGTCCGTAGAGACAGGGAGTTGATGAGCATGGAGTTACGAAGTACGAGCAAGTGGGCCCTACGGGTCCTCATTATCCTGCTGCTTGCCGCCCTGACCGTTTTCGCTGCCTGGGGATGCTCCAGGACCGAGCCGGCCGAACCCCAGGATAAAGAGGAGGCCGGCGAGGACACCGAGGGAGCAGCGGAGGAGCAGGAGACGACCGTTACTCTCTACTTCCGCTACAGCGCGGATACGCAGGAGTTGCTGGCTCCGGAGGAGAGGGCCGTTTCCGGCGACCCCTATCTACGCGCCATGCAGGAGCTCATCGCCGGGCCGGCGCCGGACTCGCAACTCTACCCCGTCCTGCCGGACACGGTACAGGTGCTGGACATCGGGGTCGAGGACGGGATATGCACGGTGAACGTGAGCAAGGAGATACTGACCGATGCCAACCAGGTGGGAGTGAGCGCCTCCGGGGAATGGCTCGCCCTGACGGCCATCGCCAACACCCTCACGCAGTTCGCGGAGGTGGACAAGGTCAAGCTGCTCGTGGAGGGCGTACAGAGTGGCATGATAGAGGAACGCTTCGTCGAGGATTTCTGGGGCCATATGGGACTCCCCGAGTACCTGGAGAGAAATGAAGACCTCATCTACAGCCCCCCTCTGTAGTATATGGAACATGACCTAATGCAGTATTTCGGCCAGCTTAGCGTCCAGCGCGTCGTAAGCGGCATCGTTGAGATGGGAATCGTAGGCGTCGGCGGCATATTCGGGGCGCAGCCATCCGCCGGATGTGGACAGCGTCCCGTAGAGGTCAAGGACGATCACCCGGCCCCCGTATGCATCCGCGAGTTCCTCCAGGAAGCGGTTGTACTCACGATGGTTCCACACCAGCCATTCATCGCTATATTCCCGCACCATGGGCAGGGCGTTGCCGACGATCAGGGTTAGACCTTCTTCCCCCACCACCGCCTCCGCGACCTCGCCGACCATGCGCATGTTGTCTTCCAGGTTCTCACGTGCCCCGTATTCGTCCCCGCCGACGAAGTCCTCGAAGCAGAACTTGAAGAACAGCGTCCCGCCCCCGCTCTCCGCCGCGGCGCGGGCCACGCCTATCGCCGTATCCACGATACCTGGCGGCACATCCATCTCCTCGTACACGAGATCGTACGGGCCGAAGCGCACCGGATTCTCGTAGTCGTAGTCCCACCCCCAATGTTCGAACCAACCCCCGAGTACGGAGCGCCCGCACATGTACACGACGTCCTCACCGCTGACGACGGTATCTCCGTTTTCATCCCCCCCATCTTCTCCGGTATGGGAGAAGTCCGCGTCATCAGCCCGCAGTTCCCCCCGAGGGGTCGAACCCTCGTCACCGCCGCAGCCCATGCAGGCGCAGGCCATCAGGGCAAAGAGCGGCACCAGTGCTATTACAACCCGGCGCAAACCCTTTACAGGCATAGTGTCTCCTTCCCTTCCGAGGACATACCATCACCTGTCTTTAGTATAATGTTCTCTAGCCTGTTCCACTAAGAGGGGAGAGGAAATGTACGGAGCCGAAGGCACAGAAACGCATTATGGTATGCGCCTGACGATATGCCTGCTGTTGATGGCTACGCTGCTCGCGATGTCCCTGATCGCCCCGATTCCAGCGCGAGGCCAGGAGGAGCAGGGCGATGTAAGCACCGGGCCCATCGACCCCGCCGCGGGCGCATGGATAGCCTACCGGGGCGAGAGGACCGTTCCCGGCCAACCCGAGCCGCAGTTGTTCTCCCTGCGCGTCGAATACTCGTTTCCACAGGGGGTTCCACAGGACGAAATGGTCATGAACGCGGCGGTCACCGAAACCAACCCTGCGGGGCAGGTGGTATCCGCCAACTCCTTCGCGGTCCAGACCATCGACCGCTCCTACCGCAGCCAGGACGGAGCCGTGGAGGGCTACTGGATATACTGGCTCAGGTCCGGACTGGGCAATGAAGATACCGCCACCGTTGAAGACGGCGTGGAGCTTACGGCCGATGAAGAGCAGGATTTCGATTACAAGGACAACCGCTTCCAGGTAGTGCGGATGCGCGGCGACGGCATCGAGCTCCTGGTGGAGCGCCGCACCGGGCTGGTCTTCCGCATCGCGCGCGACGGCGGAGATACCCTGCAGATAGAGGATACCAACATGCTGGCCCAGTATCTATCCTGGTGGTATTGCCTCGACGACTCCGCGGTAGGGAGCAGGCTGGACGATCTCGCCAACGACCACCCCGACCTGGTGGAGGTGAGCTCCCTGGGCAAGAGCGCCAGGGGCAGGGATATCTGGGGCGTGCATATAACCGATTTCACCTCGAGCGAGGTGAAGAGCTCGGTGGTGATAGACGCGGTCACCGAGGGAGACGCGCCTGAGGGATGTGAGTTCCTCCTGGATTTCCTGGAGGAGCTGGTGCTGATGGCCGAGGAGGATGAGGCAACGGCCGGCCTCCTCAGCCGTCTCAACATCTATGCCGTGCCGCTGGTAAATCCGGACGGACTGCAACGTTGGCTAGCCATGCCCTCTCCGAGCGAGAGCCCCCTGTTGAGCAGCCAGGCACCCCGCAACGGCAACATGGTGAACATCAACCGCAACTTCGATATGAAGTGGGAGGAGGGCAACCGCGATCCCGCTTCCGCGGATTTTGCCGGCCCCTTCCCCTTCTCGGAAACGGAGAGCCAGGTCCTGCGCAAACTGTTCGAAGATGTCCCCGCCGACCTCTACCTCAGCCTGCACACAGGAGACGATCTCATCAATGCGCCCTGGAACTGGAGCGAACTGCCGGCCTCAAATCCCGAGGCGTCTTTTTACGAAAGCGTTCTGTCGGAACTCTCGGGAGTATTCCCCTACCCTACCAGGGTGGGAACCCCCGGCGTTCCCTTTACCGGCTCTTCCACAGACTGGGCTTACGAGGGCAACGGGGCATCCTCGCCCATATGTTTTGATCTCTACCTGCACCAGCCGGCCGAAGATGAGGTATCGCCTGATGACGGCAGTCTGTCCTCGATCTACACTCCCTTCCGGGAAGCCATGTCCATCCTCATGGAGAACCTCCACTCCTTCCTGGCCGTGGACATCATCGCACCCGAACTGCGCGTGGAGGTCAACGTACCCATAGACGTCACGGTGGAGATACAGGTCAACGGCAAGAGGGCCCTTCCCGATGCTACGGCACGCCTCATCCTTCCCGAGGACAGCGGCCTGAAATTCTCCTCCATGGCCGAGAAGGAAGTAGAACTGGGAGACCTGGCGTCCGGTTCAAGCGTGAAGGTGACCTGGAACCTCGAGGGCAAGGCCAGCGGGTCCAACACGGCAAATATCATTCTTACATCATCCTACCCTGAATACGAGCGCATACCGGGCACGTACACCGCCGAGATGGAGATATCGGTATCCACCCAGCGCACCTGGCTGGTGGTCGTCCTCCTGAGCGTCATGGTCCTGCTGGTTCTGTTCATGGTCCTTCTCTCCATGCGCAAACATCACAGGGCCGCCAAGGAGGAGGAAGCCTGACGGCGCCGTGCTGCCTGCAGGTTCATCGAAAGATGTGAGACCCCATCGGGGTTTCAAGCTGAGCCCACGGTCCGCGAGGAAGGCGAGTGATTGACTGATACAGCTGTAAACGCTGATCTTCCCGAGGGCGTGATGTTCGCGGCCTACACGCTGCCGGTGTTGAACCGCACGGTGGAGACCGGGGATGGCATGATCCTGGATACCGTGCGCCTGGGACGGGAGCCGGGCCGGGGAGTCATCATCTGCCACGGCTTCGGCGGCAACAAAAACATCCGCGACTTCGTGGCCCTGGCGCAGGACCTCTCCTGTCAGTACACGGTGTACAGCTTTGATTTCCGCGGTCACGGCCTCTCCCCCGGGCGCAGCACCTTCGGCTACCGGGAGGTTCAGGACCTCGCCGCCATGGTGAAGTTGGCGAGGGATGACGGCAACCGCCTCATCGCAGCCGTCGGCTTCTCCATGGGAGGCGTCGTCGCTATGCGTTACGCCGCCCTGTACGGCGGGCTGGACTCCGTCGTCGCCATCAGCGTGCCGGCGGATATCCGCACCGCCCGTGCCCCCGGCGCGCGCCTCATACGCCTGCTCATGGGAAATCCCCTGGGGAGAATGATCTCCCGTTTCCGCTACGGCGTCCGGGTCGACAGGAGCTGGAAGCTGCAGGCGCCGCCGGCCCGGCTCGTGCACCTCATAGCGCCCCTGCCTTTCACCGTCATCCAGGGGGAAGATGATTTCATATTCGAGGTGGAGCAGGCCTACGAACTCAAACGCAGGGCCGGTGACGGCTGCCGCCTGCAGACCTTTCCCGATTTCGGCCACGCCGAGCAGGGTTACGGCCCAAGGCTGGTGGAGTATCTGCTCCAGATATTAGGGGCGGACCTGGAGGGTTAGCCCTCGACGACTTCCCTCAAGACCCCTTCCAGCTCCTCGACGCCCCGTTCCCACGAGAAAGCCTCCACGGCCATCTCGCGTGCCCTTCCGCCCAGGCTCGTGCACATGGCGTCGTCCCGCAGCAGGCGCACCACGGCGGCCGCGAACTCCCGGGGATCGTCCGCCAAAATCATGTCCCTGCCGCTTTCCGCTCTGACGCCCTCCGCCCCCAGGGAGGTGGTGACTATGGGAAGGCCCATGGACATGGCCTCCAGCAACTTGCCGCGAAAGCCTCCCCCGATACGCACGGGGTTCACGAATACCTTCGCCCGCTCGAAATAGGGACGCACGTCCTCGACGGTCCCGGTGATCACCAGCGATGGGTCTGCACGCCCCAGCTCCAGGAGGTCCGGCGTGGGGTCTTTGCCCACCACGTAGAAGAGGGCCTCCGGAACCTCCTCCTTCACCAGCGGCCATATCTTTTGGTGGAAATACAACACCGCGTCGCGGTTGGGGTCGTGGGGGTAGTTACCCAGGAACATCACCGCCTGTTCCCTCACGCTCTCCCCCGCTGCGCAGAAATGGTCCACGTCAACGCCGTGGGGCACCACCGATATATCCAGGTCCGGCCTTATGGCGAGCAGCTCCTCTTTTCCCTGCGGCGTGAGCACGAGCACGCGGTCCGCGTCGGCATACATGTCGAACTCGAACTTCTTCAGGCCCTTGAGGTTGACGAGGGCGGACAGTCCCTCGCGCGAAAAACCCTGCACCTGCCAGGCCTTGCGCCGGGCGAGATAATAACACTCGTGTACCGACATCACGCGCTTGATGCCGGCCAGGTCGGGGTTGTGGTAGAGGTACTGAGCCACCATGGAATATTCGCTGATCACCACGTCGTAGCGGTTGCGTTCCACCATCTCCCGCAACGCTCCGTACATCTCCACGGAATAGTTGTTGAGGAAATAGATGGGCACCGGGGAGAAGAGGAAGTCCCACGCCTTGCGCAGCGGAGCGTCGTAGGAGGGCATGGGCACGCCCCGGAAATCCAGGCAGAAACGGGAGACGGAGTCCGTTTGGTCCCATTCGTCCGGCGGTACGAAGGCGAGCAGGGATACGTTGTGGCGCCGCGAGAGGATGCGCACGCGGTTGTAGATAATGACAGGCCCGCCGATGACCCTCTCATGAGGCAGGGTCTTGCAGACGAAGAGTATCTCCATGCGTCTCCTTCCCGGCGTTTGCGGCCGACCTGACCCGATTTTATCCTAACCGGTGGGTCAGGAACAGCCGATAATAAGACGGGAAAGAAGTGTAATGACCCGTATTTAATACCGTTATCATAATTGAATAGCAAGTCATATTTAGTTGCGATTATTGTAGTTCATTGCTACAATCGCCACGGAGACAAGAACTCGAGGTGATGGACTTGCGCCTGTTCATAAGTGGAATATCCGGTTACCTGGGAACGGTGGTGATGCGTTCCCTGGAAGAGGACCCCGCAGTCGGCAGCATCGTGGGTGTCGATGTGCGGCCGCCGGCGGTGGAGTCGAGTAAGCTGGAGTTCCACGAGGTAGACGTGAGGGACGCCGCGGGCATCAGGCAGGCCATGCGCGGCTGCGATGCCGCTCTGCACATGGCCTTCGTCCTGGACGAGATCCGGGACAAGGAGAAGACCTACGACATCAACATCAACGGCTCCAAGAACGTCTTCCACGCCTGCCTGGATACCGCGACCCCCTGGCTGATACAGCTGTCGAGCATGGCCGCCTTCGGGGCCCATCCCGACAACCCCTTCCCCATGAGCGAGGACGAGTACCCGCGCGGGGACCGCCGCTGCTATTACTGCTACAGCAAGGCGGAGATCGAGCATTATCTCTACCGTCTTATCCAACAGCATCCCGAGCTGGACGTGACCATCCTCCGTCCCTGCGTCATCGTCGGGAAGCGGTTGGACAACACTATCTCCTGGTCGTTCAGCCGCAAGGTCGCCGTGAGCCTGCGGGGTTGCGATCCGCATACCCAGTACATCCACGAGAACGACTTCGCCGCGGCAGTGTGCCTGGTACTGAAGAAGCGGGCGAAGGGGATTTACCACGTGACCAGCGACGACACCATCGCTTACTCGGAGATGATCGCGCGGGCTGGCATGATCGCCCCTGCGGTCCCGCCGGACCTGTTGTGCAGCATGGCGGATATAGCTTACCGCCTGCGGCTATCCCCCTTCTCCTCCCACTGGGTCAACATGTTCCGCCACTCCATGGTGGGGAGCAACGAGAAGATCAAGCGCGAGCTGGGCTGGCAGCCTTCCTACACCTCCCACGAGCTCTTCGAGCTGGTGCTGGAGGCGGGCAGGCGCAACAACAGTTGATATCTCAACCGTACGGTCTCTAGTCCCTCATTTCCCGCAGCGCTTTGTACACCTTCTCGTATTCGGGAAGGGTGGGCGGCGTGTCCACCTGGATGCCCGCCGCCATCTCCGCCATCTTCTGGTACTCCTCCGCCTCGGCAAGGGATTCCCCGAAGACCATCAGCTCCTGCGCCGCCAGCGAGCCCTCGGCGTGCAGCGCCAGGATCTCGGAATACCCGCCCAGGTCCGAGGCGAAGACGCGGCGTATGAGCTGCAGCATCCTCAACCTGTCCTCGGTGGATACGTCCGCCGTCCCGCCCAGGTATTTATCGATGTACGGCTTTTCCTCCGGGTTCATGTAGTCCTTGTAGGTTGGGCCGGTGACGACTATGCCGCCTGCGATGTCCTGCAGGGCCTTGACGCAATTATGGTAATTATTGGCAAAGTGGTACTTGGCGATGTTGGAGAGCTTGGGGTTCGGGATGGGGAGCCCCCCGTGCACCACAGCGTTGATGCAGGAGGCGTTGGCCATGGACTTCAGGGTGTCCACGTATATCATGATCTCCACCAGCTTCTTGCGCACGTGGGCATAACGCAGCACCCCGTTGTACTTGGCGATGGCGTAAGCCATGCCCAGCATGGCCTCGGACATGGGGATCCTGTAGCTCGCCGCGGTGTGGCGGTGGATGTAGGCGAAGTTGTACACCAGGTGCAGCGCCGCGTCGTACTCCCCACAGAGGAAGACCCTTTCCCAAGGCACGAAGACGTCGTCGAAGATGATGAGGGAATCGGTGTGCATGCGCCAGGGCATATCCACCGGGAACTCCAGGGCACCCGGGCCCCTGTCCATGGGATGGCATATCTGGACCACCCCCTCGGCGCCTGCGTCCACCGCGAAGGACACGGCGTAGTCGGCGTCCGCCTGGCTCAGGTTCCGGCAGGGGAGCACCAGTATCTCGTTGCAGTAAGGGGCCGCAGTGATGTGGACCTTGGCCCCGCGCACCACTATGCCCTTGTCGTCCCGGTCCACCACCCGGACGTAATAATCGGGGTGGGCCTGCTCCGGGGAGGAGGGATGCTTGCCCCGGTCGCCCTTTACGTCGGTCATGGCGCAGGCCACGCTGAGGTCGTTCTTCTGCAGGTGCCTGCGGTATTCCTCGGCCCTCTCCAGGTATTCGCTCTTACCCATGATGTTAGCCACGATGCTCACCGCGTTCATGGCGTCGGAGCCGACGTCCTTGGTGAAGGGGATCACCCCGCCGCCCAGCCGCGTCGCGGTCACCATCAACTCGTGGCGCTTCAGAAGGTCCTCCGAATCCTTGGGGACGTAATAGTACCTGCTGATCGCCTCCCCCGAGTCCGTGGTAACCGTGGCCAGGTCCCGGAAGTCGTCCATCTCCCCCATGCGGTAATCGATGCCCGCCGTCTTCACCCCTATCTCGAGCATGGGGTCGGTGGTAACATCTTCCACCTTCTCCCCCAGGATGTATACGGCCCTGTCGTCCTGCAGGCTGCTCACGTATTCTTCGAGCGTCCTCAAACCCACGATCACCACTCCTTTCCATCACCAGCGCGTCATTCCCCGCGCCCGATGGGACGAGCGCGGTTTGACGCTGCCATCAAGATTGTGTTCCGTAGTTATTGCTATAGCCTGCCCTTATTATCATTCTACCCTTTCAAAACATCCCTGGTCTGTCGCGTCATCCTCTACACCTCAGACCACCGCTTGCATCATGGTAAATTCGGGGCATGCGGGAGGTGGATATGGGTGAACTCATTCGATATAAGACGGAGAAGCCCGCGGCCATGTCCAGAGAACACCTAATACGCATAATAACGGAGTCCAAATACCTATGAAGGACCATATAGCATGTATATTTTTACCGGCGTTATCATAATCATCGTCGGCTCAGGACTCCCAATATTTCTGAACCGCCCCGGCTTTATCAAGGCCACGTATCCCAGGTTCAAGGCAGCGATGTCGGAGGCAAATAAAAGGCAATCTTATTGGATCGGTTTTCAAATAGCGTCAGGTTCCCGCGCTTCGGTTATTTCCTGTTATTGTTAACGATAGACTGGATCCCGATTTCCATCATTGCTTTGGGGATTGTCATCTTGAAGCTCTAAAGAACCGAGGGTAGACTACGCTAGTACCTCATAACCCTTATATAATTCAGGGGGTCTTCCTATGGTGAATCCTGGCCTACACCTTATGCAGACATATTTTAATACAAATTCAATCCAGGTTCTTTGCAGGGGAAGAAAAGGCATCTATTCTCAGCCGCCCATCCGCTCCTATGCGGCGCAACCGGGAGAAGCCTTATAGCTACCTTTATTTATTGCTCGGCCATCAACCGTTTCAAATCGGCCTCATCATCGACGATCACATCGCCAGAGACATCCAGTACCACTTCCCCTATCTCTCCGGTGAAAGAGAAAGGCGCTGAGTAGTCATCTGGATTGACCGCATCGGCGGCATCGTAGCCACAGCTCAAACCGATGATGCCAAAGGCGCTGGGCACCGTTACAGGCAGATCCTTGCTGGCCACCAGCTCGTCGTTTATGTAGAGTTGGCTGCGACCCGGCGTGCCCTTGCCCTTCCTCAAGTCGGGCTCGCCCGTCGGCTCGAACTCATAGCGCAGCACCGCCTCGCCTGCAGGAACCGCTTCAGGCGAGCTGACCTTGAAGCGCTCCAGTCCCGCGTAGTTGTGGACGTGATGCAGGTGCCCGTCCTTGATGTAGAGACTGTAGCCGCCGTGGCGGTTGCCCAGGGCCAACAGTACGCCCTCCGCTCCCCTCTCCGGTATGACCACCTTTGCGGTGATGCTGAAGGGCCGGTTGAAGACCCTGGGGACAGCCGCGAAGGGCACCATGGCGCCGCCTGGGTAATACACGAAACTCTGGCGGGGTTTAGAAACCGTGGGACGTGGCACATTGAGGCGCTCAATGTCGGCCGAGACCAGGGGAAGCACATCGTATTTCCCCGCCTCGGTGTACCAGCGCTGGATCATCTCCTGCATCTTCTCCGGCATCTCTCCGGCCAGGTTTCTGGTCTCGGCCGGGTCCTCGGCGGTATGGTACAGCTCCCAGCCCGAGGTGTCTAATTCCTCAAGCACCTCGACGGTGAGGGGCATGCCGAAAAACCAATCCTTTTCGGCGGCCTCGGCAAAGCTGGTACCGGGGAAGGCACAGACGGCCTTCCAACCGTCGTGATATATGGAGCGGTGGCCGAACATCTCGAAGTACTGAGTGACGCGTTCGCTCTCCGCTCCGGCATCCTCGAAGGTAGGGACAAAGCTTTGGCCCTGGATGGGTGACTGGGGCACGCCGCGGATAAACTCGGGCGCCCCTATCCCCAGCGCCTCCAATATAGTGGGTACGATGTCGATGGCGTGGGTGTACTGGTTGCGCACCTCGCCCACCGCCTCTATCCCCCGCGGCCAGGAGATGATGCAGGGGTCTGTGACGCCGCCTCGGTAGGTCTCCCGCTTCCAGCGGCGGAAGGGGGTGTCTCCGGCCCAGGTCCAACCCCAGGAGTAGTGGGGGAAGGTATCCACACCGCCCCATTTATCGGCCCTGGCCTGGTTGTCCTCCAGCGTCTCCTCGATGCTGTTGAAGAAGAGAAGCTCGTTGAAGGTGCCGTGTATGCCTCCCTCAGCGCTGGCGCCGTTGTCGGAGATCACAACGACAAGGGTGTTGTCCAGCTCGCCAATCTTGTCTAAGAAATCGATGATGCGGCCGAAATGGTGATCGGTCTGCTCGACGAAAGCCGCGTAGACCTCCATCTCATGGGCGTACATGCGCCTGGCCTCATCGGAGAGGGAATCCCAGGCGGGCACGTCCGGGTCGCGCTCGGAAAGCTGTGTACCGGCCGGCATAATGCCCAGTTCCTTCTGGCGCTCGAAGACGGTCTTGCGGTATTCGTCCCAGCCCATGTCGAACTCGCCCTTGTACTTCTCTATCCATTCCTCCTCTACGTGATGTGGGGCATGGCCGGCGCCGGTGGCGTAGTAGAGGAAGAAGGGCTTGTCCGGGGCGCTGACCTTGGCGTCCTGGATGAACTCGATGGCCTTGTCGGCCAGGTCGATGTTCAGGTGGTAGCCCTCCTGCGGCGTCTTCGGGGGCCGTACCTGGTGGTTGTCGTAGGTCAGGTCGGGATGCCACTGGTCGGTGTCGCCACCGAGGAAGCCGTAGTAGCGCTCGAATCCGCGCCCCAGAGGCCAGCGATGGTAGGGGCCGGCGGGAGTGGTCTCCTCCGGTGGCGTCAGGTGCCACTTACCCACGGCGAAGGTGTTGTAGCCGTGCAACAGCAGCATCTCCGAGATGAAGCCGTGTTCGAAGCCCATGTAGCCGTTATGGCCGGGGTATCCCATCGACAGTTCGGTGATCGCGGAAAGCCCCAAGCTATGGTGGTTGCGGCCGGTGAGTATGCAGCCGCGGGTGGGAGAGCAGAGCGCGGTGGTCTGGAAATTTGTATAGCGCAGGCCGCGCTCCGCCAGCCTCTCCAGCGTCGGCGTCCGGCACAGCCCGCCGAAAGCCGACATCTGCCCGTAGCCGACGTCGTCCCACACGAAGAAGATAATGTTCGGCGCTCCCTCCTTGGCACGTACCGGCTGCGGCCAGGCGGGGGAGGATTCATCCATCGTCCGTCCGATGACCCCGGGAAATGGAGTGCCCGGCGGGTATTCGACTAACTCATCCATAACGACCTGCCTTTCCGAAAAACTGTGCACCAATTTCCTTATCTATGCAGACTGGCTTTTATTCTCTTAATCCGGCAGGAAGTCCAGCATGTAATCGTTGACGAGTTGAGGCTTTTTCTGCTGCACTCAATGGCTGCAGTCCGGTACTATCAGAGCAGCTACAGCAAGTGGGACAATCGCTTTTCTTATCTCAAACCCCCTTGATACGAATCTTTCCCGCGTACCGTCTCAGCCGTGTACTCAGCTCTACTTTCACTCCATTATTCCCGACACATTTAGAGATATAACGTGACATTTCCCCATATGCACCTCTTGATGACAGTATCTTACCATTTATATCCAGGTTAGAACGCCCAAACCGTGGTTTGCCTCCTTGATGTATTGCTCACATGGTCCTCTCTTATTGTAGAAGCGGACAACGCTTTCCGCTTTGGCGCTCAGGTTGGCCCCGATGAAGCCCACCCTGGAAAAGAGTTCCCCCTGATGCCACTCTATCATGGCGATGACCCTCCTCTGTCTCCTCCAGGAGCCAGCCCGGTAGAAGAAATCGTGGTAGAAGACCTTGGGTTTGGCAGACAACCTTCCCACTGGCCTGGTCATGAGGTGTTCAACCTCCTCGTATAGCCTGCTGTTGGCCTTCATCCTCATGGCGTAGAGGATGTTGTTGTCTTCCAGGGATTCATATACATCCGGGGAGGCGAAAGCGGCGTCGGCCCGGAAGTAGATCCTCTTCCCCGATGCCTTATACCTCACTACTATGGGCTGCAGTAGATCCCTCCAGCCATCGGCGGAATGTACGTTACCTGGCCGTAGGTAAGCCCCCTCACAATCGCCGTATTGGTTGAAGAAGGAGGGGATGATAACACCTGGATAGGAAAGACCCGTTGTATGCCGAGCCCTCCTGGCTGCCGTGCACCGGGAACTCAGAGGAGTCCATGTCCAGGGTGACCTTCTTGGTGCCGGTAGAACGCATCGCCTTGGATACCCAGGCGTGATTGATGGATGATAGCGTCCCTACGTTCTCCTCCGTAGCCAGAGTCTCGGTCTCAGCAAGTTGTCCTTTGAGTTCTATATGGGAAATAGGGGGTAAAACCGATGCTCATTCCTGGCTTCTACTACAATGCAATTTTTGCTGGGTTGGGGCGTTAATATAAATAGAGGGTCGAGTTGCGCTTTTTACTTATCACAGCCCTCCAAAGGAAACGCCGGACGGCAAGCGAGGGTCAGGCTGGATCATGGAGGATCTATCTTCGGATGAACGGGTGAGAGGGACCAGATACGTCCGTATCCTGGCCTTATGCGTGCTCTGCATCCTAGTCGCCCTTCTCCTCGTCCTCGGTATAGCCAGGCAGGAAAGGGGCAGTGAAGTCGAGGTGCGCGGGGGCCTGGTGGAGAACAGGGATGTGGTCGGCACCGCGTCCACGGGCGGTTTCGAGACCTGGGTGCTGGTTCAGAACCCGGGGGATGAGGCGGTCCACGTGGACCTGACCCTTAACACGGAGTCGGGAAAGACGGTCCTGCCCGAGCTGCAGAACCTGGAGATCCCGGCCGGGGGAAGGAGAAGCTTCCCACTCCACGCCTACGTGCATACCTACCACGTCTCCACCCTGGTCGAGGCCAGGGACGGCGAGGTGGTGTGCGAGCGGGCCATGTACTGGAACGGCCGCACGGGCGGACACGACTCCATCGGCGTTACCGCCCCCGCCGCGCAGTGGTACCTGGCCGAGGGGGCGACATCCGGGGAGTTCGAGACCTGGGTCCTGGTGCAGAACCCGGGGGATAAAGCGGTGAGCGTGGACCTGACCCTGAACACGGAAGCGGGCGAGGTAAGGCCGCTGGAGCTGCAGGGATTCGACCTCGCACCCGCAACGCGCGTCTCCTTCAATCTGGACTCTTACCTTGATACCTACCACGTCTCCACCCTGGTCGAGGCGAGCGGCGGGGTGGTATGCGAGCGGGCCATGTACTGGAACGGCCGGGTGGGGGGACACGACTCCATCGGCGTTACCGCCCCCGC
>JAFGDU010000164.1 GCA_016931915.1 Actinomycetota bacterium
CAGATAATCGATGATCAGCCTTTTCTCAGCCATCTTTCATGCTCCTTCTGCTGCTCTTATTATCACAGCAGGCGATGACACGTTCAACATTGCAAGATAAACCGAGAGTATTGTTAGTCTAGAGCGATGAGGAGAAACCCGGAGTCATCATCGACTTCGACGCGGAGGGAAACGTAGTGGGTATCGAGATCCTCGACGCCTCACGCAGGGTGAAGGAGCCCACCTCCGTCGAGTTCCATCTGCTCCCGTCCAGTTGAGGCTTGTTGTGATAGATAGTCCCTAACGTCTATCATGATCTCAAACGTGTTGCGTTGTTTGAACTCCCCTTCTTATTGGCGGATTCTTGTCGTTATCACACTTGTCTAGAGCTCGAGCACCAACCTCATCATCCCGGGAGAGCCGTACAGCTTCTCGTTGAAACTCTCCGTGCGAAAAAGGGGAAGAGCATCATGGAGAAGGCAGAATACCGGCACTCTGACGTTTTGACTTACCTGATTCTGGGTAGAACCATGATGTCGGAAGGCGTATATGGGAAAATGTCTGTTCACTCAAGGTCTACGAGAAGGCTGGCTCAAATTTTCTATTAGCGGCAAATGCGACCTGGAGAAATGGAGAGCCCGGCATGAGTTATTATTTCCATGGCATCGGCTTCATATGGCATGAACGGAGGTGCTTATCCCAATGATCAAGATCCGTAGCGCGGTGCCTGAGGATGCAGAATATGGTGCGATGATTATAGACCTGGCGGGAACCCAGCAGTTCGAACTGCCATCTTTCAAGGGCGAACAGAAAGTCCCTCTTTGGGCGACATCATGGCCAGTGCCGAAAGAAGAGAGGCTGGAGCGACTCGGGTGGCTGTTCATGAACGCGGTTAAAGTCAGCACCCATTACAGCAAGTTCAAGGTGGCCGAGATAGACGGCAGGATTGCAGGAGGTCTGTGCACTCATACCAGGGAACATGACAGGCTTAATGCATGGCTGAGAGCCTGGCGCAAAATGGGCTTCAGTTACATGGAGATAATCGCTGGCTATATGAAATGGATGCCTTTCTACAGAACCCACCTCCCCATACTCGAAAACACCCTGGTGGTAGAGTTCGTCGCCACCTTCCCCGAGTTTCAGAGGAGAGGGGTCATCACCGCTCTGCTCGAGGACGCGATCGAGAAGGCCAAGAGCGAGGGTTATCCCCGTATGCAGGTCACAACCTGGATAGGGAACCTGGCATCGAAGAAAGCGTACGAAAAAGTGGGGTTTAGAATAGACAAGGAGAAAACCCATAAGAGCTTCGAGGAGCTATACGGGTCTCCCGGGCAAGTGAGGTTGATACTCGAATTTTAGCAATCCCCTTTATTATATCTGGAAGATCGGTAGGGGAGGGGAGAGGGTTCCGATATGCTGATCTGTATTCAAGGAAGGTAGAATAATAATATCGGGAGCCGCATGTGGGGAATACTCGCTTAATGAAGAGCAGGACCATGAGCGGTTAAGCTTCCCCGGAAATCCCTGTAATTGAAACTCTCGGTGTGAAAATGTGTATTCAGATACACATGTTGCTCCCGAACAAGCCATATCTTTAGTCAGTATTGTGAGCCGAGTTTTATTGCCCCGCCCTAACTCTTAAGGAGCCGTAAGAAATGTTATATGGTAAATAATGTAAGCTCATCTAGCTCGAAAGGCGCTGTGTTTTAACAGAAAAGATGTGAGTATTTCAAGTTTGGATGCCGATTCATATTGGGACTAATGAACCGCCCGTCAAGAAACAGGGCGGTACCGCAAAGGGTCTGGCTTATGTGGAAGTCGGTGAGGAGAGCACGGGTGGAGGTGCCGCGGCGATATTCGACCTGTACGAAAGGAGTCCTGACGTGAAAGTTGTGGTTATCAACGCCAATCCCAAAAAGAAGGGCGCACTTGCGACCCTCATCGAGGAGGCTTCCTCGGCCGCTGCGCAGGGAGGCGCCGAGGTCGAGGAGTTGAGACTGGCCGACCTGGACATCGGGTACTGCAAATTCTGCATGACATGTTACAGGGACACCGAATCCCCCATAGGGCGTTGCTCACAGGAAGACGACATGAAGTGGATTCTCGAGAGGCTGAAGGAAGCCGACGCGTATATAATCGCCACTCCCGTGAGCAGCGGCCATGGTAACGCCATCTTCAAGACCTTCTTCGAGAGATGCGCATACACGGCCGGCTCATCCAAGGGAAAGCTATTGTGGCTAAAGGGCATTCCAACAAGCCGCTTCACCGACAAGCGACGGCACGCCGTTACCATAGCCACGGCCGGTACCATGCCTAACTACCTCCGCAAGTTGTGCGATATCGCTACAAAACAGATGAAAGAGCTTTCGAAGCTCTCCTTCAATGCTGAGACCATCGGAACCCTATACGCCGGAGAGCTGGTCTTCAAGGGGTTGAAGGACAAACACAGGCGCAAAGCCCGTGAGCTGGGCAGGTTGTTGGCGCAAGCAGGGTTGCAACCCTGAACCATCATCCCGATTGTCCCAGGGTTAGGAAGCAGTTTTCTAAGTCTTTGCTCAATGTCTTGTCCTCCCCCTACATTTCAGGCTCTATTGTGTTAAGTGATCTTTCCATCAGAAAAGGCTTCTATGGTTCGAAAGGCGTTGTTCTTTTCCCCGGTTTGTCATGGACTCATATCTCACATGTACTGCGATTCATGCAATAAGCGGGTGGATCTTTATAATATTCATCACAGCCCCTGTATATACCCGTAACGACCGATGGGAGAGTAAATGTCACCGTGGCGCAGGATCGTTCTGTTCGCGCAGGAGGATCTGCGCCAGTTCGACCGGGTGTGAGATCATACAGACGTGGTCGGAGTCCAGCTGGAAATAGTCCCAGTTGTCCCGCTCCGCGTTCTCGACAACCTTCTCGAAGAACGGTTTGCCGACGGCGATGAATTCGCTGCGCTTGCAGTGAACGTAGGTCTTAGGGATCGCCCGTAGCTTGCTTTCGTCGAAGAAAAGGGGCTCGAGGAACGGTGGCTGCTGCGGCAGTCCGTACTCCTCGGAGGTGACTCCGAGGGGTTCGAACATGCCGTAGAGCGACATACCGTTTATGGGCACCGCACAATCTACATAGATGAGGTGTCTTATCCTTTCCGGCATCCTGTCCGCTACGCCCGTGATGACCATGGAGGCGTAGCTGTGTCCCACCAGGATTATGCCGTTCAGATCCTCGCCTTCCAGGAGCCCGCATATCTCTGAGATATGCTCGCTGAGGGTGGATTTGTCGGGTTTGGACAGGGAAGGCGCGCAGGCTTTGTAGCCGCGTTCCGCGAGGAGGGGAACCACCTTGTCCGAAACGCTGCCGTCTCTCTGGCCGCCGTGCACCAGAACGTAATCCGCCATCTTCAGACCTCTCCGTCTTCTCTTTCAGCACCGATGCTTAATTATGTATCGAGCGGGGACCTCGCAGGCTGAACGTCAAGACAGCAGGATAGTACGCATACATCACACGAAAACATCGGGCTTCAGTGTCGGTTTACGCGCTCTGTTAGTTAGACGGAGTTTAACAGCATCCTCGCTCGAGAACGGGATCCGGCTCAGCCGTTCTTCTTGCGTAGCTTGTCCAGCTTGGGGGAGATGACCGCGCGGCAGTAGGGCTGGTTCGGGTTCCTCTCGAAGTATCTATGGTGGTATTCCTCCGCGGGATAGAATGTGTCCAACTCCTTCACCTCTGTGACGATGGGCTTATCGTATTCCCGCGCCAGTTCCGCGACGAATCTCTCCACCTTCAACTTCTGTGCGTATGAGTCGTAGAGGATGATGGACCTGTACTGGGTACCAACGTCGGCGCCCTGCCGGTTCAGCGACGTGGGATCGTGGGTGGCGAAGAAGACCTCCAGCAGGTCCTCCAGGGAGATGACCTCCGGGTCGTACTCTACCTCGACTACCTCGGCATGCCCGGTACCTCCGTTGCAGACCTGGCGGTAGGTGGGGTCCCGGGTCTCGCCGCCCGCGTAACCGGGAGTGACCCTGAGCACCCCCACGAGGGTGCTCAGGAGCGCCTCCGTGCACCAGAAACATCCCCCTCCCAGGACGATGGTTTCATGGCTATTCTGAATCGTCATCGGGGATAAACCTCATGGATATGGAGTTGACGCAGTGGCGGGTGTTCTTGGGGGTGAAATCCTCACCCTCGAAGACGTGACCCAGATGCCCACCGCATGCGGCGCAAATGATCTCCGTCCGCCTGCCGTCGGCGTCTGTCTGCCTCTTCACCGCCCCCTCTATCTCGTCGTCGAAACTGGGCCAGCCGCAGCCGGAATGGAACTTGTCCTGCGACCTGTAAAGGGGGGCGCCGCACCTCCTGCATGCATAGGTGCCCGGCTCGAAGAGGTCCGTGTATTCCCCGGAGAAGGGAGCCTCGGTTCCCTTGTGCACGATCACCCTCTCTTCCTCCGGCGTGAGCTTTTCCTCTGTCATGTTCTGAGTACCTCTCTTCATATCGATCTTTAATCTCCGTATTTATCTATAAAGTATTCCCATTCGCATGCGGTACATATGTTTCATATCAACCTGATGGTTTACGCGGCGAATAGCACACTTGCGGGATTCAAGCACTTATTACGGGTAGAATGGTATGAGCAGAGCTAAGGGGGAGAAAGAAGACCGAAGGGGACGGCATGTCGCTACAGCAAGCGCCCTTGCCTTCGCGGGCCGGCCTGGTGATCGTCGGCGGCGGCGTCATCGGCTGCTCCATCGCCAGGGAGGCCACGCGTTACACCTCCGACGTGGTCATCCTGGAGAAGGAGAGCGACGTATCCTGCGGCACCAGCAAGGCCAACAACGCCGAGGTACATTCGGGCATCGGCGAGGACGCCGGGACGCTGAAGCAGGAGCTCAACGTGCGCGGCAACCAGATGTACGATGATTTCGTGCGCGGCCTGGGGGTGGAGGTGAAGCGGCACGGCATGCTCATCGTGGTCACCCCGCGCGCCATCCCCGAAGAGCACGCCGGGAACATGAGCGAGGAGGAGAGGCGGGAGATCCTCACCCGGAAGATCCCGGAGGGAATCATAGCCTACGGCGAGAAGGCCGGTATAAAAGGCCTGCGCATGCTCACGCGGGACGAGATCTTCCGCATGGAGCCCAACGTCACCCGCGAGGCGGTGGCGGGAGTCTTCGACGAGACCTACGGCCTCATCAGCCCCTACAAGCTGACCATAGCCCTGGCGGAACACGCGGTCATCAACGGTGCCATGGTGTTCACTGGAACCGAGGTGACCGGGTTCAGGGTGGAGGACGGGGCGGTCAGGGCGGTCATCACCGACCGCGGCGAGATCGAGACCTCCCTGGTGGTGAACGCGGCGGGCGTGTTCGCGGACGAGGTGGCAAACATGGCGGGGGCGGGCGGATTCGTCATCCACCCCCGCAAGGGGGCCACCCTGCTCTTCGACCGCCAGGTCACCGCCGAGTACGTGAGATCGAGCGTGGCCGAGTTCAAGCTGCCGGGGCAGAGGACCACCCAGAGCAAGGGCGGCGGCGCCATGCCCACCGACGAGGGCAACCTGCAGCTGGGCCCCACCGCGGTGGAGACGGGAGACAAGTACGACACCTCCATCTCCGCCGGGGAGATAGA
The DNA here is from genome assembly GCA_016931915.1 of Actinomycetota bacterium. Taxonomy (GTDB): domain Bacteria; phylum Actinomycetota; class Geothermincolia; order Geothermincolales; family RBG-13-55-18; genus SURF-21. The sequence goes on from JAFGDU010000164.1 coordinate 5,602, forward strand.
GGAGATCTTTGAGAGGTTCCACTACCTCCTACCCGATTTCCCCCGCGACGCCCTCATCTCCGCCTTCAGCGGTATCCGTGCCCCCACGCTGGAGGAGGATTTCGTCATCGGGGCATCCGATGCGGTGCGCGGTTTCGTGAACGTGGCGGGCATCCAGTCGCCCGGACTTGCGTCCGCCCCCGCCATCGCCGAGATGGTCATCGGCATCCTGCACGAGCTGGGCATGCCCGGCGAGGCCCGGCCCGATTTCGATCCCGTGCGCCCCAAGCCCGCGAGGTTCTCCCAGCTCTCCAACGCGGAGCGCGATCGCCTCGTGCGCGAGGACCCGCGCTGGGGCCATGTCATCTGCCGCTGCGAGACGGTGACGGAGATGGAGGTGGTGAGGGCTATACACGCCATCATCCCCGCCACCAACATGGACGCGGTGAAGCGCCGCACCCGCACCGGCATGGGCAGGTGCCAGGGTGGTTTCTGCCACAACCGCGTGGCGGCCATCCTCGCCCGGGAACTGGGCATCCCCATAACCGCCGTCACCAAGGACGGGGAGGGTTCACCGGTCTTCGTCGCCATGGCCAAGGATTTCCTCAGGGGTGAGAGCGCATGAGCGTGGCGAGGCGTCCGGACTGCCTGGTCATCGGCGCCGGGCCCGCCGGCCTGGGGGCGGCCCTGGCGGCGCGGGAAGCGGGTCTGGAGCACGTCATGCTCATCGAGCGGGACGTCGAGCTGGGCGGCATCCTCCCCCAGTGCATCCATGACGGCTTCGGCTCCATCGTTTTCGACGAGGTGCTCACCGGCCCCCAGTACGCCCAGCGCTATATCGACCGCGTGGAGGCGGCGGACATCGACATCAAGCTGGATACCATGGTGCTGGAGATGGCGCCGGACCGGCGCATCACCGCCGTGAACTCCCGCGAGGGGATCATCGAGCTGGAGCCCCGCTCCATCGTGCTGGCCATGGGCTGCCGCGAGAGGACCCGCCA